>NZ_FMHZ01000002.1:3146111-3448055 GCF_900090315.1 Micromonospora citrea | reverse complement strand
ATGGCCAGGCCGAAGATGCCGGACCAGAAGAGGGAGCGGCGGGCGTCGTCCGGCGAGTGGCCGGCGGCCTCCGTCGTCCCGCCCGACGATCCGGTCGACGAGTCGATGTCGGCCGTGGTGCCGGGCTCGTCGGCGGCGCCGAACGCGTCGTCGCCGTCCCCCGGGTAGGGGGAGTCGAAAGGGTCCTGCCACTCGTCGTCCGACGGGTCGTCGTCGACCACGGTGATCTCCGGTGCGGGGACCGGGGCGGTCAGCCGGGTGGTGGACGACAGGGCGGGGTCGCGGACCACGACCACAAGTGTCGTGGCGGCGCCGATCAGCGCCAGGACTCCGAAGGCGTAGGCGATACGGGAGCGGTGGTGCCGCCGCGCGGCGGGCTGATTGACCATGGCCATCCCAGGTTCGGGGTCCTGGACGCGCGGGGTGGAACCTGCCGGGGTGGGCGTACCTCATTCTATGGCGCGGCACGCCCTCCGACTGCCGATCGCGCGGCTCAGCCCACGCGGACCGGGGTGCGGGCGACCGGCCGACGCGGCGCGCGCACCGTGTGCGGGCGGGGCTCGGGGGCCGCCCGCAGTTGGCGCAGCCCTTCCCGCTGGACGAAGATCGACCGCCGGCTGACCGCGTCCCCCGATGCGTTCAACTCGTAGCCGTCGAGCCAGACCCACCCGTCGTAGGTGGGCCAGTCGAGCACCCGGATCACCCGGAACATGATGGGTCTGAGGAACTGGACACTCGCCGCGCGAGTCACGTGCAGTACGTCACCAGAGCGGGGAAGCACATGGGCTCCTGGTAGGGATCGGCCGGCGGACGGGCCGGCGTGAGCGGGTCGGGGGACGTCTCGGTGCCGGCGACGGGGTCGTGCCTCGTGAACCGGTGGTGCGGGCGGTGGTGGTCGGGCCGTACCGCTGGTGGCGAGCCGCCACCCGACCATCACCCGGCTGCTCCGGGTAACCGCTCCCGCCGCCGCAGCCGACTGGCGTGCAGCGGCGGGGTCATCAACCCGGGGCACGTCTGGTTGTCGGAGGACGGGCGATCCCACCGGCCCGCGTCCCGGAGCCCGTGGGGTCACCACGGCGGGGAAGCGGACGGAGACGGTGAGTAACCCGTGCCATACGCACAGACTGCATCAGCGACGTGCTTCATGCAAGTTGCACGTCGACTTTTGCCGATACGTGAGCGGCTCGCGCGAAGCGGCGCTTGAAGCGGTTCACGTATGGGCGGCACACTGGGGGCCGGTTTCGCCGTCGCGGCCGGCCGATGACCGGCACCACCCCACGCCGCGGACGATTCGCCCGCCGAACAGACGGTCGCGCCCCGGCGGGGACGACGACAGCGGCGCGCGCGAGGCGGAGGTGGACCGGTGAGGGCCGACAGCCGGGGGTCCCGACCAGCGGGCGGGGGGCACGGCCGTGAGTGAGCGGCGCAGCCCGACCATCCGGCGCCGCCGCCTGGGCGCGGAACTGCGCCGGCAGCGGGAGGCGGCCGGGATCACGATCGAGGTCGTCGCCGAGCAGCTGGAGTGCTCGGCGTCGAAGATCTCGCGGATCGAGACCGGGCACACCACGGCGACCCCGCGCGACGTGCGGGACATGCTCCGGATCTACGGCGTGGTGGGTGCCGAGAGCGACGAGCTGGTGCAGATCGCCCGGGAGGCGCGGCAGAAGGGCTGGTGGCACCCGTACAGCACCGTCCTGGTCGGGGCCTACGTCGGGCTCGAGGCGGCGGCCAGCTCGATCCGGGCGTACGAGCAGCAGGTGGTGCCCGGCCTGCTGGAGACGGAGGAGTACGCGAGCGCGATGATCCGCGCCGCCCGCCCGGACTTCACGGCCGACCAGGTCGCACAACGTGTCCGTGTCCGGCTCGGCCGTCAGTCGTTGCTGACTCAGGAAGATCCGGTCGATCTGTGGGTGGTGCTCGATGAGGCGGTGGTGAGCCGGCCGGTGGGCGGGGACGAAGTGATGCGTGGCCAGCTCAAACGGCTGGTCGAGGTGGCCGAGCTGCCGAACGTGACGGTGCAGGTCCTGCCCTTCGAGGTGGGGGCGCACGCCGGCATGGACGGGACCTTCACGATCCTCAGCTTCCCCGAGCCCGGTGATCCGGATGTCGTGTACGCGGAGAACGCCACGGGTGGGCTCTTCCTGGAGAAGAGCGACGAACTGCAGAAGTACAGCTTCATCTTCGATCACATCCGATCGGCTGCCATGCGTCCGGAGGAGTCCATCGCACACATCGCGAAACTGGCAGAGGAGCCGTTGTGGAAATGGCGACCAAGGGGTTCCCCGTGGACCTGACGCAGGCAGCGTGGTTCAAGAGCTCGAAGAGCGGGCCGAACTGTGACAACTGCGTGGAGGTGGCGTACGTGACGGGGGCTGTCGGCGTGCGGGACTCGAAGGACAAGACGGGTCCGGCCCTGGTCTTCGCCCCGGGCGAGTGGCACGCCTTCGTCGCCGGCGCCAGGGGTGGTGCGTTCGGCCGGGACTGACCGGGAGGTGACGGGGTGTCCCCGTCCGGCGCGCGGGCCGGGCGGGGACACTGCCGTGCCCGCGTCCCGGCGCCGGGCGAAGAAGCCCGGACATCCCGTCGCCACATCGGGCCCGTGTCGTTGTACCCCTCGATACGGCGCTGGTCGACGACCCGCCGCACGAGTCGCGACCGAACGAGGCAGGCGAGACGGATGACGACGATCGGGTCAGACAACCTCACCAACGGGCCGGGCAAGCCGGAGCGCTTCGGGGGCAAGTACCGCGGCGCGCGCCGGGACACCGTCCTGACCGAGGTGGTGTCGACCGACACGGAGGTCGGCGGCCGGGAGTCGGCGACGACCGCGCCGGAGCAGGGCGGCCCGCCGCTCACCCTGCCGTCGCTGGATCCGAACCCGCTGACCGAGCCGTCGTTCCCGCCGGGCGGCTGGTCGACGGAGCCGACGGAGTCGCTGGTCGACCACCCGCTGCTGCGCGGGCTGCTGATGGAGTTGCCGCCGAAGGGGAGCGTGCCGCCGCCCGGCTGGCTGGACCGCTGGTTCGAGGCGACCCGGGCGATCCTGGAGCTGCTATACGTGCAGGGGCCCGGCCGCTCGCGATGACGCCGGCCGGGGCGGTGTGGCCCGCTCGGCGAGGCGGCTGTGTCGCAGCGCGTGGCGTACGCCGATGGCGGCGACGCCCAGCACGCCGCCGGTGATCGCAGGCCCGGTCACGCCGGGCCCGAACAGCAGGCCGGGGGCGCCGGCCGCCACCACCGCGGGCAGCACCGCCAGGCCGGTGACCTGGAGCGGGAGCCCCACCAGCGGGTGCGCGGCGGCGGCCCGCAGGCCGTGCGGGGCGGGCGTGCCGGGTGCCGCGGCGAACGCTCCCGCGCCCGCCCGGAGCCGGCGCACCCGGCGCACGGTGCAGGTCGCGACCACGAGTGCCGGGGCGGCGGCGAGCGTGAGGCCGGCGGCGGCCCGGTCCACCGGGGTCGCGCCGCCGCTGGAGAGCCCGACGCCCAGCACGGCGGCCGTCAGGCCCAGGGCGGTCAGGGTCAGGGCGAGCACCCGTCCGGCACGTCGGCGCAGGTCGTCGGCGAGGTCCAGCCTCGGCATGCCGTCCGCGAGCCACCCGGCGGCCAGCCAGACGGCGGCCAGCGGGGCCAGGACGGTGAGGTGACTCTCCATGACGCAGAGCATTGCCCGTTCTCGACGGGCGTGAATCCGGGGTGGGCCCCGTTCGTCCCGTAACGGCGTCCCGTAGGGGTCATCTCGTCGATGGTATAGACAAGTCGACATGTTTGAATTGCATGTCGCCCCGCTCTACCCTCTGCTTGATCGGCAGCCATCGATTCTCGCCATGGACGTCGGACGCCGGGTGCCGGTCGGAGGGAGTAGAAGATGGGTCTTCCACGTAGGTCCCTGCTCGTCGGGGTGGCCACCATGGCCATGGTGGCCACCGCCACGCCGGCCCTGGCCGCCGAGCCCGTCGGCACGATCCGCGCCGCGGGCGGTGCCACCGCCGTGGCCGACAGCTACATCGTCGTCTTCAAGGACAGTTCGGTCGCCAGCAGCAGCGTCGGCGACACCGCGAAGCGGCTGGTCAACCGGCACGGCGGCGCGGTCGCCCGCACCTACGGCGCCGCCCTGCGCGGCTTCGAGGTCCGGGTCGACGCCAAGGCCGCCGCCCGCATCGCGGCGGACCCCGCCGTGGCGTACGTCGAGCAGAACCACACGGTCTCGATCGCCGGCACGCAGACCAACCCGCCGTCGTGGGGCCTGGACCGGATCGACCAGCGGGCCCTGCCGCTGGACAACTCCTACACGTACCCGAACACGGCGAGCAACGTGCACGCCTACATCATCGACACCGGCATCCGGTTCAGCCACAGCGACTTCGGCGGCCGGGCGGTCTCCGGCTACGACGCCGTCGACGGCGGCTCGGCCGACGACTGCAACGGGCACGGCACGCACGTCGCCGGGACCGTCGGCGGTTCGGCGTACGGGGTCGCCAAGGGCGTCCGCCTGGTCGGCGTGCGGGTGCTGAACTGCTCCGGCAGCGGCACGAACGCCGGTGTCATCGGCGGCGTCGACTGGGTGACCGCCAACGCCGTCAAGCCGGCCGTGGCCAACATGAGTCTCGGCGGCGGCGCGAACAGCACGCTCGACACCGCCGTGCGGAACTCCATCAACTCGGGCGTGAGCTACGGCCTCGCGGCCGGCAACGACTCCGGCGGCAACGCCTGCAACACCTCGCCCGCCCGCACCGCCGAGGGCATCACCGTCGGGTCGACGACCAACACCGACGCCCGGTCGTCGTTCTCCAACATCGGCACCTGCCTGGACATCTTCGCGCCCGGCTCGTCGATCACCTCGGCGTGGCACACCGGTGACACCGCCACCAACACGATCAGCGGCACCTCGATGGCGACGCCGCACGTGGTCGGCGCGGCGGCCCTGGTGGCCAGCGCCAACCCGTCCTGGTCGCCGCAGCAGGTCCGCGACTACCTGGTGAACAACGCCACCAGCAACGTGGTGACCAACCCGGGCACCGGCTCGCCGAACAAGCTGCTCTACGTCGTCAACGGCGACACCCCGCCGCCGCCGAACGACTTCTCCGTCTCGGTCTCGCCGACCTCCGGCTCGACCGCGCCGGGCGGCTCGGTGACCGCCACGGTCGCCACCGCCACCACCAACGGCTCCGCCCAGTCGGTGAGCCTGTCCGCCAGCGGCCTGCCGTCCGGGGCGACCGCCTCGTTCAACCCGGCCACCGTCACCTCGGGCGGTTCCTCGACGCTCACCGTCAGCACCTCGGCGAGCACCCCGCCCGGCACGTACACGGTGACCGTGACGGGCACCGCCGCCTCCGGCAGCAGGACCGCGACCTACTCGCTGACGGTGACCGGCAGCGGCGGCGGCAGCTGCTCCGGCACCAACGGCACCGACGTCGCGATCCCGGACACGGGCGCCACGGTGAGCAGCTCCATCCCGATCTCCGGGTGCGCCCGCAACGCCTCGTCGGCCTCGACCGTCGCGGTGAACATCGTGCACACCTACCGCGGTGACCTCGTCGTCGACCTGGTCGCGCCCGACGGCTCGTCCTACCGGCTGAAGAACAGCAGCTTCTGGGACGGCGCGGACAACATCAACACCACCTACACGGCCAACCTGTCGAGCGAGGCGGCGAACGGCACCTGGCAGCTGCGGGTGCGGGACGTCTACGCCGGCGACTCCGGCTACATCAACACCTGGACCCTGACCCTCTAGGTCCCCGACAGGGTGCGGCCCCGCCCGGTGTTCCGGGTGGGGCCGCACCGTCTGCTGTCGGGCCGGGTCAGACCGCGAAGCTGGTGGGGCGTTCGGTGGCCGGGGCCGGCGGTCGCGCCTTCCACAGGCCCGTCTTCTGCGCGGCCAGCCGGGCCAGGTAGGCCGGGTTGAGGATCACGTACCGCCGCCACAGCCGCTTCGGCTCCAGGCCGAGGCGCCAGAACCACTCCAGGCCCGCCCGCTGCATCCACGGCGGCGGCTGGCGCAGCAGCCCGGCGTGGTAGTCGAAGGCCGCCCCGACCGCCATCAGCGGCATGTCCAGCAGCGGCCGCATGGCGTACGTGAAGACCTCCTGGCGCGGGCAGCCCAGCCCGACCAGCACGAGCCGGGCGCCGCTGGCCCTGATCCGGTCGGCGATCTCGACGTCCTCGCCCGGCTGCACCGCCCGGAACTTGGACGGCTCCACACCGGCGATCTTGAGCGCGGGGAACATCCGCTCCAGCGCCGGGATCAGCTTCGCCAGGGTCTCCTCGGTCGAGCCGTAGAGGTAGACCGGCAGGCCCTCGTCGGCGAAGCGGGAGAGCACGTGCAGGGTCAGCGTCGGGCCGTAGACCCGGTCGGTGAGCCCGGCGCCGTGCAGCAGGTTGAGCGCCCAGCGCACCGGCTGGCCGTCGGGGGTGACCACGTCGAAGGAGTTCAGCCGGGCGTTGTGGGCCGGGTCGAGCACCCCGGTCATCACCCCGTGCACGGCCAGCGCGGTGAGCGCCAGCGGGCGCCGCTCCTGCGCGGCCGCCACCACCTGCTCCGTCGCGGCGGCGTAGTCGGTGGCGTCGACCAGCACGCCGAGGACGTTCCGCTTGCCCCTGGCGGTCATGACGCCGGCACCCACTTGTCCACGTTGGCCTCGTAGATCTCACGCATGATCATGGGTACGTCGTAGACCTGCTTCCACTCCGGGTAGTCGGCCTGGAACGCCTCGTTCGAGCCGATCCACCACTTGTGGTCGCCGATCCGGTTGGCCTCGACGTACTCGGTGATCATCTCCTGGCCGGTGATCTGCTCGGCCAGCGCGAACGCCTCCCGGTTGGAGGTGTTGGAGTGCCGGCCGCCGCCGAGGTTGTAGACCGCGGCCGAGCGCGGGTTGCGGAAGAACGCCTCGAACGCCGAGACCACGTCCGAGCTGTGGATCGCGTCGCGGACCTGCTTGCCCTGGTAGCCGAAGATCTTGTACGTCCGGCGCTCCATGTTGGCGCGCATCACGTAGCCGAGGAAGCCGTGCAGCTCCGTCGCCGAGTGCGCCGGCCCGGTGAGTGTCCCGCCCCGGAAGCAGGCCGTCCGCATGCCGAAGTAGCGGCCGTACTCCTGCACCATCACGTCGGCCGCGACCTTCGAGGCGCCGAAGACGGAGTGCAGGCAGGCGTCGATGGACATGTCCTCGCGGATGCCCTGCTCGTACGGGTGCCCCGGCTCGATCTCCCACCGGGTCTCCAGCTCGACCAGGGGCAGGCTGTTCGGCCGGTCGCCGTAGACCTTGTTGGTGGAGCAGTGGATCACTGGCGCCTCGATGCAGTGCTCGCGCACGTTCTGCAGGACGTTCAGGGTGCCGGCGGCGTTCACGTCGAAGTCGGTGAACGGGTCGCGCACCGCCCAGTCGTGCGACGGCTGGGCGGCGGTGTGGATCACCACGGCGACGTCACCGGCGTACCGCCTGAAGAGCTTGCCGAGCGCGGCACGGTCCCGGATGTCGATGCTGTGGTGCGAGTACGCGGCCCCCAGCTCGTCGGTCAGCCGCCGGACGTTCCAGGCTGTCGAGGCCTCCTCGCCGAAGAACTCCTGCCGCATGTCGTTGTCGATGCCGACGACGTGGAGACCGAGGCCGGCGAAGTGCCGGACCGCCTCGGAGCCGATCAGCCCGCCCGACCCGGTCACGAATGCGACACTCACACGCCACTCCTGGTCCTTCGGAGGCAGAAACCATCGGAGCATAGCGTGACGTACGGCACGCCCCGACATGCAGCGAGGGCCCCGCATCGCTGCGGAGCCCTCGCTCTTTGGTGGGGAAGGGGGGAGTTGAACCCCCACGCCCTTTCGGGCACACGGACCTGAACCGTGCGCGTCTGCCATTCCGCCACTTCCCCGTGGCCTGACCTCGAACACTGTAGTCTGTGCCGGTCCTGCTGTCTCCAGCGGGCCCCGGACATCGTACGCGGTCCGTGGTCGTTGCCCCGATCGATTACCCTCCGTGAGGCGGTACCGTTCGTGGCGGACGAAAGAGTAGCACGACAACACGGGCCCTTCCGAACGGGCCGCCGTCAGACGGCCGAGCGGCGTGTGAGCTGCGCGCGCGCCGGCCGGATACCATCATGTCCTCGGGACCCGAGGAGGAGCCGGTGAGCGTGCTGCAACGCTTCGAGAAGCGTCTGGAAGGCCTGGTCGAGGGAGCCTTCGCCAAGGTCTTCAAAGGGGTGGTCCACCCCGTGGAGATCCTCAACGCCATGCAGCGGGAGGCCGAGGCGCACAAGGCGATCCTGGCCGGTGGGCGCACGTTGGTGCCCAACCGCTACGTGATCGATCTCTCGCCCTACGACCACAGTCGGCTGGCGCCGTACGCCGCCGCGCTGGCCCAGGAGCTGGCCCAGTCGCAGGCGGAGTTCATCGGCGAGCAGGCCTGGACGGTCTACGGCGACGTGATCGTCGAGATCGAGCGCGGCGAGGGGCTGGACACCGGCATGTTCCGGGTCACCGCCGAGGTCTACACCGGTGGCGAGGTGGCCCCGGTCTCGGCGCCGGGCTACGACGCCGGCCCGCCCGCCTACCCCGCGTACGACCAGGGCGGCGGCTACGGTCCCCCGCCCGGCCACGGCGGCAGCCGCAACGTGCGGCTGGTCTCCGGCGACGGGCGCACCTACCCCCTCCAGATGGGCTCGACCGTGATCGGCCGCGGCGACCAGGCCAACCTGCGCCTGCCCGACGTCGGCATCTCGCGGCGACACGCCCGGCTGGACTTCGACGGCGGCCAGGTCGTGCTCACCGATCTCGGGTCGACCAACGGCACGATGGTCAACGGCCAGCGGGTCTCCGCCGTCGCGCTCAACCCCGGCGACATGATCCAGCTCGGCACCACGACGCTGACCTTCCGCGTGGACGGCTGACCCGCCTTGCCGGAACTCGTCATCACCGTCGCCCGGTTCGGGTTCCTGATCCTGCTGTGGATCTTCGTGTTCACGGTGGTCGGGGTGATCCGCCGGGACCTGTTCGCGGGCGCCCGGTCGGGCCGGCTGGTGGCCGCCCCACGGGCGGTCGGCGCCTCGCTCGGTCAGGCGGGGAAGCCGGCGAAGGCGAAGCGGGGCAGGGCGGCGCACCAGCTCGTGGTCACCGCCGGCCAGCTGGCGGGCACCCGGATCACCCTCGGGGAAGCGCAGATCACCATCGGTCGGGCCGAGGATTCCACCCTCGTCATCACCGACGACTACGCCTCGGCGCGGCACGCCCGGCTGGTGCCGCGCGACGGGCAGTGGTTCGTCGAGGATCTCGGCTCGACTAACGGCACCTACCTGGATCGCGCTAAGGTCACCGGACCAACCCCCGTCCCCCTCGGCGTGCCGATCCGGATCGGCCGCACTTCTCTCGAATTACGGCCATGACTCTGACCCTGCGCTATGCGGCCCACAGCGACCGCGGTCTGATCCGAGACGGTAACCAGGACTCCGTCTACGCCGGGCCGCGGCTACTCGCCGTCGCCGACGGCATGGGCGGCATGGCCGCCGGTGACGTCGCCAGCAACATCGTCATCGGTGCCATGGCGCCGCTCGACGAGGACGTCCCGGGTGACGCCCTCGTCGACGCGTTGCGATCGGCCGTGGGCACCGCCAACCAGCAGCTCCGCGACACCGTGGACGCCAACCCCCAGCTGGAGGGCATGGGCACCACGCTCACCGCCACCCTCTTCTCCGGCAGCAAGCTGGGCATGGTCCACATCGGCGACTCGCGGGCCTACCTCCTGCGCAACGGTGAGTTCGCGCAGATCACCAAGGACGACACGTACGTCCAGATGCTCGTCGACGAGGGTCGGATCAGCGCCGAGGAGGCGAGCAGCCACCCGCAGCGGTCGCTGCTCACCCGGGCGCTGGACGGCCGCGACATCGACCCGGAATACAGCGTCCGCCAGGTGCTCCCGGGCGACCGCTACCTGATCTGCAGCGACGGCCTCTCGGGTGTGGTCAGCGCCGACACGATCGCCGACACCATGCGCGAGTACGCCGACCCGCAGCAGTGCGTCGAGCGGCTGGTGCAGCTCGCCCTGCGCGGCGGCGGGCCGGACAACATCACGGTGATCATCGCCGACGCCAGCGACCAGGACATCGTCGAGGCGAGCCCGATCGTCGGCGGTGCCGCCGCCCGCGACCGGGGCATGGCGACCTCCGCCGACGTCTCCACCCCCGCCGCCCGCGCGTCCGCGCTCAACGCCCCGCGGCCCCCCGCTCCCGAGGAGCCCGCCGCCGGCGACGACGAGCCGGACCGCCCCAAGCACCGCCCGATGCGCGCCGCCGCGGCGACGCTGGCGCTGCTCGTGCTCCTCGGCGGGGCCGTCTTCGGCGGCTGGAGCTACACCCAGCGGCAGTACTACGTCGGCGCGACCGAGGACGGCCAGGTCGCGGTGTTCCGGGGGATCCAGGGCGAGATCGCCGGCATGGACCTCTCCACCGTGCACTCCACCAGCCCGGCCGACCTGGACGACCTCACGCTGGCCGCGCAGGAGCAGGTCAAGCAGGGCATCCCGGCCAAGAGCGAGCCGGACGCCGAGCGTCGGCTGGCCGAGCTGACCAGCGACAGCCCGACCAACCCGAACCTGAAGCCGGTCTGCCCGCCCAGCCCGAGCGCGGTGGCCGTCACCACCCCGACGCCGACCGCCGGCGCGGCGACGCCCACGCCGACGACCAGCAAGAGCCCGGCGGCCGGCAGCCGTTCGGCGAAGCCGGTCGCGCCGACCACCACGCCCGACGCCACGCCCTCCGACGCCGTCTCGCCGACGCTCGATCCGGCCGCCTGCCGGTCGCCGGAGTGAGCGTCGGTTCGAATCGGAGGACGATCCGTGACCGCAGCGGCCATCCCGGCACCCTCGCCCGCCACCACGGGCGAGCAGCCCGGCGTGCGCCTGGCCCGGTCCCGGCGTAACGCGGAGCTCTCGCTCCTGCTGCTGGCAATGGTGCTGGTGGCGGCGTACGGGGCGATGGTCGAGGCGAACGTGCTCGACACGGTCACCGCCGACTTCTGGCTGCCGGCCGCCGCGCTCACCGCCGTCTTCCTCGGCCTGCACCTGGTGATCCGGTTCCTGGCGCCCTTCGCCGACCCGGCCCTGCTGCCGGCCGTCGCCCTGCTCAACGGCATCGGGGTGGGCTTCCTGCGCCGGCTCGACCTGGGCGACGCCACCCCCGCCGAGCGGGCGGACCTGGCCGTCTTCGCCGGCAACGGTGGCCGACAACTGGCCTGGACGCTCCTGTCGGTGATCCTCGCGGCGGGGCTGCTCGTCGTGATGCGCGACCACCGTTCGATCTCCCGCTACGCCTACACCCTGGGGCTGGCCGGCATCGTGCTGGTGATGATCCCGGCGGTGCTGCCGAGCCGGTTCTCCGAGATCAACGGCGCGAAGCTGTGGATCAAGTTCGGCGACAGCTTCTCGATCCAGCCCGGTGAGTTCGCCAAGCTGGCGCTGCTGGTCTTCTTCGCCTACTACCTCGTGCGCAAGCGTGAGGTGCTGTCGCTGGCGAGCCGCCGCTTCCTCGGCATCGACTTCCCGCGCGGGCGCGACCTCGGCCCGGTGGTCGCGGTCTGGCTGGTCAGCGTCCTGGTCCTCGTCTTCGAGAAGGACCTGGGCACCTCGCTGCTCTACTTCGGCATGTTCGTGGTGACGCTCTACATCGCCACCGAACGGGTCAGCTGGCTGCTCATCGGCCTGGTGCTCTTCTTCGGCGGCGCCTACCTGGCGTACGTCCTCGGCGACCTCGTCGGCGGGCCGTTCGCGAACTTCTACCTGCGGGCGCAGATCTGGCTGGACCCGTTCGCGGACCCCTACGAGGACGGCTACCAGCTGGTGCAGGGCCTGCTCGCGCTCGGCACCGGCGGCATGTTCGGCGCCGGGCCGGGCGGCGGCCAGCCGGGCAAACTGCCCGAGGTGCAGAACGACTTCATCTTCGCCGGCATCGGCGAGGAGATCGGGCTGTTCGGCCTCTCCGCGCTGCTCGTCGTCTATCTGCTGATCGTCGAGCGGGGGCTGCGGGCGGCCCTGGCGGTCCGCGACTCCTTCGGCAAGCTGCTCGCCGGCGGCCTGGCCTTCACCCTCGGGCTCCAGGTCTTCGTGATCGTCGGCGGGATCAGCAAGCTCATCCCGCTCACCGGCCAGACCACCCCGTTCCTCTCCGCCGGCGGCTCGTCGCTGATGGCCAACTGGCTGCTCATCGCGGTGCTGCTCCGGATCTCCGACGGGGCCCGCCGGCCGGTCGGCGGCGGTGGCGGCAAGGCGGCCCGACCGTCCGGCGGCCCGCCGGAGCAGCTGCACGGTGCCCCCACGGAGGTGATCAGGCCGTGAACGCACCCCTGCGCCGCGTCGGCGTCGTCGTGATGGTCCTCTTCGGGTTGCTCTTCGCCAACCTCAACTGGATCCAGGCCTACAAGGCTGACGAATACCGCACCAGCGACTACAACGGCCGGGTCCAGGTCGCCGAGTACGAGCGCAAGCGCGGCAACATCGAGGCCGGCGGCACCGCGCTCGCCACCAGCAAGGAGACCAACGGCGAACTGAAGTACCGCCGCACCTACCCGGCCGGGGCGAAGTACGCGCACGTCCTCGGCTACAAGCCGGTCAACCTCGCCGACACCGGCATCGAGAAGTTCGAGAACGACTTCCTGGCGGGCACCAGCGACGCGCTGATCGCCAACCGGGTCAAGGACATGTTCACCGGCAACGACACGGGCGGCGGCAACGTGCTGCTCACCCTCTCGAAGCGGGCGCAGGACGTCGCGTACGAGCAGTTGCGGAACAACCGGCTCGACGTGCCGAGGGGCGCGGCGGTCGCCGTCGACCCGCGTACCGGGGCGGTGCAGGCGCTCGTCTCCATCCCGAGCTACGATCCCAACCCGCTGGCCAGCCACGACACCGAAGAGGCGACGGCCGCGTACAACAAGCTGGAGGGTGACCCGGCCGGCCCGCTGAAGAACCGGGCGATCGGCGAGGTGCTGCCGCCGGGCTCCACCTTCAAGATCGTGGTGGCCGCCGCGGCGCTCGAGAGCGGCATCGGCCAGGAGACCAGCATTCCGGCCGGGTCGAGCTGGACCCCGCCGACCTCGGGCACCCCGATCCGCAACGCGGCGGCGTCGATCTGCCCGCAGGACGAGGTCAGCCTCAAGACGGCCGTGACCTACTCGTGCAACACCGGTTTCGCGAAGCTCGGTGTCAAGCTCGGCGCCGACAAGATCAAGGAAAAGGCCCGGCAGTTCGGCTTCGAGCAGGAGGACCTCACCGTCGGCCAGCTCGGCGAGGGCGGTCACCCGGTGGCGGCTAGCCGGACCGGCGACATGCAGAACCCGGACGGCAGCACCGACCCGGCCGCGTTGGCGCAGTCCTCGATCGGCCAGAACAACGTGCGGATGACCCCGCTCCAGGGCGCCATGATCGCCGCGGCCGTCGCCAACGACGGCAGCCAGATGCGGCCGTACGTGGTCCGCCAGCTGCTCGCCCCCGACCGCACCACCAGCTACTACACCGCCAAGCCCAAGGAGCTGCGGCAGCCGGTCAACGGTCAGGTCGCCGACGACCTGCGGGAGATGATGGTCAGCGTCGTCGAACGCGGGTCCGGCACGAACGCGCAGATCGACGGCTACACCGTCGGGGGCAAGACCGGCACCGCCCAGTCCGCCCCGGACCGGCCCGACCACGGCTGGTTCATCGGCTTCGCCCTCGACAAGAACGGCAATCCGGTCTCCGCGGTCTGCGTGGTGCTGGAGCAGGCGGGGCAGGGTGGCAGCGCCGAGGCGGCCCGGATCGCCGGGCAGATCATGCGGGCCGCCATCGCCGACCCCGGGGGCCGCTGACATGCTCAGTCCCGGGGTGCAGCTCGGCAACCGCTACCGCCTCGACGAGCGGATCGCCAGCGGTGGCATGGGCGACGTCTGGCGCGGCACCGACCAGGTGCTCGGCCGGACGGTCGCGGTCAAGAGCCTGCTCCCCGCGTTGCTCGACGACCCCGACTTCGCCGAGCGGTTCCGCGGCGAGGCCCGCACGATGGCCACGATCAACCACCCCGGCGTGGTCGACGTCTACGACTTCGGCAACGACCAGCAGATCGCCTTCCTGGTGATGGAGTACGTCGAGGGCGACGCGCTGTCGGCCACCCTGGCCCGGGTCGGCCGGCTCACCCCGGCCCGGACGATGGCGCTGGTCGCCCAGGCCGCCGACGCGCTGCACGCGGCCCACGTGAAGGGCATCGTGCACCGGGACGTGAAGCCGGGCAACCTGCTGGTCCGGCCCAACGGCACCCTGGTGCTGACCGACTTCGGCATCGCCCGGTCGGAGCTGGTCGCCCAGCTCACCGCTGCCGGCTCGGTGCTCGGCACCGCCTCGTACATCTCCCCCGAGCAGGCCACCGGCGGCGTCGCCACACCCGCCTCCGACGTCTACGCGCTCGGCGTGGTGGCCTACCAGTGCCTTGCCGGCCGGCGCCCGTTCGAGGGCGAGAATCCCCTCGAGATCGCCATGCGGCACGTCCGGGAGACCCCCCGACCGCTGCCCGCCGACATCCCGCCGCCGGTGCGCGCCGTGGTGGAGCGGGCGCTCGCGAAGGATCCGGCCGCCCGCTGGCCCAGCGCCGCGGCGCTGGCCGGGGTGGCTCGGCAGTTGAAGGCGCAGCTCTCCCAGCAGGCCCGCGCCGGTGGTCGTCCGGTCTCCGGGGCCCCCGCGTCGCCGGCCGCCCCGCCCGGCCGCGCCCAGGTGCCGACGGCCCGCCCGCCGGTGTCCCCGCACCGGCCGCCGCCCGCCGTTCCGCAGCCGCCGCGCCCGCTGGCGGCGGCGCCCCGCCCGGCCGTCGCGCCGCACCGCCCCACGGTGGTCGCGCCCGCCGCGCCGGTGTCCCGCCCGCCCGTCGCCCCGCCCGGCTATCCGCGCGGCGCCGCGCCCGTGCCGCCGGCCCGTCCGATGGCGTACGCGGGGCAGGCCGCGCCTCCGGCGCCCCCGCCGGGCGGGCAGCGGTCCCGGCCCGGGATGGTGTTGCTCGCCATCCTCCTGGCCGTACTGGTCCTGGTCTGCTCCGGCGTGATTTCCTACAAGCTGCGGGAGCAGTCGCAGCAGTCCGGCCCGGTCGCCCCGCAGACGGTGACGTCCGGCGCGCTGCGGCCCGACGGACGCGACGATCCGGCCGGAACGTCGTACCGTCGACAGGAACTGCCCCGGCCGGGCGGCGACGAGACGACGAGCGAAGGACGACAGACGCGATGACAGCGCAGGCCCGCCTGCTCGGTGGCAGGTACCAGGTCGGCGAGCTCCTCGGCTACGGCGGCATGGCCGAGGTGCACCGCGGTCGCGATCTCCGGCTCGGTCGGGACGTCGCGATCAAGATGCTCCGGACCGACCTCGCCCGGGACGCCACCTTCCAGATGCGGTTCCGCCGCGAGGCGCAGAACGCCGCGTCCCTCAACCACCCGGCGATCGTCGCCGTCTACGACACCGGCGAGGAGACCGCGCCGACCGGCGAGACGCTGCCGTTCATCGTGATGGAGTTCGTCAACGGGCGGACCCTTAAGGAGGTCCTCGGCGTCGAGGGGCGGCTCCAGCCGCGCCGGGCGCTGGAGATCTGCGCGGACATGTGCGCGGCGCTGGAGTTCAGCCACCGGCACGGCATCATCCACCGCGACATCAAGCCCGGCAACGTGATGCTCACCCAGACCGGCCAGGTCAAGGTGATGGACTTCGGCATCGCCCGGGCGCTGGCCAGCGGTGCCACCACGATGACCCAGACCAGCGCGGTGATCGGCACGGCACAGTATCTTTCGCCGGAGCAGGCGCGGGGCGAGGCCGTCGACGCCCGCTCCGACGTCTACGCCGCCGGCTGCGTGCTCTTCGAGCTGCTCTGCGGGCATCCGCCGTTCGTCGGGGACAGCCCGGTCAGCGTGGCCTACCAGCACGTGCGGGAGGCCCCGCCGACCCCCAGCGACATCAACCCCGACGTGAACCCCGCGGTCGACGCGATCGTGCTCAAGGCGCTGTCGAAGAACCCGCTCAACCGCTACCAGAGCGCCGGCGAGATGCGGGCCGACCTGCTCCGCGCGGCCGCCGGCCGCCCGGTGATGGCGACCCCGGTCCTGCCGCAGGACGAGACGACGCAGCTCGCCCCGGCCGCCGGTGGCTACGCGGGCGCGCCCGGCGCCCCGCAGACCCGGCAGATGCCGGCCCGGGTCGGCGACCCGCGCCGCCGCAGGGCGTCGTCCTGGCTGATCGCGACGTTCGCCGCGGTGGGCGTGCTCGCCGTGATCGCCCTCGCCGCCGCCCTGCTGAACCAGGGCGAGGACCGGGTCACCGTCCCGACGGTGACCGGCCTGACCCAGCAGGAGGCGTTCGCCCGGATCGAGCAGGCCACCCTGGTGCCCAGGGCGGGCGAGCAGGTCTTCAACGCCACCTGCAAGAGGGGCGAGGTGGTCAACCAGACGCCGACCGGCAACTCCTCCCTGGAGCCCAACCAGGAGGTCGTCGTCCAGGTCTGCGGCGGCCCGGCCACGGTGGCCATCCCGATCGGCCTGAAGGGCGCCACCTACGAGAACGCGAAGCAGCGGCTCGAGGCGGCGGGCTTCCAGGTCAAGAAGGAGTCGAAGGACAGCGCCCAGCAGGAGGGCATCGTCCTGGAGGTGTCGCCCGAGGAGGGCAAGCCGGTCGCCGAGAAGACCGTCGTGACCCTCACCGTCTCCAAGGGCAACGTCGGCCGGGTGCCGAACGTGGTGGGCTCCACCGAGGAGGACGCCAAGGAGGAGCTGGAGGACGCCGGCTACGACGTCGACGTCGAGCAGGGCCGGGAGGTGCCGGAGGCCGAGGCCGGCCGGGTCCTCTCGCAGAACCCGCGGCCCGGCTCGAACCTCGCGAAGGGCAGGACCGTGACCATCACGGTCAGCGTCCCGGCGGCCGATCCGTCGCCGACCAACTCACCGAGCGGTTCGCCGAGCAGCTCGCCCTCCACCCCGGGCACCGGGGGCGGCGGTGGTTTCCCGCTGCCGACCACCCCACCGATCCGGCTTCCCGAGCGGTGACCCCGGCGGGCACCGCCGTGCGGTCCCGTCGGCGGGCGGTGCCGGCCGGCGTGCGGACCGCGCGGGGTCGGCCGGGGCTCCTCGCGTGGTGACTGACCGGGCGACCGCCGGCCGGGACGCTGCGGGGCTGGGTACGACGGTGACGAACGGGACGACCGCCCGGTGCCGCCCGTGACGGGGGCAGCGGGGCCGGAGGGCCGGTCGCCCCGCCGGCGGCGACGCCTGATCCGCGTCGCGGTCATCGGTCTGGCCGCGCTGCTGCTCGCCAGCCTGCCCTGGCTGTGGACGACTGTCGCCGCCCGCGGCCACCTGCACGACGAGGCCGACGCACCGGCCGCCGATGTGGTGATCGTCCTCGGCACGGCGGTGGCGGCGGACCGTAGCCAACCCGGGGACCGGCTCACCGGGCGGCTGGAGACCGCCGCCGAGCTGGTGCACAGCGGGCGGGCCCGGGTGGTCCTCGTGTCGGGCGACGGGGGCGGCACGTCCGGCGACGAACCGACGGTGATGACCGCCTACCTGACCGAGCGGCTGGGCGTCGATCCGCGGCGCGTCGTGGCCGACCCGTACGGCCTGGACACCTACGACAGCTGCGCCCGGGCGCGCGACGTGTACGGGGTCGAGCGGGCCCTGGTCGTGACCCAGTCCTACCACCTGTCCCGGGCGGTGACGCTGTGTCGGCACCTCGGCGTCGACGCCGAGGGGGTGACCGCCCGCTGCACCGGCTGCGGGCCCGTCCTGCTCGTCGGGAAGGCCGCCCGCGACTACTTCGCCAGCGGCAAGGCGGCGTGGGACGCGGTTCGTCGCCGGCCGCCCGCCGTCAGCTCACCGGCCGACCCGGCGGTCCGGGAGGCGCTGAAGGGCTGACCGAACCGGCCCGGACGGACCGGCCGCGCGGCAGTTTCAGTCGGACGGCAGAGGGCGCGGCAGCCTCGGCAGGGCGGCGGAGGGGGCGCGGAGCAGCCTCAGCCGGCGGCGAAGGCGGCGCGGCGGCGCGCGTCCACCTCGGCGGCCAGCTCCGGGGCGCGCTCCAGCGCCTCCGGGTGGCCGCAGGCGGCGAGCCAGTTGGCCAGCATGAGGTGACCGCCCTCGGTCAGCACGGACTCCGGGTGGAACTGGACGCCCTCGATCGGCAGGGTCCGGTGGCGCATCGCCATCACCACCCCGGAGCCGGTCCAGCCGGTGACCTCCAGCTCCTCGGGCAGCGTCTCGGGCAGCACCGCGAGCGAGTGGTAGCGGGTCGCGGTGAACGGGTCCGGCAGACCGGCGAGCACCCCGACCCCTTGGTGGTGGACCTCCGAGGTCTTGCCGTGCAGCAGCTCCGGGGCGCGGGTCACCGTGGCGCCGAACGCCTCGCCGATGGCCTGGTGCCCGAGGCAGACACCGAAGATCGGCAGCTCGCCCGCGTACCGGCGGATGACGTCGAGGCAGACGCCGGCCCGGTCGGGGCTGCCCGGACCGGGCGACAGCAGTACGCCGGCCGCGCCGACCCCGCCCACCTCGGCGACGTCGATCTCGTCGTTGCGCCGGACCTCGCATTCCACGCCGAGCTGGCCCAGGTACTGCACCAGGTTGAACACGAACGAGTCGTAGTTGTCGATCACCAGGACACGCATCAGGGGCTCACTCGTTCGGCGATGGGGGCGGGGTGTTGTTCCGCTCGGTGTCGTACGGCAGGTCGTGCCCGTCGCCGGGCTCGGACTCCCCGTCGCCGCCCGGCACCACGTCACCGGCGGGATCGCCGGAGTCCTGGGTCACCTGCACGTCGTCGAAGGGCAGCAGGGGCTCGGCCCACGGGAAGACCACGTACCAGAGCAGGGCCATCATCGCGCTGGCGATGAGGAGGCTGCCGACGAGCTTGCCGGGCAGCCCGAAGGGGAGCTTGCGCCAGATCCAGCCGTACACCGCCTAGCCTCCCAGTTCCGTCGGCCGGCCCGCCGACTTGGGCTGGGTACGCGCCAGTTCGGCGTGGATGATCAGGCGCTGGTAGTTGTCGAACTTCGGGTTGCAGGTGGTCAGGGTGAGCATCCGCTTGGTCGCCTTCTGCCCGGGCTTGCCCGGCACGGGCGCCACCACCTCGACCTGCGTGGGCCGGACGATCCGGCTCTGGGTCACGGTGTAGACGTACCACTCGGTCTTGCTCTCCACCACGATGGCGTCGCCGTCGGCGAGCTCGTCGAGCCGCCAGAAGGTGGCCCGGTTGCGGTGCCCGGCGACGGAGAAGTTGCCCACCTGACCCGGCAGCGCGCTGGACGGGTAGTGGCCGGGCGCGTACCGGATGTCCTTCTGGGTGACGCCCTCGACCACCACCCAGTTCTTGTCCAGCTTGGGGATGTAGAGCCCCGCGATCGGCTTGCCCTGCACCGGGGGCTTCGGCTTGGTGGACGCGCTGGCCGACGGCGCGACAGTCGGGTCGCCCTCCGGGCCCCACGCCTGCGCCAACTGCTGGCTGAGGTCGTTCTGGTGCGCGTCGACGATCGCCGACTTGCCCCACACCTCGTAGCCGGCGAAGAGCAGCACCACCATGCCGAAGGTGATCAGCACCTCGCCGGTGACGCGGATGCCGGTGCGCAGCCGCGAGCCCAGCGTGGGCCGGGTGAGCTCGGAGTAGACGCTCTTGTAGCCCTCGCCGGTCTGCTCGGGGCGGAGCTGGACGACCCGCTCGCCCCGGCGCGGCCGAGGCTGCTCGGCAGGAGCGTTCGAGGTGCCCGGCTCGTCGGTCTTCGGGGGGCGCGGCACGGCCCCCATCAGGGCGGTCGACTCGACGAGGGCGGCCTGACCGCCGCCCGGCGTACGCCCGGAGACCGCCGGGATCACGGCGGTGGCCCCGGGGTCGGCGGAGCGGTCGGACGCGGCCGGCGACACGGGGGCGGACGGCCCGGCGGGCCGCGCGCCGGCCGGCGGGATGAAGGCGGTGGGCCCGTCGGTGGTCGGCGGGCCGGCCTGGGCGGCGGGGCGGTCGACGGACGGGCGGTGGGGGTGTCCGCCGCCCTGGCCGGCGCCCCCGGCGGGGTCCGGTTGCCGGACGGCGTCGGCCGGCGACGCCGGCTGCGGTGGGGTGGCCGGCCGGACCGGGCCGCCACCCGGCCAGGACGGCGGCCCGCCGGCCTCCCGGCCGGCGGGCGGCCCGAAGTCGGCGGGGCCGGTGCCCGGACGGTGCTGGGCGTGGCCGCTGAGCGGGTCGAAGTCGGCGCGCCCGAAGTCCGTGCGCCCGGTGGTCGGCCGGTCGTCGGCGTGCCCGCTGGGCGGCTCGAAGTCGGCGCGCCCGAAGTCGGCGCGCCCAGAGTCCGTGCGCCCGAAGTCCGTGCGCCCGAAGTCTGTGCGGCCGGTGGTCGGCCGGTGGTCGGCGTGGCCGCCGGGTGGGCCGAGGTCGGCGTGCCCGAAGTCCATGCGGCCGGTGGTCGGGCGGTCGTCGGCATGGTCGGTGCGCCCGGCGAACGGACGGTGGTCGCTGCGGCCGGCGGGCGGCCCGAGGTCCGTGGGGCCGGTCGCCGGCCGGCTGTCGACGTGGCCCGTGGGCGGGCCGAAGCCGGTGGGACCGGGGCGGCCGGTGCCTGGGCGGCCCGGATCGGCGGGCCGGGGCGGGTTGGTGGCGGGTCGGGCCTGCTCCGGGCCGGGAGCGAAGCGGCCGGGGTTCGCCGGCCGACCCGGCTCGCGCGCCGGGTCGGCGAATCGGGCGGCGTCGGCATGGCGGGTCGGGTCGGGCGCCGCGTGCGGCCAACCGGCGGGCGGGCGACCGTCGTCGGTCGACGGGCCGGGACCGTGCGGACGGGGCAGCACCGGCTCCGGCCAGGCTCCGGCCGGGGCGGGGCGCGTCGGGGCGGGCCGGTCGACCCTGGGCAGGAACGCCGTGGGGCCGTCACCCTGGTCGCGGTGACGGCCGTCGCGCTCATCCGACCAGTCGTCGGGCACGCGGTTCACCGTGGCACCGTCGCCGACCGCAGTGTGGTCGAATCCTCGAACGCCGGCACGGTCACGTTGGAGACGGTCTCCTTGTAACCGAGCTTGTAGTCGTCGACCAGGTCCCTGAACAACCGGACTCCCTCGGAGTCGGCGAGGGCCCGCTGGAGGGCGGCGGGATCGCCGATTGCTACGATCTTGAATGGTGGGGAGTACACCCGGCCGTGTAGCAGCAGGGTGTTACCCACGCAGCGTACCGCGCTGGTCGACAGCACGCGGACGTTCATGATGGACATGGCCTCGGCGCCACCCGCCCAGAGCGCGTTCACCACCGCCTGCACGTCCCCCTGGTGGACGACCAGGTCGTCGTTGGTGGCCCCGGCGGGCAGGGAGCCGTCGTTGCTGCGGGGGGCGTCGTTGAGTTCCACCGTCACCCCGGGGCCGGTGAGCGCCGTGAACCCGGCGGCCTCCCGGCTGGCGGCCGCCCGGTCCTGCTGCTCCTTGATCGGGCCGCCCGCGCTGGCCAGCGCGGTGGTGCGGTCCTCGACCTCCCCGCGCAGCGCGGCGGCGCGCTGCTCGTTGGCGGCCACCTCCGCCCGGCGGTCCTCGATCAACTGGTTGAGCTGGGGCCGTCGGTCCTCCCGCAGGGCCGTGCCGCCGGCCGTGGTGGCCGTGGTGGTGAAGAGCAACCCTGCCGCGGCGGCGATCAGCGGCACCCCGATCGACCAGCCCGGCCGTCGCTGCCGTGGGCGCCGTGGCAGGAGGCCGGCGATCGCCCGCCGGAGGACCTTCTGCCAGGAGGCCGCGCCGGATGTGTACTCCACCGAGCGTTCCTTCCCCGTCGTCTGGTTCAGCCCGCCGAGGCGCGGGCCGGTGCGGCGACCCGAACAGTCCCGCCTTTTTCGGTCACTCCGAGCACCGGCCTGACCCCATTCGTGGCTTGGACGGGTCTTCGGGACTACGCTAGCTGTCGAACATTATTGGCCATGGACCGTCGCCCCCGCGCCCGGTTGTCAGGCCGGACGAGGTCGTCACCCCCTCTGGAGAGCGTCGTGCCCAAGTCTCAGGTCCGCAAGAAGAAGGTGTACACCCCGCCGACGGACGTTCGTCCGACGGCGACGGCGGCGACGCGCAAGCCTAGCCCGGTGTGGCTGCCGATCTCGGCGGTCGCCCTCATCGTCTTCGGCATCGGCTGGCTGGTGGTCTACTACCTCTCCGAGCAGGAATACCCGGTCATGTCGTGGGGCTACTGGAACCTCGCGGTGGGCTTCGGCGCGATGGTCGCCTCCCTGATCCTGCTCTCCCGCTGGCGCTGAGTCCCGCCGCCCGGCGGCGTCACCGGCGCCGGGCGTCCGCGTCGCCGAACCGGCGCTCGGACCTGCCGCCCGGCGTCACCGGCGCGGGAGCGTCCGCGTCGCCGTCCCGAGCCGAGCCCGGGCGCTCCCGCGCGGTCGCCCGGCGGCATCCGGAGGATCAGGTCACTGCGCGGAGCCCCTGCCCGGCGGTTTCGGGCCGGGGCACCTAAGGTGTGCGCAGGGCGGCGCGGCCGGAGTGCGGGATAACTCACGTTACCGCTGGGTAACCTTGCGCGTAGGCTGCACTGCATGACCGAGCGGAGCGAGGTCATCGACCGGTCCGGTCGAGGGTGCGGTGGAGGCGGCTCGCCGACCGCCCCCTGACCCCGGCCCCGGTCGCCGAGCCGCTCGACAGGCAGCAGACCGGGAGGCCAACTCGATGGGCAGCGTCCAGATCGTCACCACGATCCTCGCGTTCGCCATCACCGCCGTGGCGGTGTGGCTTGCGGTACGCGCGGTCATGAAGATGGTGGCCGTCATCCGGCTGGGTCAGCCCGACCCGACCCGGTTCGGCGACAAGGGCACCCGCACGAAGACCATGCTGGCGGAGACCGCAGGCCACACCCGGATGCTCCGCTGGAGCGTGGTGGGCGCGGCGCACTGGTTCGTGATGGTCGGCTTCATCGTGCTGTCGCTGCTGGTGCTGGAGGCGTACTTCGAGGTCGTCTCACCGACCGGCGGGCTGCCGCTGATCGGCGGCTGGGCGGTCTACGGCGGCGTGACCGAGCTGATCGGCATCCTGGGCATCGTCGGCATCGTGGTGCTGATGGCGATCCGCCTGCGGAACCGGCCGACCCGGCCGGGTGGCCGTTCCCGGTTCACCGGCTCCACCATGTGGCAGGGCTACTTCGTCGAGTGGATCGTGCTGCTGGTCCTGATCTTCGGCTTCCTGATCCGGGGCTTCAAGGTCGCCACCGACCACTTCGAGTACCCGGTCTGGGCCACCCCGCTCAGCCACGCGGTGGGCGCGGCGCTGCCGAACTGGGAGGCGGGCGTCAGCGTCGCCGCCGTCATCAAGATCATCATTTCGATGACCTGGCTCATCGTCATCTCGCTGAACGTCACCATGGGCGTCGCCTGGCACCGCTTCCTGGCGTTCCCGAACATCTTCTTCAAGCGTGACCCGGGCCGCGCGGGCTCCGGCCTCGGCGCGCTGCGCCCGATGACGAGCCAGGGCAAGCCGCTCGACTTCGAGGAGGCCGACCCGGAGTCCGACCAGTTCGGCGTCGCCCAGGTCGAGCAGTTCAGCTGGAAGGGCCTGCTGGACTTCAGCACCTGTACCGAGTGCGGTCGCTGCCAGTCGCAGTGCCCGGCCTGGAACACGGGCAAGCCGCTGTCGCCGAAGCTGCTGGTGCTGAGCCTGCGCGACCACGCGTACGCCAAGGCGCCGTACCTGCTGGCCGGCGGCGGCAAGGACCTGACCGGCGAGGAGAAGGCCACCGCCGCCCAGCTCGCCCACGTCGACGTGCTGGCCCTGGCCGAGGGCGACAAGCCGCTGATCGGCACCGCCGAGGAAGGCGGCGTCATCGACCCGGACGTGCTCTGGTCCTGCACCACCTGTGGCGCGTGCGTCGAGCAGTGCCCGGTCGACATCGAGCACGTCGACCACATCGTCGACATGCGCCGCTACCAGGTGCTGATCGAGTCGAGCTTCCCCTCCGAGGCCGGCGTGATGCTGCGCAACCTGGAGAACAAGGGCAACCCGTGGGGCGCCCCGCAGAACACCCGCGAGGACTGGACCAAGGGCCTGGACTTCGAGGTGCCGCGGGTCGGCGAGGTCGACGACTTCGAGTACCTCTTCTGGGTCGGCTGCGCCGGCGCGTTCGAGGACCGGGCCAAGAAGACCACCCGGGCGGTCGCCACGCTGCTCAACGAGGCGGGCGTGAAGTTCGCCATCCTCGGCGAGGGCGAGACCTGCTCCGGCGACCCGGCCCGCCGGATCGGCAACGAGTTCGTCTTCCAGATGCTCGCCCAGCAGAACGTCGAGACCCTCAACGAGGCGTTCGAGGGCCGGGAGAAGAGCAAGCGGAAGATCGTCGCCACCTGCCCGCACTGCTTCAACACCCTCGGCAACGAGTACGGCCAGCTCGGCGGCGAGTTCGAGGTGGTCCACCACACCCAGCTCCTGGCCCACCTGGTCGCCACCGGCAAGCTCACCCCCGTGCAGCCGGTCGACGGCGGCGTCACCTACCACGACCCCTGCTACCTGGGCCGGCACAACCGGGTCTTCGCCCCGCCGCGCGAGGTGCTCGGCAGCGCCATCGCCGGCGGGGACGGCGCGGGCGGCGACGGCGGCCTCATCGAGATGCCGCGCAACAGCGAGCGCTCCTTCTGCTGCGGCGCCGGCGGTGCCCGGATGTGGATGGAGGAGAAGATCGGCAAGCGGATCAACGTGGACCGGGTCGAGGAGGCCATGTCCACGGGGGCGAGGACGGTCGCCGTCGGCTGCCCGTTCTGCTCGACGATGCTCAACGACGGCGTGAACGGCAAGGGCGCCGGCGAGCAGGTCGAGGTCGTCGACGTGGCCAGCGTGCTGCTCCGCTCGGTGAAGCCCGAGCAGGCGTCGGGCGCCGAGGAGACGGCGCCGGTCGCGGGCTGACGCGTACCGCCTGAGCGACGGCGGCGGCACCCGACGGTGCCGCCGCCGTCGTCGTTTCCGGGCACCGGCGGTGGCCGGAACCCCGGCGGGGCGCCCCGGATTCTCGGTCGTGCCCCGGCCGCCGCGGCGTGCGAGAATCGCGCCGAGGTGAGGCGAGCATCGACGGGCTGCTGCTGACCACGCTGCTGCCCCTGGTCGGCTTCGTGCTGCTGACCAGCGGCAACGCGTTCTTCGTCGCGGCCGAATTCGCCCTGGTCACGGTGGACCGGCCGGAGATCGAGCGGCGTGCCGCCGCGGGCGACGGCCGGGCCGCGACCGTACGCCGGGCGCTGCGCGAGCTGTCGTTCCAGCTCTCCGGGGCACAGCTCGGCATCACCCTCACCGCCCTGCTCACCGGCTATCTGGCCGAGCCCGCCCTGGCCCGGCTGTTCACCCCGCTGCTGCGCCCGGTCGCCGGGGACACCGCCGGCCGGTTCACCCCGTTCCTCGCCCTGGCCCTGGCCACCCTGATCTCCATGCTCTTCGGCGAGCTGGTGCCGAAGAACCTGGCGCTTGCCCGGCCGATGCCCACCGCGCTCGCCGCCGCCGGCCCCATGCGCGGCTTCTCCCGCGCCTTCGGCTGGCTGATCCGGGGGCTGAACGACTCGGCGAACCGCCTGGTCCGGCTGCTGGGCGTCGAGCCGCAGGAGGAACTGGCCAGCGCCCGCTCGCCGGAGGAGCTGGGGCTGTTGGCCGCCATCTCGGCCCGGGCCGGCGCCCTGCCACCGGACACCGCCATGCTGCTGCGCCGGACCATCCGCTTCGGGGACAAGCGGGCCGCCGAGGCGATGACCCCGCGGGTGGACGTCGTCGCGCTGCGGGCCACGGCCACCGTCGCCGAGCTGCTGGCGCTGTCCCGGCGGACGGGGCGGACCCGGTTCCCGGTGTACGAGGAGACCCTCGACGTGGTGACCGGCGTCGCCGGGGTGCCCGACGCGCTGGGCGTGCCGCCGGCCCGCCGGGAACACACCACCGTGGGGTCGGTGGCCCGCGAGCCGGTGTACGTGCCGGAGAGCCTGGATCTCGACGGGGTGCTGGCGGCGCTGCGGGCCGCCGGTGCGGACCTCGCCATCGTCGTCGACGAGTACGGCGGCACGGACGGGGTGGTCACGACCGAGGACCTGGTGGAGGAGCTGGTCGGTGAGATCGCGGACGAGTTCGACCCGGCGGCCGTGGACGACGCCGGTCCGGTCGAGCTGACGGTGCCGGGCGGGGAGCCCACCGTCCTCGTCGACGGGGTGCTGCGCTCCGACGAGCTGGCCGAGCAGACGGGGTTCCGGCTGCCGGAGGGGCCGTACGAGACGCTGGCCGGCTTCCTGATGGCCCGGCTCGGGCACATCCCGGTGGCCGGCGAGACGGTCGGGGAGTCCGGCTACGAGTTCACCGTCGTCGAGGTGGAGCGGCACCGGATCGAGCAGGTCCGGGTGGTCCGCCCCGAGGAGCCGGGCGACGATGCCTGAGTTGCTGCTCACGGTGGCGCTGCTGCTCGGCAACGCGTTCTTCGTGGGTAGCGAGTTCGCGCTGATCGCGTCCCGGCGCACCGTGGTGGAGCCGCTGGCGGCCACCTCGAAGCGGGCCCGCTGGGCGCTGTCGGCGATGAACCAGATCCCACTGATGATCGCCGGGGCGCAGCTCGGCATCACCGTCTGCTCGCTGGGGCTGGGCGCGATCGCCGAGCCGGCCCTGGCGCACCTGCTGGAACCGGCGTTCCACGCCGTCGGCCTGCCCGACCGGGTGGTCCACCCGGTGGCGTTCCTGCTCGCCCTCGGCGTGGTGGTCTTCCTGCACACGGTCGTCGGCGAGATGGTGCCGAAGAACATCACCCTGGCCGGGCCGGAGCCGTCGGCGCTCTGGCTGGGGCCGGCGATGCTGGCGTTCTGCCTGGCCGCCAAGCCGCTGCTGCTGGCGATGAAGTGGGCGGCCCGCCGGGTGCTGGGGCTGTGGCGGATCGAGGCCACCGAGGCGGTGAAGACGGTGTTCACCGCCGAGGAGCTGGCCGGGCTGGTGTCGCAGGCGCGTACGGAGGGGTTGCTCGACGCCGAGGAGCACGCCCGGATCACGGGCGCGCTCGCCCTGCACACGCGTACGGCCGCCGACGCCCTGCAACCCTGGTCGACGGTGACCACCGTCGCCGAGGACGTCTCGCCCGCCTCGCTGGAGGTGCTGGCGACCCGGACGGGCCGGTCGCGCATTCCGGTGGTGCAGCGGTCCACCCGCCGGGTGCTCGGCTTCGTGCACGTCAAGGACGTGCTCGGGTACGCCGGGGTGAGCCGGCGCGCCCCCGTGCCGGCGGAGGTCCACCGGCCGCTGGCGGTGGTGCCGCCGGACCGTACGCTCGCCGACCTGCTGCTGTCGATGCGTCGCGAGCGGCGGCACATGGTGCTGGTCAGCGACGGTCGTCGGCCGCTCGGCGTGGTGACGTTGGACGACGTATTGACCGCGATCGTCGGCGGCCGGGCCGACACCCTTGGTACGCAAGCGATCGCGCAGCCGTGATGTGGACGATGGTCGCCTTGATTCCGCTCCGTGCCTTCCCTAAGGTTGGGCACCGGCCGCTGTGGGTCGTCTGTCTCGCCCCTCTTCCTCCGCGCGAGGCGCCCGGCGGCCGGGTTGCAAAAGGAGTCGGTGCCGGTGGCAACCATGCCCCCTCATCGTCACGCACCGGGACGGTCTGCTCGTCCGGGTGGCCTGCGCCGGGCCGCCCACCGTCTGCTCACCCTGGTCGCCGCGGCTGTCGTCGGCGCCGGCGCGCTCGCCGCGCCCGCGTACGCCGAGCCCTCGGTCGACGAGATCGAGGCGGCGATCGACAAGAAGTGGGAGCAGTTGGAGCCCACCATCGAGCAGTACAACAAGGTGCGGGCGCAGCTGAAGGTCAACCGCAAGAAGTCGGCGGACCTGCAGAAGAAGATCCAGCCGTTGGCGCTGGAGACCGAGCTGGCGATGGACCGGGTCGGTGACCTCGCCTCCCGCTACTACATCTCGGGCCCGTCGCAGGAGATCGGCGCGCTGCTGGTGAGCGCCAAGCCGGACACGCTCACCGAGCAGCTGACCCTCCTGGACCGGCTGGCCGCGAACGAGCGCAGGCAGCTCGAGGGCGTCACCAAGGTCCGCGAGAAGTACGACGCCGAGAAGCAGAAGCTCGACGCGCTGATCGTCGCGCAGACCAAGCAGCAGAACGACCTGGCGGCGAAGAAGAAGCAGATCGACGCCGACATCAAGAAGCTAGAGGCGTCGCTGCCGGTGACGACCGTCAAGACGGAGAAGTGCCCGACCATCAACGGTGTGGTCAGCGACGCGGCCCGGACCGCGATCCGGACGGCGTGCGCCCAGGTCGGCGACCCGTACGTGTGGGGCGCGACCGGCCCGAACTCGTTCGACTGCTCCGGTCTGACCCAGTTCGCCTACAAGGCGGCGGGCATCCACCTGACGCACTTCACGGGCGCCCAGTGGAACGAGGGCAAGGCCATCCCACGCTCCGAGGCGCGCCCGGGTGACCTGGTCTTCTTCTTCAGCGACCTGCACCACGTCGGCCTCTACCTCGGCAACGACAAGATGGTGCACGCGCCCCGGGCCGGCAAGCCGGTCAACGTCTCCAGCATCAACACCATGCCGGTGGCCGGGTTCCGCAGGCCCGGCTGATCCGTCGCACCGCCCGCGCGAGAGGGCCCCCGGTCGAGTCGACCGGGGGCCCTCGTCGTGCTCTGGCCGGCGTGCGCCGGAACCGCCGCGGTGGGTCAGCGGGGCGCGCCCACCGGGGACGGCAGCAGGTTCACGTCGTCCAGGTTGACGTACATGACCCGGTGTCCGAACTGGATCTGCACGTACCTGTTGTCGCCGCGGATCACCGTCCAGTCACCAGGTGCGGAGCCGTCGAAGGTGACGGCCCGGTAGTACTCGCCGGGCAGCACGGTGCCGACGGCGTACCGCTGGCCGGCGGAGAGGGTGTACTGCAGCGGCGAGATCGGCTGGTAGGGCACGCCGGCCGGGTAGGCCGCCTGCTCCGGGTACGCCCGGCCGTACACCGGGATGGTGGCCTTGCCGGCCTTCGGGGTCACCACGAAACCGACGGACCACTTCGCGGTCGGCTTCGAGGCGGGGTTGTGGAACCACGCCTTCTGGCCGAGGTACCAGATCGCGGTCCAGTCCCCCTGCACCCCGGCCAGGGCGTACGTCTGGCCGGCCGAGGCCCGGGCCCCGTGGTCGGAGACGTACATGGTGTTCGGGGTGCCGTCGGGCCGCAACGCGATGTCGTTGACCAGCGGCGCGTCGTGGCTCGGCGCGCTGTGCAGGACCACCGCGGAGGAGCCGCGCAGCGGGCACGGCGCCGTGGGCGGGGGCGGGTTCGGCACGCCCGGCGGCTGCCGGTTGCAGCCGGTGAACTGCGGTTGGTTGGTGGCGAAGTCCGGGTCGATGGTGACCAGCCCGGTGCGCGGCGTGCCGGTCGACTTGAACGGCGCCCGGAGCAGGTCGAAGTAGTGCGACCAGTCCCAGTACGGGCCCGGGTCCCAGTGCATGCCGCGCACGGTGGAGGCGACGGTGCCGGGGACGTTGTCGTGCCCGATGATGTGCTGCCGGTCCAGCGGGATGTCGTACTGCGCCGCCAGGTGGCGGACCAGTTTGGCCGAGGTGCGGTACATCGCCTCGGTGTACCAGGTGCCGTGCCCGGCGAAGCCCTCGTGCTCGAGGCCGATGGACTTGGCGTTGACGTACCAGTTGCCGGCGTGCCAGCCGACGTCCTTGGTCTTGATGTGCTGGGCGATGTGGCCGTCCACCGAGCGCAGGGTGTAGTGCCAGCCCACCCGCCGCGGGTCCTTGACCAGGTTGACGCTCGGCCCGAAGTAGCCCTCGGTGTCGTGGATGACGATGTACTCGATCTTCTGCCGGTTGGGCCGGTCGGAGAGGTCGTGGTTGCCGTAGTCCCCCGCGCCGGGGCCGTACTTCTGGTAGGGCGCCGGGATCCACTCGCAGGAGATGGTGTCGGGGCACTCCAGCCCGTCGGGCCGGGCGAGCTTGCGCAGGTTGAGCCGGTCCAGCCAGGAGCGCTGCGGCTGCACCACGCGGGCGGGCAGGCTGACCTGCTGCCCGTCGTCGGTGAGCCGGCTGTCGCCGGTGTTGATGGTGCCGTAGACCTCGTCGGCGAAGGCCGCCGCCGCGTCGGCGTTGTCCGCGCCGGAGTAGCGGGCCACCGCGCCGTACCAGGCCGCCGGGTCGGTGTCGGCGCCGACCGGGGCGCCGATCTCCTTCTGGTACGCGGCCAGCAGCGCCGCCCCGCCCCGGATGTTCGCCGTGACGTCCGTACGCAGCGCCTCCTCGCTCGCGCCGGTCAGCTCGGCGGCGGCGTCGAGGGTCCGCAGCGCGGCCTCGGCGGGAGGCGGATCGGCCGGCGGCTCGTGCGCCTCGGCCAGGGACGGGCGGGAGTCGTCGCCGCGCGGGTCCTCGGTGCCCTCGTCGTGGTGGGTGCCCCCGGACTGGGCGGCGACGTGCTCCGCGTCGGTGAGGTGCATCGGTCCGTAGCCGCCGCTGGTGCTCGGCGTGCCGGCGTTGGTGTCCCAGCGGGACTGCAGGTAGGAGACTCCGAGCAGGACGCTCTCCGGCACGCCGTACTCGGCCGCGGCGGCGGCGTACTGCTGCTGCCGGTCGGTCGTCGGCGCGGCGGCGGCGGATCCGGCGGCGGTGAGCGGCGTCGCCGCCAGGGCGGCCGCGACGGCGGCGGCCAGCAGGACGCGTCTGCTCCTCGATGTCGCTGTCAGGTGCATCAGACCCCCAGGTCGGACGGGCGAATGTGGGGCCACCTTCGCCCCGCCCGGCGCCTCTGGTCAATACCTTTCCATCTGTCACTTCAGAAAGAAGAAAATCTTCGTCGCCGGGGTTGCGCGCTCCCTCGGCCCATGTGAATACGGTGTGTCACGGCGCGACGGGTTGCGAATCGATAACGGCCGTCTCTACTCTGGTCATTCGTCGGGCCGGTGACAGTCCGCCCATCCGGGGTGGTGACGGTCCGACACCGCCGAGTCGCTCCCGAGCGAGCCGGGGACCCAGGTACCCCGGGGTGAATCCGCAGCCTCTGCGGTAGGGCGTCCCCTTCCCGCCCGAACCCGTCAGCTAACCCGGTAGGCGGTACGGGAAGAAGGAGTACGGAGCCCGGTGGCACACCATGCCCCGCGGCCACCGTCGGCACGGTCGGTCCTCGCCGGCCCGACGACGGCTGCGCCGCGCCCACGCTGGTACCGCTGCACCACCGCCCTCGCCGCCCTGGCCGCGTTCGCCGTCGTCCTGACCGGCGGCGCCACGGCGGCCCACGCCGAACCGACGGTCGCCGAGATCGAGCGCCAGATCGACGAGGACTGGAACAAGCTCGAACCGATCATCGAACGGCACAACGCCACCCGTCAGGACCTGGCCGCCAAGCGCCGGCAGGCCGACGCGCTCGCCAGGCAGATCGCGCCGCTCCAGGAGCAGGTCGACCAGGCGATGGAGAAGGTCAACGCGCTGGCCGTCCGCGCCTACAAGGGTGAGAACGTCTCCGCCGTCAACGCCCTGCTGGGCAGCCGCTCGCCGGACCAGATGGTCGGCCAGCTCGAACTGCTCGACCGGTTCGCCCAGCACCAGCAGCAGGACGTGCGGCAGGTCGCCGAGTTGCGCGACCGGCTGGCCGCGAAGAAGGGGCCGCTGGACGAGATGGTCGCCCAGCTCGGCCGGACCGAGGCCCAGCTCGCCGCGAAGAAGAAGCAGATCAACGCCGAGATCGACCGGTTGCAGAAGCTGCGGCTACGGATCTACGGCAGCGGCGGGGGCGGCCCGCTGCGCCCCGCCCCCTGCCCGGCCAGCTATCCGGGCGGCGGGGCCGGCACGGCGGTGAAGTTCGCCTGCGCCCAGATCGGCAAGCCCTACGTCTGGGGCGCCGAGGGGCCGAACTCGTACGACTGCTCAGGTCTGATGCTCGCCGCCTGGGCGAAGGCCGGGATCTCGCTGCCGCACAACGCCGCGCAGCAGCGCCGGGTCACCGCGACCGTCAGCCGGGGCGAGCTGCGCCCGGGTGACCTGGTCTTCTACTACAGCGACCTGCACCACGTCGGCATGTACGTCGGCGGGGGCTGGGTGGTGCACGCCTCCCGGGCCGGGGTGCCGGTGAAGATGAAGAAGGTCGACGACGGCCCGATCCACAGCTACGGCCGCCCCGCCTGACGTACGCGCGGAGGGCTCCCGTCCGGCGGGGGCCCTCCGCCCGTGCCCGAGGGGTGGGGTCAGCGGGTCGGCCAGGTGCGCCAGTGCTGCCAGGAGCGGCTGGGCGTCGGGCCGCGCTGCCCCTGGTAGCGCGAGCCGTAGACCGCCGAGCCGTACGGGTGCTCGGCCGGCGACGAGAGCCGGAAGATGCAGAGCTGGCCGATCTTCATGCCGGGCCAGAGGGTGATGGGCAGGTTGGCCACGTTGGACAGTTCGAGCGTCACGTGGCCGGAGAAGCCGGGGTCGATGAAGCCCGCGGTGGAGTGGGTCAGCAGGCCGAGCCGGCCCAGGCTCGACTTGCCCTCCAGCCGCCCGGCGAGCTGGTCGCCGAGGGAGATGACCTCCAGCGTCGAGGCGAGCACGAACTCGCCCGGGTGCAGCACGAACGGCTCGCCCTCGGGCACCTCGACCATCGACGTCAGGTCGTCCTGCTGGATCGCCGGGTCGATGTGGGTGTAGAGATGGTTGTTGAAGACCCGGAAGAGCTTGTCGAGGCGTACGTCGATGCTGGACGGCTGCACCAGGGTCGGCTCGAAGGGCTCCAGCGCGAGCGTGCCCGCCTTGATCTCGGAGACCAGGTCGCGGTCGGAGAGCAGCATCGGAACACCATAGCGAGCGATGTGCGTGACCTGCGTGTCGGACTACCTGTTCGTACACGTGTTCGATAGAATGTCGGCATGGCTTCCTGGTCCGAATTCGCCGCCGACGAGCCCCGCCTCGCCGACGGGATCCGCTCCCTCATGCAGCAGTACGGGCCGGGCTTCGGCTATCTGGCCACCGTCCGCGCCGACGGCGGCCCCCGGGTCCACCCGGTCTCCCCGGTGATCACCGACGAGGGTCTCTTCTGCTTCGTGGTCGACTCGCCGAAGCGGCGCGACCTGGAGCGCGACGGCCGTTACGCCCTGCACTCGTTCCCGCCGGAGGAGAGCGACGACGAGGCCTACGTGGCCGGCCACGCCCGGCCGGTGACCGACCCGGCCCGGGTGGCCCGGCTGGCCCGCACCCACCGCGCCACGCCGCTTGTCGACTGGCGGCTGTTCGAGTTCACCGTCGACGTGGCGATGCTCGCCCGTCGCGAGCCGGGCGTCGCCGGTGGGGCGGGCGAGGGGCACGGGCGGCCCGCCGTCCAGGTCTGGCTCGACCCCGCCGCGGCCCCCTCCGGCGCCGCCGCGGCACCCGCGACGCGGCCGGCAGGCGGCGGTCACGCCGCCCACCGCCCGGCTGCCTGAGACGCGGTGTGGCGCGCCGGGCCGTCCCCGTCCGCCGCGCCACACCGCCCCGCACACGACGGTGCCGGCCCCGTCCGACGGGGCCGGCACCGGCCGTACGGTGGAACTACGCCGCGCGGTACGCGTTCCAGGCGGTCAGCATGCGGCTGGCCTGCCCGGCGGTGAACTGGTACATGCACGAGTCGTACGTGTAGTCCATGAAGTTGGTGATCGGGTCGACGCCCGGGGCGGTGCAGGTGTCCCGCCCGGTCGGGCACTGGTAGGCCGGGGAGGCCTCGGCGGCGGTGTCGCTGACGCTGTCGCCCGAGCCGGAGCAGCCGCCCTGGAAGGTGTGGTAGAGGTTCAGCCAGTGGCCGACCTCGTGGGTGCCGGTGTCGCCCTGGTTGTAGTTGGTGGCCGTGCCGCCCGGCAGCGACTCGCTCAGCACGACGACGCCGTCCATGCTGTTGAGCTTGCGGGTCGGGAAGGTGGCCCAGCCGAGCAGGCTGTCGCTCAGCTCGCCCAGGTAGATGTTGAGCATGTTCTTGCCGCCCTCGCGCAGGGAGGTCTTCATCGACCGCTCCGCGGAGGAGCCCTGCACGATCGGATACCAGGCCGGGTTCGTCACCCGGTTGATCTTCGTGAGCTGGAAGCTGAACGCGGTGGCCGCCCCGCCGGTCGCCCCGCTGAAGGACTGGTTCAGCACGTTGATCTGCGACGTGACCATCGAGTCCGGGATGTTGCCGCCGGCCCGGGTGCCGTCCTCCTGGATCACGTGTACGACCACGGGGATGGTCACGGTCGCCGTCGTGGAGGCGCCGGCGCCCGCGCGGAACCGCGCCCGCTCGCGCAGGGCGGCGGCCAGGTCGGCCTCACGCTCGCGGGTCTCCGCGAGGGTCAGCTCGTTCGGCTCGTGCCTGGCGCCGCCGCCGGGCTTGATCCGGGCGTCCGAGTGGACGTCGGCCGGCTCGACGCAGACCTCGCTCGGGGCGGCGGAGAAGGCCGACGCGGCCGGGACGACGCCCACCGCGGCGGTGCTGAGCAGCAGCGCGAGGGTCGTCGACGCGACGCCGGCCGTACGCCGGGTCAGCAGGTTGGGACGGAGTCCCATGGGCCCACCTCTTTCTGGCGGCGCGACAGGGGGTGTGTCACGCCGTGGCTGAGAACGTTGGGCAGACGCTACAACCGATTGACGGATTTGAGAACGTCCATGAGCTGCGGCGACGGAACTTTCTGCTGGCAGGGGGTCAATAATGATCGACATCGGGTGATGGGCGGATGGCCCTCGGTGCCGGTAGCGCTCCCGTGGCCTCTGCGGCGCCGGTCTTCGGGTGTGCCGGCCGCCACCTCGCCGCCACCTCGCCGCCGCCTCGGCGGCGCCTCACCGCCGCCCACCCCCGCCTCGGCGGCGCGAGCCGAGGGTCCGGGGTGCCCGCCGGGAGGAGGGCACGCGCCGCCGGAGGGGGTACCTGGGTGCACCGGCGTGACGACTCAGGTACAGTGGTGCCGCCTGCGGGTGTAGTTCAATGGCAGAACATCAGCTTCCCAAGCTGACAGTGCGGGTTCGATTCCCGTCACCCGCTCCAACGTGAGGCCCCAGCTCAGGACCGGTTTCCTGGCTGGGGCCTCGATCGTTGCTACCGCTTCCTGCGCTGGCCGTGCCCGCTACGTGCCCGATCACGGCCCTTCTTGATCTGCTCGCTGAGGCCGTCAGCGACGTGCTCGTCACGCTCCTTGGCGGTGTGCTGGTAGATCATTGCGGCCCGAGTCGAGGCGTGACCCATCCGGGCCATCAGGTCGGCCAGGCTGGCACCGGTCCGAGAGGCCAAGGTGTTGCCTGTGTGCCGTAGGTCGTGGAAGTGGAAGCCAGGCAGGCCGGCCGCCGCCACCGACTCGCGCCACTTACAGGCGCTCTGGAAGTTGGAGCGGCGCAGGACGGCACCCTTCGCGCCGGTGAAGACGAGCGCGCCCTGGTCCTCGTCGACAAAGTCGTCCAGGTTTGCGCGAATGTCGCGGCGGATCGCATCGGGAACGGTGACGGTACGGATGCCGGCATCGGTCTTGGGTGGTCCGAATGTGAGGCTGCCGTCTGAGCAACAGGATCGTTGACCGGGGTGTGGTGGGCCGTGTCCCGTCCGGCGGAAAGTGGCACTGGTGTCGGGTGCCTGAGCTGCGGTTGTGCCAGGTCCGCGCGGACAAGATCAGGTTAGTCGTCCGGATCTACTTGGCACTGTCGGCGATGAGTGCGTCCAGCAGCTGCGACAGGCTGAGGCGTGGGTGGTGTTCGGGCTCGGGTTGGTAGTCGAGCGGCAGGTCGTGGTTGGTGGGCCGGTCGGCGTAGTTCGGTAGCGCCCAGCTCGGAACATGGCGGTGCTTGTTGAACTCCTTGTTGGCTTTCTTGGCGAGGGTCTCGTCGGAGGTGGCGTGGTTGACCGGGACGCCGTCGAAGGTGACCCGGCGGGTCTGCGGGAACGTGCGGTTGGGCACGACGATATCCGGCAGGCCGGCCATCGCCCGCAGCCAACGGTCTGTTTCGTACCCGGTCCACCCCTGGGTGACGGGCCAGTCATGGGGGACGGGCTCAGGTCCGATCTGCCGGCTGATCTTGGCGGTGATGGTGAGCCGGTGCTCCGCGGAGGTCAGCGCCCGGCGGGCAACGGCCCGCCAGGTAGGCGAGCAGAACAGCCGCGCAAGGTTGACGATCTCGGGGTAGAACGCGGCGAGGAACGGCCATCCGGCGGGCGTGGCGCCAGGTGAAGTCGGCGAACGGCGCGCTGACCATCGGCAGGTGCGTCCAGGCCGCGGTGATCCAGCCGGCCGGGGTGCGGACATAGACGTGGGACAGGTCGTAGGGGTCGTAGTGCACTTCCCAGCGCCCGCCCTGCTCAGCGACGGTGGAGCGTTCGCCGTGGGGCAGGGCGTCGTCGTCGTAGGTGCGGTGGTCGATGGTGATGCCGTACTCGTTGACGTGGCGCCAGTGCACCGGCAGCAGCTCCAGGTAGTCGGTCCCCGACAGCGTCAGGGGCAGGTAGCCAGACACGGCGACCATCGCGGCGTAGGCGTCGTTCGGGCTGAACGCCCGGCGCGGCGCGTGCGGGTCGCGGAGCCCGTCATGGGGCCGGTGCTGCCACCCGGCGACGATCCACTCGTCGAGCAGGTCTTGCAGCTCGGGCAGGCTCCAGAGCGGCTCGTCGGTGATCCGGTCGCCGCGGCGGGTGACGTTGCCGCCGGTGTAGCCGGCGACGTGCTGGCAGAACAGGCTGGCGATAGAGGAGAACTGCCGCTCGACCAGCGGCTTGTCGGTCGGGGTGCCCTTGCGGGCCGGCTGGCTAGAGATGCCCAGCCGGTCGCAAGCGCGGGTGAACACCTCGGAGACGAACACCCGGCCGTGGTCGATGACGATCGTCTCCGGGACGATCACCGGCTTGGCCGCGGCGGTCTCCAGCCGGGCGTCGATGTCGAGCAGCCGCGTGTGCGGCAGCCGGGAGGCGGACATGCGCAGCGCGGCCGACCAGCCGGGCCGCATCGGCTCAGGGACCAGCGTGCGGGCCAGCAGCAACGCGGCGTCGACGGCCTTGGTGCCGGCCGGGCGCAGCACCGCCGCAGCGATGGTGCGGGTGGCCACGTCGACGACCATCGTCAGCTCGGGGCGGCCGGGGACGCCGGAGTCCAGCAGCACCATCACGTCCAGCGGCGTGGAGTCGATCTGCACCAGCTCACCGGGCCGGGTGGCGAACGTCGGGGTGAACGGCGCAACCGGCCGGTTGGCCAGGGACCGGCGCGTGGTCGCCGCGCCGAACGAGTGCCGCCCGCCGGCCAGCACGCCGACCAGCTCGTAGAACGCGCTGCGACCCGGAATCGGCACCACCCCGGGCCCGTGCTCGGCGTCCAGCGCGGTGCGCACCCGTCGCATCAGGCGCCCGCGGGTGCCCGTCGAGGCGTGCGTCTGCGCGTCCAGTTCGGCGCGGATCGCCGTGACCAGCCGCTCGTCGGCCCGGCCGACCGGGTCGCTGCCGCGGGTGTATCGCTGGTCGACCAGCCCTCACAGGCCCTGCTCGGCGTAGCGCAGCCGCATCCGCGTCACCGTCCGCGCCGAGGTCGGCTGCCCGGCGGCGCTCAGCTCGACGGCCTTGGCCGCGTCGCGGTCCTTCAGCGTGCTCGCCGCTGGGTCGTAACCCGGCCGCGGCCCGGCGCCCTCCGGCGCTTCCGGTGCCCGGCCGGTGACCACCTCGACGAGGTGCCGCTCCCAGCGCCGGGCCCGCTCGAGCACCTCGTGCGGCAGGGTCTCCAGCAGCCCCAGCGGTTCCACCGCCGGCACCGCCTGCTGCTCGTCGAGCAGCTCGAAGTCCGCGGCGGCGAGCAGGAACGCCAGCAGCACCACCTGCGCAACCCCACCCCGCGAGCGCAGCCGCACCGACGTGCCGGCCAGCGCCACCACCTGGTGCTCGTCGCCGTCGAAACGCACCCACTCCCCGACACGCAGCACCGGCAACTTGCCCGCGCCCATCAGCAGGCCCCGGCCGTGGTCACGATGGTCGCCTCGTGCAGCCGTACCCCGAGGTCACAGGCCAGCTCACCGCACCACAGCAGGTGGAACAACACCGGCAGGACCGCGATCGGCTCACCCGCCGCGCCAGCACCGTCCATCAACGGCGCGGGCTCGGCGAACACCTCCCGCAACGCCGCGCCCACCGCCGGCAGCCGGTACCGCGGATGCCGGTAACCGGCCAGCCAGCGCACATTGCGCACCATCACCAGCTCCGGCGCGCCGACCAGCCGATACTCCCATCCGACCAGCTCACACGCCCGGCCAGTCACGGCGAACGCCGCGGCGTCACGCGGTTTGATCCGGTCGACTGGTCGGCAGTCCACCACCAGGCCCCGCCCGTCGGCCAGCCGGGCGAAGTAGTCCGGCGCGTGCGAACGGCGCCGGCCGGAAGCCTCGTCGTTCCAGAACAGCCAGAACGGCTGCGACGCGATCCCGGCCACCGCCGGGGCGAAGTCGAGCAGCATCAGGTGATCGCGCTCCAGCCACGACTCGTACCCGACGTGAGCGCCGGTCGTCGACGACCACCACAAGCCCGGGAAGTTGCGCTGCCGCTTGTACGACGGGAAGCCGCGTACCGGCTTGACCAGCTCGAACGGCACCCCCGCCGAGTCGATCAAGGAGGTGCGGACCTCCGATCCCTCGGCGCCGACGTAGCCGACCTCGAACTCAGCCGTCAGCGGCCCACCCAGGCCCGGCACCGCGCGCAGCACCCGGCACCGTACCGGACGTGCCACCTCAACCCGGACGCGTACTGGGTTCGGGGTGGAACGCGGGCAGACTTTAGAGTGGCGCCGTGAGCAACCAGCCGGTCCGCGACGCCTACTCGCACATGTCCGAGCAGTACATCGCCCTGTTCGATGGTGACTGGCAGGCCCACGTGGATGACAGGGCCCTTGTCCGAGACCACCTCGTCGGCTTGGACGGCGCCGTGCTCGATCTCGGTTGCGGCCCCGGGCATTGGAGCGCCTACCTGCATTCGCTCGGCGCCAACGTGACCGGCGTCGACTTGGTACCTGAGTTCATCGGCTACGCCCGGACCCACTTTCCCGGGCCGGCGTTCCAGCTCGGATCAATGACGGACCTGGACCTTCCCGACCACTCGGTGGCCGGCATCCTCTCCTGGTACTCGACCATCCACCTACCGCCATCGGAGCTGGATGCGGTACTCGCCGAGTTCCGCCGGATGCTGCCTCCTTCCGGGAACCTGGTGATCGGCTTCTTCGACAGCGACGACGATGTGGCCGCGTTCGACCACAAGGTCCACACGGCATACCGCTGGCCCGTAGACACATTCTCTGCCCGCCTGGCAAAGGCTGGTTTCACCGAACTTCAGCGCTTGCAGCAGCAGTCCCCGGACCGCCCGGACCGCAAGTACGCGGCCATTGCCGCAACAGTCGCCGCGCCGTAGTGCCCGATCGGCACACAGCTGACTGCCGGTCGAGACCAAGTACACGCACACTCATCGGGAAGCCTGTCAACTCGCCGAGAACCCGCTAACCTCGCTGAGACCGGACAGCACCGTACCGGACGTGCCACCTCAACCCGGACAGTGCCAACCTCGTGCCAAGTCATACCGGACGGTGCCAACTCAACGCGGACGGGACAGGCCGGCAGCAGGCCGGGCCGCGCGGCCAGAAGCCCGCGCGGCGTAGGGGAGCGCACGCCGGCCACGTCGGCGAGATGACGACGGTCGCGGGGTTGCGGTTTAGAGCGCCTCCGGCGGGGGCGCAACGGCTCCAGGATGGACGAAGATCGTCGGCAGCCGCCGGGTCCGTGGGTGGTTGCGGTAGGCCATCCCGCCTGCCATCGACCCGGGCAAGCCGAGCAGACCACCGCCCGACCCGCCAGCGTCCGAACCTATGTCAAGGTCCGCCTGACGTGGCGGGCCGGGCGGCGGCCCGCTCCCCAGGAGGGCGGGTCGGCGGCAGCATCGGGATGGCACGGCGTTGCAGTGACCCGGCAAGCTGTTTCGTCTGCAAGCGTCTCGGCGAGCAAGGGTGCTTCGCATCGCTTCGCGACGGCCCTGCGGGCCGCCCTTGGCCCCGGAGCCTCTGCGACCCCCTCGCGCCGGCTATTGCCGGCAGGCCGGGGCCTGCCCGGGTACACGCGCCGCAACCCCACCACGGCCTCATCGCAGTAGACCTGCGGGCTCTGGTCAAAGGTTCCGATTGTCAGCCCTTGTCGCGCTGCGTCGGTTGAACCCATCGTCGCAGCGCGTCGATCGTGGTTTCCGGTGACGTGTTGAAGCAGAACCTGATACCCGGCTGCATCTCATTGAGCACATTTACGAGCCGTTCGAACAGCAGGGTGTGCTCGGGTGCCATCCGCACACCTGCCCCGATCATCGCGACTCGAAGCGACCCTGTGGCGGCACACTCGCGCACCTTCGCCTCGGCCTCGTCCGGCTCAGCAGGCACCTGGCACGACATGAAATTGAATCCGGCCACGCGCAGCGCAGCCTCGCCCGCCTCGATTCGTGCGGCCAGAGTCGCCTCGTCCAGTCCGGGGTACCGGCTGTAGTCGATGGTGCTCGGATGCAACCCGATCGACAGGATATCGCTCCCCTTGCTCGAATCACGGTCTCCCATAGTGCTCACCATTTCTTGTCTCGATCCCACACCACACGATCAGGCACAGGATCAGTGGCGGGGACACGCCGGTGCCGATCCCGCGCCCATTGATCCGGACGTCAGCGGCCCGCAGCACCGGAGCGGACGGCCACGGTCACCACGAAACGGGGCCGGTGCGGTCGAAGAACCCACCGGTCGGTCCGTCGGGGCCGATATCGGCCAGTCGTACGATTGCATCGGTCCCCTCGGTCACAGTTTGGAAACCCGAATTGTTGTTCATGTCGGTGGCGGTGTAGCCGGGATCGACCGCATTTACCTTGATATCACTCAGTGCGCTGGCGTATTGAGTGGTGATCATATTAAGTGCCGATTTCGACGCCGGATAAGCGAGAGTGGGGGGAACTAATCCGCTCAGGTTCGGGTCGGTGATTGTGGCGACCGATCCCATTCCGCTGGACACCATCACGATCCGGGGTTGCTCGGCGGCGCGTAGCAGTGGCAGGAACGCATGTGTCACCCGGACCGGGCCGAACACGTTCACCTCGAACACCTCCCGCAGATCGAACGCCGTGGTATCGGCCGGAGCGCTGTTCGTGCCACCGATACCGGCGTTGTTTACCAATACGTCCAGCCGCCCGGCACGCGCCTTCACCGTTCCGGCAGCAGCGGCGACGGATTCATCCGAGGTCACATCGAGCGGTACGAACTCCACGTTCAACCCGTCCTCGACCAGTTCGGCCGCCGCCGCCATGCCGCGCGTCGTGTCCCGCGCGGCGAGGAACACCTGCCAGCCCAGCCCCGCGAGCCTACGTACGGTTTCGCGTCCCAGCCCTTTGTTTGCCCCGGTAACCAGAGCAATCGTCGTTGATGCCATGCCGATAGCGTCCCCGCCGCGTCTGCCGCCCGCCAGGGCTGCCCAGCCATGGGACTCGCGGTACCACCCCCAGGCATCAGTGCTGCGGCAGGATGGATGCGTGGACAGAGCCGAACTGGCGGCGGTGCTGCGTACCGCACGCGCACGGGTGAGACCGGTTGACGTCGGCCTTCCGGCCGGGCCGCGCAGACAGGTACCGGGGCTGCGCCGCGAAGAGGTCGCCCAGCTGGCGGGCCTCAGCGTCGACTACGTGGTCCGGCTCGAGCAGGGACGCGGCCCCAGACCCTCCAGCCAGGTACTCGGCGCGCTGACCAGGGCATTGCGACTCAGCGACAGCGACCGCGACCTCGTATTCCGGCTGGCCGGATCCGAGCCGCCGCAGGCCGGACGCGTCCCGATGCTGATACGTCCGAGCGTGCTGCGGCTCCTGGATCGGATGTCTGACCTGCCCGCCCTGGTGTTGTCGGCCAAGTCCGACATCCTCGCCTGGAATCCCCTTGCTGCCGCGCTCTTCGGCGATTTCTCCGAACGGCTACCCGCGCAACGCAATCTCATTCGGCAGCGCTTTCTGAGCACCGACCCGGACCGAATAACGCTGACACCGGAGGAGGAGGCGGCAACGGCCGCCCACTGCGTCGGGTGCCTGCGAACCGCCCAGGCCCGCTACCCCGGCGATCCCGACCTCAACCGCCTCATCGCCGATCTGCGCTCCGGCAGCAACCGGTTCGACGACCTGTGGCGAGCCGGGCGTTCGGGACAGTTGCGCGCCACCACAACAACCATCCAGCACCCCGAACTCGGGCCGCTCATCCTCGACTGCGACACCCTCCTGGTACCGGAAGCCGATCAAACTCTCATTGTCTACTCGGCCGCACCCGGCACACCCGAAAGCTCGGCGCTCGACCTGCTCCGCGTCACCGGCACCGAACGATTCACCCCACTGTCTGCGTGGCAGGCAGGATGACGATCGAGTAGCGGCTCTGGCAGCTCGTGCCCGATGCGTGCCCGATGCAGAGGTCAACACCGGCTCACGCTGGGCACGTCGACGGCCTCAACCCGAACGTTACGCATTTCTCGACCAGCCGGCGCGACTACCCACCGTGTGAATCAATCCGATTCCCAAGCTGACACTGCGGGTTCGATTCCCGTCACCCGCTCCATGCGAAAGGCCCTGGTCAGGACGCAAGTCCCAGCCAGGGCCTTCGGCTTGCCCGGGCCACGAGCGCCCGGCGGGGCCATTCACGGGCCACTGTCGCGACCACGCGGCGTACTTCCTGCTGAAGATCATTTCAGCGTCGGCGCCATCGGTGCTCCAGGCCAGCGATCATGTCGCGTGCCGTTGGCGTGCCACCAGTCCCGGAAGCCCCGGTCCCCTCCGGGCCCGCTGATCGCTCGGACAGACCGGCGGCGCGAGGTGGGTAACGTTTTCATGATCGACGACACAGTGGAGGTGATGGATTCCAAACCCAGAGGTGGGAGACGCATGCGATTCAGGACAAGGCTGAGCGGCGGCCTCGCGGTGGTCGCTCTCGGGCTTCCGTTGAGTCTGGTGGCTCAACCGGCGGCGGCCACGTCGTCGCCGGTTGCGCGGATGAGCCCGGCCGGCGACGTGCGTGTGGTGACGCTCGTGACCGGCGACAAGGTCACGGTCGCGGGCGGACGCGTGACGGTCGAGCCCGGGCGCGGGCGGGACAAGATGCGGTTCGTCACGCAGTCGGCCGGAGGACGCCAGAGAGTGATCCCGGCGGACGCGCTGCCGTTGGTGTCGTCGGGCCGGTTGGATCCTCGACTGTTCGAGGTGACGACGCTGGTGGAGTTCGGGTACGACGACCGCCGCAAGGATCTTCCGCTCATCGTCGGTCACGGGGGCGCATCCGCGGCGTCGGCGCGCGGTGCCGTGAAAGCCGCGGACGCACGGGTGGCGCGGGAACTGCCCGGGGCGCGCGGTTTCGCGGTGCGGTCGGCCCGCAACGGCGACCTGTGGGCCGAAATCACCCAGGCGCGGGCCGGCAAGCGGGCCCTCGTTCCGGGCGTCTCGAAGGTGTGGCTCGACGGTGTGCGCAAGCCACTGCTGGCTGAGAGCGTTCCGCAGGTGGGCGCGCCGGCGGCGTGGCAGGCCGGCTACGACGGTTCGGGCGTCACCGTGGCGGTGTTGGACACCGGCGTGGACGTGGCTCATCCCGACCTCTCGGGTCGGGTCGCCGCCAGCGCGAACTTTACGGACGGGTTCGAGGACGACCGGGACCACGCCGGACACGGCACCCACGTGGCGTCGACGATCGCCGGCACCGGTGCGGCCTCCGGGGGGCGGTACCGCGGCGTGGCCCCGGGAGCGCGGCTGCTCAACGGCAAGGTCTGTGTGGAGTTCGGCTGCTCGGAGTCGTGGATCCTGGCGGGTATGCAGTGGGCTGCCGAGCAGGGCGCCGATGTGGTCAACATGAGTCTCGGCGGGAGTGACGCGCCTGGCCTCGACCCGGTCGAGGAGGCCGTCGAGAGGCTCACGGCTCAGTACGGCACCCTGTTCGTCGCGGCGGCGGGCAACGACGGCGCCGACGCGTCGGTCAACAGCCCGGCCAGCGCGGACGCCGCTCTGGCGGTGGGCGCCGTGAACAAGGCCGACGGCCTCGCCGAGTTCTCCAACCGCGGGCCTCGGGCCGGGGACGCCGCCGTCAAGCCCGACATCACCGCTCCGGGGGTGGACATCACCGCTGCTCGCAGCGGCGGCGGAGCGACCCAGCCCTACGTGGCGATGAGCGGCACCTCGATGTCGACGCCGCACGTGGCGGGGGCGGCGGCGATCCTCGCACAACGTCACCCGGCCTGGCCGCCCGCCCGACTGAAGGCTGCGCTGATGGGCTCGGCGAGGCCGAACCCGGCGCTGTCGGTGTTCGCCCAGGGCGCGGGTCGCCTCGACATCGGGCGGGCACTCGACACCACGGTGACCGTCGACCCGCCAAGCGTCAACTTCGGCCGGCAGGCCTGGCCCCATCACGACGCCACCCCCGTCACCGAGACGATCAGCCTCCACAACCACGGATCGGCGGCCGTCACCCTGTCGCTGAAGGTGAAGGCCGTCGCGCCGGACGGCAATCCGGCGCCAGCGGGAATGTTCTCGGCGTCGGCGACGAGTGTCACCGTGGCGGCCGGCGGCAGCGCGAACGTCACCGTCACCGCCGACGTTCGTGCCAACAACCTCGACGGGCGCTACGGCGGGCAGCTCGTCGCCGAGCAGGGCGACACCGTGATCACGGTCCCGATCGGGCTGGAGCGCGAGCCGGAAAGCTACGACCTCACACTCGTGCACACGAACCGGAACGGGCAGGCCGCCGACAGCTACTCGACCACGATCTGGCGAACGGACACGTCCGACGAAGCGTCGGTCTACGGCGCCGACGGGTCCGTGACCCTGCGGCTGCCCAAGGCGTCATACGTCATCACCAGCACCGTCGACGACGTGTCGGGTGGCGATCCCGCCGCGTCAACGACGACCCTGCTGGCTCATCCGCGACTGGAGCTGTCGGGAGACCGGACGGTCATGGTGGATGCGCGGCGCGGCGGGCCGGTGTCGCTGACCGTGCCGCGAGCTGATGCCGTCGGCCAGTTCATGGCGGTCGCCGCCGAATTCAGAACCGGGGTCGGGATCGTCGGCAGCGGCGTATTCGGCGCTCAGGTCGGCGGTGTCTTCGCCGGGCAGTTGGGCCCGGACCAGGTCGTCGACGGGTTCGAAACCAGCATCCAGGCCATGTGGGCCACGCCCGGGCCCGACGGCTCGAGCTTCAACAGTCCCCACGTCTATCGCGGGGCCTGGTACGTCCCGGGCCGCATGGCCAACGGACTCGAACGACGAGTCACCGAACGCGACCTCGCGACGGTCCGTTCCAGCTATGCCCGGCAGAGCGCGGTGACGCGGGGGAACAAGACGGTGTTCCCGGTCTCCGCTACGCGGCCGGGCGCCGGCGGCTTAGCGTTCAACATCCCGTTCGACCTGCCCTTCACCAACACCGAGTACTACACCGGCGAGGGCGTGCGATGGATCGGAGACCACCACGAGCAGGCGCACGACGCCGAAGGCTTTCCGGTCGTCACCGGAAGAAGTCAGTCGCTCCCGCTGCACTACGAGCCGGGTCGGACGTATGTCGAGGAATGGAACCGGGGCGTGTTCGGTCCCGCGTTCGGTCAGCCCCGGCACGGCGTTCCGGACGAGTTTGTCACCCGGCTGGGTGACACCGTCACGGTGGCCCCCGCCCTCTACAGCGACGGCGACGGCCGAAGCGGCTGGGACGACACGGCGGACATCCGGATCGCCCTGTTCCGCGACGGCGTGAGGATCGGCGAGGCCGACGCGCCTCGGGGCAAGACGGTATTCCAGGTGCCGGAGGCGGAGGCCGCGTACCGGCTGGAGGTCCGGAGCCAGCGTGGCGCGGACAACCTGTCCACGAGGATCGACGCGGCATGGACGTTCCGGTCCGGTCGCGTGGCCGGCGACGTACCCGTACGGCTGCCGCTCCTCTCGGCCACGTTCAATCCCCGGCTCGACGAGCACAACCGCGCGCCGTCCGGCGCAGTCGCGGTCCCCGTCGTCGTCGGGGCACAACCGGGCTCCGACGCGGGCAACGTCGAACGCGTCACCGTCGCCGTCTCATTCGACGACGGCCGTACGTGGCGCACCGTGCCGGTGTTGTCGACGGGCGGAAAGCGCACTGCCATGATCGTCAATCCGGGAGGGGCCGGCTTCGCCTCGCTACGCGTCAAACTGAGCGACGGCAGGGGCAATGCCGCAGAGCACACCATCATCCGCGGTTACCGGTTCGGAAGCGGAGAGGCCGCCGCACGGCGACACTGACGGACCCGCTTCCGACACCTGCCGCCCGTGGGCGGAGACGCTGCGGGGCGTACGACTGTTCGCGGCGGCGACCACGCGTCCACTCTCCGGTGGACGCGTGGTCGTGCCGCGTGCGGTCAACTCTCCCTGGGCGGCGTCGGCCGGGGCGCCGGGCGCGACGGCCGGGAAGTACGCGGGTCGCTCGTGAACCGTTCCGGGCGGCCGGCCGGGTCACCTGCACCTGATCGTGACCAACTGCGGGCGGTCCCCGATCTGACACCCGTTGCTGAAGCGCAGGGTCCCCGACGCGGTCAGGGCCTCGCCCTGGCCGTCGGCAGGCGTGGCGGTCAGCGTCCACGCGTAGTCGCCGTTGGGCGTCTGCCGGCGGCGGTCGTCCTCGCCGTTCCACACCGGAGCGACCAGGCCGCGCGTCTGGCCGCCGGAGAGGGTACGGACGACCGCGCCGCTCTGGGCCCTGATCACGAGCTGCCAGGAGGCGGTCGGCTTGGACAGCCACCACCTCGGGCTCCAGTGCCCCGTGCCGTTCTTGACGTGGGCCGCCGTGGGGACGACCGCGTCGAGCCGGACCAGCGGCGAGACCGGGATGCCGCTGGGCACCAGGTGGATGCCGCCGTCGGCGCCGAGGTGGGCGACGACCCCGGTGTGCGGGTCGACGTCCCAGGGGCGCCACGACGCGAACGCCCCGGCGGCGCGCGACACCGCCGTGCCGCCACGGACGTCGGTGATCTTCAGCTGCCCGTCCACCTCGGACGCGACGAAGCCGTCGCCGAGCTTCGCCGACGACCAGTCGGTGCCGGTGACGAGGGTCAGGTTCGTCCGCTTGACGGTGTCGTAGACGCCCTGGCCGGGTGCCGAGCCCACGCAGGTCCACAGCAGCCAGCGCCCGACGGCCTGCAGGTCCTCCAGGAGGCAGCCCCGGCCGAACCACACCTGGGTGCCCCGCTGCCCGGTCAGCACGTCGACCGGGGACACGGCGTCGTTGCCGTCCCGCACCCACAGGGTGGTGCCCCACAACGCCTCGACCTGGGCCGTGGTCGTGAACACGGTGCCCCCGGTGCCGAGGTCGACGACGCGGGTCTCCGCCGCCGTGCCGGCGTACGGCAGGGTCAGGGCCGCGAAGCGGCCGCCGACGGCGGCCACCGACTGGTAGGTGCGGGTGCCGTCGATCCGGAGGCCGGGCATGGACGCGGTCGGCTCCAGGAGGCGGGGCTGCCGGTCGTCGTCGGTGCGGCCGTAGCTGAGGCCCGAGACGACCGTCCGGCCGTCGCCGGTGTCGTGGAGCTCGGGACACGCCGTGGTGTCGCAGCTCGCGGGCCCGGGGCCCCGGTCGGTACGCGCACCGATCGCGAGGGAGCCCGTCACGCCGATCTCGCGGGTGTGCAGGTGGCGACGCTCCTGCCAGGCGTTCCTCCGCTCCAGGGTGTTGAGCCGCCCCTGGGTGAGGGTCAGCCCCGACACCGCCTGGAGCTTGCGCGGGTACGCCTCGGCCACCCTGCGGATCGTCACGTCGCCGCCGTCCACGGCCTCGACGACGGAGATCCCCCAGCGTTCCACGTCGGGGCCGCCCTGCAGCAGGAGCCGGCCGTCCGGGGTCGGCATGGGCAGGCCCGCCGACCTGGCCAGCAGCGTCCGCACCGTGCGCCCGCCGAGGTCGACGGCCTCGACCCGCCAGACCGGGTCCAGGTAATTCAGGGGGCCCGTCGCGGGGTCGTGCCGGCCCACCACGAGCGTCTCGCCGACCATGCCCAGCACCTGCGAGTCCCCGGTCAGCGGCACGGTGCGCGGGGTGGCGGTGAGGTCGGCGCGCGCGTGGACGGCGACGGTGCCGTCGTGCCACCACAGCAGGTGGGTGGAGGTGAGCACGACGGTGCCGGTGCTCCCGTAGGTGGCGTACGGAAGCGGGACCAGCCGGCCGCGCTCGACGTCGAGGAAACCGGTGCGCGGCGTGCCGCCCACCCGGTACTGCACCACCTGGCCGCGCGCGTCGCCGATCGGGCCCGAGATGTCGAACACCGCCGTGACCCCGTCGGGGACGCCCGCCACGGCGCGCGGGGTGACGGAACCGTCGTCGTGGGAATCTAGGAGACGCCACGTGTGGTCGCCGTCCGCCGGGTCCTGCGCCGTCGTCACGACGGTCGACCCCAGGGTGCTGACGTACGTGTGACCGAGGGGGACCGCGACCGTACGCGATCGGCCGGTCGTCACGTCCCGCAGCGTGACGGTCCGGTCGGCGAGCTTCGGGCTCGCGACGACGTCCGAGCCGGCGCCGAAGTCCGGGACCGTGACCGCGTCCGTGCTGGACATGGCGAGCCTGGTGTCGACACCGGCGTAGCTCGTCCACAGGTACTCGTGCGTGGGCTCGTGCCGGAGGAACCCCGAGGGGCCGGCGCTCAGCAGCCGCGTCTGGGGGGACAGGACGTACGCGGCGGGGACGACCACCTCGCCCGGGACCGGTTCGGCGCGCGCCGTACCCGTCGTCACCGGGACCAGGCCCACGGCGAGTGCGAACGACACGGCACCGGCGATGCCGGCGCGGCTGAGCGAGCCTCGGACCACGCTCGTCCTCCCTGCGGGACAGAAGGTGAAGGCTCCGGCCCGGGGCCGGACGCGTCTCGCTGGCAGGCTGTTCCTGCGGCACGCCGCACGGTGGCCGGTCGTGAACCGGCGACCCGCGTGGAGGCCCCAGCCGAGTTGCCGGATCTTAGCAGCCGGCGCCGGCGCCGCGAGCACCGGAGATCGTCCTGGAAGGACCGTCGCGGCGCCCGGACGCCACGTCAGCGGGGCGCGGGTGCCGGCCTACGAGCCGGCGCGCCGGCGGTGGACGGCCATCCAGTCGGTGGCGAAGTCGACCACCGCACGCTGCGCCATCAACCGCGCGGTGGCCTGGCCGACCCGGCCCTCGGCGACCGCGCCGGTCGCCTCGAAGTCGGCGCCCAGCCGTTCGAAGTCGTCCTCGTCGGTCAGGACGTCGACCCAGGTCAGCCAGTGGCTGCCGCCGTCGGACCCGCGGACCGAGGCCCCGTGCTCGGCGCGGGGCGGGGACGCCTGCCGCCACTCGGCGAGGTGCAGCGACGTGTTCGCGTCGTGGCCGCAGCCGAGCAGGAGCACCTTGCCGTCGAGGCGGTACACCGCGCCGAGCGGCGACCGCTCGCCCAGCGCGTCGTCCAGGCGGTGCCCGTGCACGACCTCCCCGGCCCGCGCGCCGAGGGCGGCGAAGGAGACCTGCGGGTGGTCGCTGCGCAGCGCGCCGGGCCAGGTGCGGACCAGTTCCGGCAGGATTCCCACGTACCGGCTGGGGGTGCGCGCCGGGTCGAAGCCGGGCGTGTGGTCGCGGATCACCGGCCACCACGCCTCGGGTACGGGCGGGGAGTTCCAGCCGGCCGGGTCGGTGTTGTCGGGGGTGTGGGTGGGCACCACCAGGGTGCCGGCCGGACCGAGCACCTCCAGCAGAGCCGCCACGAGCGCGTGCGCCCCACCGGCGACGAAGCCGAGGCTCCGCACCGACGCGTGTGCCAGCACGACGTCCCCGGCCGAGAGGCCGAGATCGCGCAGGTCGGCGGCGAGGGATTCGACAGTGTGCGGCGCCGGCTGATCCACGCGGGGCAGCGTACGCGGCCGTCGTCCGTCGCCCACCGCCTTTCCGCCCGGCTGGCCGTCGGCGGCGGCGACGGTGCCCCGACGCGGGATCTCCGGGGCGGTCAGCCGGCGGCCGTGCTGGGCAGCGGGTCCCGGCGCGGCACGGTGGCCAGGCCCAGCCCGAGCAGCGCGGTCGCCGCGCCCACCACGAACAGGAGCGAGGCGACCGGTTGGCCGAGCCACTCCCACAGCGGGTGCCACGTCGGGTGCGGCTCGTCGACGTGGTGCCCGACCAGGGCGGGAGCGGCCAGCAGGACGGGCGTCCACCACAGGAACATGGTGATGGCATACAGGACGGTGACCGCGCCCCGGGCGGGGTGCGCCGCCTCGGTGCGGCGGCTCGCCCAGCCGAAGACCAGCCAGCCGAGGCCCGCGCCGAGCAAGCCGCTGGCGACGCCGGCCGGAAACACGGCCGGCGGGGTCGTCCGGCGCAGCTCCAGCCGGAGTCCGACGGTGTCGCCGGGCGTCTCGGCGCGGACGTGGAGGGCGACCTCGGTGTCCCCACGTCGGGCGGGGAGCGTGGTCTCGGTGGTGTCCGTGACTCGCGAGCAGAACTTGTCGGCGCAGCCGGAGTATCGGCCGACCGTCGGCTCGTACACCTGCCAGCCGGTCTCGCGCAAACGCCGCTGCGCCAGCGCGAGCGCCTCCTCGGCGGACGCCGTGGGCGCGCCGACCACCTCGGCCGTGACCTCGCTCTGCTCGTATTCGCCGCCGTCCCCGAGGATCAGGTTGTCGATGTGCCACACGGTGAGCGGCTGGGTGTAGAAGGTGAAGAGCGCGGGCGACAGGTCGACCTCGCCGAGGTCGTGCCCGGGCAGCACGGCGGCGACGACGGCGGCGGTCTCGGCCCGGTCCGGCATCGGCCGGGAGGTCTCCCAGGCGGCCCGGGTGGCGAGGGCGGCGGTGAACAGGCCGCAGACGACGGCGGTGAGGGCCGCCCAGACCCCGACCGTGCGGCTGGCCGGTCGCCCCAGCCGGCAGCGCAGGCCGTGCCGGACCAGGTTCGCGGCCTCCCGCACGGTCGGCCGCGTGCGGCCGGCCGGCGCCGCGTCCAGTAGCACGCCGACCATCTCGTCGGCCCGGGCCCGCCGGTATTCGCGCGGATGGCAGAACAGCAGCCGCCGGTAGCGGCGGGCGAGCGGGTCGCCGTTCGTCGGCATGGCCGTCCTCTCGTCGGTACGCGCGCCCGCCGCGGAGCGTGCGTCGCGGGCTTGCGGGCGGGTCAGGCGAGCCCGGGGCGCAGGGCGCGCAGCCGCGTCTCGGCGGCGCTGGCGAGCTGTCGCAGCCGGGCGGTCTCGGCGTCCAGGGCGCGGACGCCGTCGGGGGTGAGGCGGTAGTAGCGGCGCAGCCGGCCGTCGACGGTCTCCTCCCGGTCGGGCGCGACGAGCCCCTGCGCGTGCAGCCGGTCCAGGGCGGCGTAGAGGGTGCCCGGCAGGAGCGAGACGCGCTGCGCGGAGAGGGCGGTGACGTCCTGGACGATGCCGTAACCGTGCCGGGGACCGCCGGCGAGCGCGGTGAGGATCAGGAACGTCGGTTCGCGCATCGCGGCCACCGTGTCAAGATATTCAGATCATCGATGCATGGCAAGGGGTGTCGCGTGGGTCGGCGTCGGGGCCGGTGCTGGCCGCTAGGCTGGCGATCATGCGGATTGGCATCGTGATCCTCCCCGACCAGCGCTGGTCAGACTCGCGTCGCCGGTGGCGGCAGGCGGAGGAGTGGGGCTTCGACCACGCCTGGACGTACGACCACCTGGGCTGGCGCGACCTGGTCGACGGGCCGTGGTTCGACTCGGTGACCACGCTGACCGCCGCCGCGACGGTGACCTCCCGCATCCGCCTCGGGACGCTGGTCGCCTCGCCCAACTTCCGCCACCCGGCGGCGTTCGCCCGGCAGGTCACCGCGCTCGACGACGTCTCCGACGGGCGGCTGCTGCTCGGCCTCGGCGCGGGCGGCATCGGCTTCGACGCGGCCGTGCTCGGCGGGGAGACGCTGCCGCCGCGCCAGCGGGTGGACCGCTACGCCGAGTTCACCGAACTGCTCGACCTGATCCTGCGCGAGGACGGCACGACCTGGCGGGGCGACTGGTTCGCGGCGGTGGACGCGCGGAACAACCCGGGCTGCGTCCAGACGCCCCGGGTGCCGTTCGTGATGGCCGCCAACGGGCCCCGGTCCATGCGGCTGGTCGTGCGGTTCGGCCAGGGCTGGGTCACCACCGGGCCCGGCGGCGACGACCTGGAGAGCTGGTGGGACGGGGTGGCCGAGCTGTCCGCCCGGATGGACAAGACGCTCGCCGCCGCCGGCCGCGACCCGGGCACCCTCGACCGCTACCTCTCGCTGGACTCGGCGCCGGCCTTCTCGCTGCGCAGCGCCCAGTTCTTCGCCGACCAGGTCGGCCGGGCGGCCGCCCTCGGCTTCACCGACGTGGTGACGCACTGGCCCCGGGCCAGCAGCTGGTACGCCGGCGACGAGTCCGTCCTGGTGGACGTGGCGACCCGCCTGCTGCCGGAGCTGCGCCGCACCTGAGCCACCCGCCGGGACGCTCAGGTGCTGAGGTCCCCGGTGGTGATGCCGCCGTCGCCCGCGGAGACCAGCCGGAACCGGACGCAGACCACCTCGCTGTCGTCGGTGACGGGGGTGCCGACCCGCGCCCAGTACGCCGCGTGCCCCTCGCGCCACTCCTCGATCGAGCGGTCGCCCTCCCCCTCGGCGCGGGCGAAGTCCCACGGCACGTCGGCGAGGCGGACCGCCTCGACGCCGGTCACCTCGACGACGCCGACCAGCGAGTCCTCGTCGTCGACGAGGACCAGCCGCTCGCCGACGTGCTCCAGCTCCTCGCCCTCCTGGGCGTACTCGACGGTCAGGCCCGCGGTCGCAGTCTTCACCCCGGCGAGCACCAGGGTGTTCAGTCGCGTCCGCAGCTCACCGGGGGTGCCGAGGGCGAGGGTGCGCAGTCCGCCGATCCGAGGCCACATCCTGCCGACGCTACCGCCGGCGTCGATCTCGCGCTCGCGCATTCGGCCGCTCCGCGGAGGCGCTCGTCCGGGTCTGCACGGCCGTCGAGGAGTTCGTCCAGGTCACGCCAGGGCGTCGCCGTCGACCAGCCCTCGGATCCGCAGCTCGGTGGCGACCGCCGGCGGGCAGTCGAGCACCACGGTGGCGGTGCCGACGGGTTCGGCGCCCCGCGCGGCGCAGATCTCGTAGAGCGCGCGGACCTGGGCTCCCGTGGCGACCCAGTCGTCCACCACCAGCACCCGGTCGCCCCGGTCGAGGCCGTGTTCCCGGACGGCCAGGTCTACCCGTCGCCCGCGGAAGTCGGGCGGGCTCTGCGCCCAGGTCAGCGGCCCGGCGGGCAACCGGCCGTCGCCCGGCTTGTGCGCCGGGACGAAGCCCACCCCGAGCGCCGTCGCGGCGAGCGGCCCGAGCAGGAACCCCGTCACCGCGGGCGAGACGACGACCGTCGGCCGGGCCGCCCGGAACGGCTCCACCAGGGCCGGCCCCAGCCGGGCGAGCACCTGCGGGTCCCGCCACCAGCCGGAGACATCGCTGACCAGGTGGCTGGCGCCGGGGCCGGGATCCATCCACCGGACCAGCTCGGCCAGGCGTCCGCTCAGCTCGGAGGGCATGCGGACCATCCTGCGCCAGCGGGCGCGCCCGCGCGACCCGCCCGCCATCGCGCGACCCCGTCGGCCGTGACCGGCGCCGCTCACTCGGCGCGCCGTGCTCCCGACCGGCCGCGCACCCGGGCCGCCCGGCCGACGCCGGGTCGGATGATCGGCTACACGTATCACCATAATTACGGGCATACCACCATGATCACGTTGACTTCGGAAGTGCTTCTCTCGTTACGGTCCGACCCGGTTTGTTCAGATGACGAAAGGACCGGTTCGGTGGCTGGCAGGCACTCCCGTACCCGCATGTTCTCCTCGCCGGCCGGCATCGCGGCCGCCGCTGCGGTCGGGGTCGCCCTCGCCGTCGGCGGCACCGTCGGAGCCGTCCGGCTGACCTCCGGCTCGGATGCCGCCCGGCCGGTAGCCGTGGACCTCTCGCCCGCCGGCACGCCGAGCAGCGCGGCCCCCAGCTCACCGGCCGCCTCGCCCAGCGCCAGCGCGTCGCCGAGCGCGACCGCCAGCCCCAGGGCCAGCCGGTCCACCCAGGCGCCCTCCCGGAGCAAGCCGCGCACCGCCACGCCGAAGCCCACCGCCACGAAGAAGACCAGCACCGCCCGCCCCGTGGTGGACAGCGGCTCGTGCGGCGCCTCGTTCTACTCGGAGGGGCAGCTCACCGCCAACGGCGAGTACTTCGACCCGTCCGAGCTGACCGCCGCCCACAAGACCCTGCCGTTCGACACGAAGGTCCGAGTGACCAACCCGGCGACCGGCAAGTCCGTGACGGTGCGGATCAACGACCGCGGCCCGTTCATCGAGGGACGCTGCCTGGACCTGTCCCGCGCCGCGTTCGCCGAGATCGCCTCCCTCGACGCCGGGCACGTCGAGGTCCGCTACGAGGTGCTCGGCTGAGCCCTGCTCCGGCCGGCGATCGGGGCGGCCGGACGATCCGCGCGGTCAGAACATCCTCGGACGACGGGCCAGGTTCATTCACCCGTTCACGTCCATCAGGCATGCTGTCCCTCGTACGCACGAAACCCTTCCAGTCGGGCCACGGCCCGCTGAGCCCCGGATCCCGCGCCGGCCTCGGCGCGGCCGTCGTCCTGCTCGCGCTCGTCTCGGCCGTGGAACTGGCCGACGGGCGGCCGGCGAACTACATCGCGCTCATGGTCGCCGCGCCCTTCCTGGCCGCCGCGCTGGCGTCGTGGCGGATCGTCCTCGGGGTGGGTGCCACCGCCACCGCGCTCGGGGCGGGCTTCGCCCTCGGCGAGCGGTCCGTGTCGCTCTCCACCGCGATCGCCGTCACGTGCATCGCGTTGGGCGCCGGGATCGCGGCGGTCACCGCGGGTGTACGGCAGCGGCAGGCCGAACGGATCGCGGAGCTGTCCCGGCTCGCGGCGGTGGCGCAGCAGGCCGTGCTGCGGCCGCTCGGGCCCCAGGTCGGCAGTCTCTCGGTGGCGGCCCGCTACATCTCCTCCACCGCCACGGCCGAGATCGGCGGTGACCTGTACGAGGCGATCGACACGCCGTACGGGGTACGCATGATCATCGGTGACGTGCGGGGCAAGGGGCTGGACGCGGTCCGGCTGGCCAGCATCGTGCTGGGCTCCTACCGGCACGTGGCGTACGAGCGGGCCGACCTGCGGGCGATCGTGACCGACCTGGACCGGGCGGTGGCCCGCAACGTGGGCGACGAGGACTTCGTCACCGCAGCGCTGGTCGAGGAGCGGGGCGGGACGCTGACGATCGTCAACTGCGGCCACCCGCCGCCGCTGCTGCTGCGCCGGGGCGCCGTCATCCCGCTGGAGCCGCCGGCGCCCGCCCCGCCGCTGGGCTTCATGCCGGTGGTCCGCCCGCGGGTCGAGCGGCTGGAGCCCGGCGACCGGTTGCTGCTCTTCACCGACGGGCTCGGCGAGGCGCGGCGTGAGGGTGAGTTCTTCCCGACCGCCGACCGGGCCTGGCGGCTGCTCGGTCACGGCACCGTCGCCGACGGGCTCGCCTCGCTGGAGACCGCTCTAGTCGAGTGGGTGCACGGCCGCCTCGACGACGACATCGCCCTGGTCCTGATGGAGTACACGGGCTCGCGCGAAGGCGTGACCGCCGTCGTCCCGAGCTGGGAGGTCGGCGCGGCCGAGAGCTGAGCCGACCCGGGCCGTTCATGCGGGTGCGGGACGACCCATCGCAACCTGAACGGGAAGTGTGTAATCGCCGTCACTTCGGTGATCGGCTTGTCGCTGCCTACCCCTCGGTAATACAGTCGGGGTTACTGATCGGTAACACCTGTCCGGAAGCGGGGCCAGCGAGCATGACCCACTACAAGAGCAACCTTCGGGACCTCGAGTTCAACCTCTTCGAGGTCTTCGGGGCGGACCAGGCGTTCAGCCAGGCGCCGTACACGGACCTGGACGTCGACACCGCGCGCGACATCCTCGCCGAGGTCGACCGCCTCGCCCGCGAGGATCTGGCCGCCAGCTACACGGACAGCGACCGCAACCCGCCGGTCTTCGACCCGGCCACGCACACCGCGCCGCTGCCGGAGTCGTTCAAGAAGTCCTACCGCGCGTACATGAACTCCGAGTTCTGGCGGCTGGAGCTCCCGGCCGAGCTGGAGGGCAGCAACGCGCCCCGGGCGCTGGTCTGGTCCCTCGCCGAGCTGATCGTCGGTTCCAACGCCGCCATCTGGATGTACGCCTCCGGCCCGTCCTTCGCGCACGTGCTCCAGGTCGAGGGCACCGAGCAGCAGAAGAAGTGGGCGAAGCTCTTCGTCGACAAGCAGTGGGGCTCCACGATGGTGCTCACCGAGCCGGACGCCGGCTCGGACGTGGGCGCCGGGCGGGCCCGCGCCATCCCGCAGCCCGACGGCTCGTGGCACATCGAGGGCGTGAAGCGCTTCATCACGTCCGCCGAGCACGACCTGACCGACAACATCATCCACTACGTGCTGGCCCGCCCGGTCGGCGTCGAGGGTGTCGGCGGGCCGGGCACCAAGGGCCTGTCCCTCTTCGTGGTGCCGAAGTACCACTTCGACGAGAACACCGGCGAGCTGGGCGAGCGCAACGGCGTCTTCGCCACCAACGTCGAGCACAAGATGGGCCTGAAGGTCTCCAACACCTGCGAGCTGACCTTCGGCGAGCACGGCGTACCGGCCAAGGGCTGGCTGCTGGGCGAGAAGCACGAGGGCATCCGGCAGATGTTCATGATCATCGAGAGCGCCCGGATGATGGTCGGCACCAAGGCCATCGCCACCCTCTCGACCGGCTACCTGAACGCCCTCGAGTACGCCAAGAGCCGGGTGCAGGGCGCCGACCTGACCCAGATGGCGGACAAGACCGCGCCGCGCGTCACGATCACCCACCACCCGGACGTGCGCCGCTCGCTGATGCTGCAGAAGTCGTACGCCGAGGGCCTGCGCGCCCTGGTCTGCTACACCGCCACCTGGCAGGACAAGGTCGCCATCGCCGAGGCGGCGGGCGACGAGAAGGCCACCAAGCTCGCCAAGCGGGTCAACGACCTGCTCCTCCCGCTGGTCAAGGGCGTCGGCTCGGAGCGGGCGTACGAGCTGCTCGGCCACGAGTCGCTGCAGACCTTCGGCGGCTCCGGCTTCCTGCAGGACTACCCGCTCGAGCAGTACGTCCGGGACGCCAAGATCGACACCCTGTACGAGGGCACCACCGCGATCCAGAGCCTCGACCTGATCTTCCGGAAGATCGTCCGGGACAACGGCAAGGCCCTGATGGTGGTCGCCGCCGAGATCCAGGAGTTCATCGCCACCGAGGGCGGCAACGGCCAGCTCAAGGAGGAGCGGCAGGCGCTCGGCAAGGCGCTCGCCGAGATCCAGAACATCCTCGGCGTGATGACCGGCTGGCTGGGCGAGGCGCAGGGCGGCGACACTCGGGCGCTCTACAAGGTCGGCCTGAGCAGCCGCCGGTTCCTGCTGGCGATCGGCGACCTGGTCGTGGCCTGGCTGCTCCAGAAGCAGGCCGACGTGGCCCTCAAGGCCCTGGCCGGCGAGGTCTCCGCGGCCGACAAGGCGTTCTACACCGGCAAGGTGGCCGCCGCCCGGTTCTTCGCCCGCGAGGTGCTGCCCCGCATCGGCGCCGACCGGCGGATCATCGAGGGCACCGACCTGGACATCATGGACCTCCCGGAGGAGGCCTTCTGAGACACGCCGTAGCGCGCCACGGCGCGGCGGCGGAGCCGGGGGCGACCCGGCGCTGACACGACGGTGATCCGACGACGACGGCCGGCGGGCGACAGCCCGCCGGCCGTCGTTCGTCCATCCGCTGAACCCGACGCCGTTCGTCCACGCCACGATCCGCCCTCGCCACGCGCCGGTCCGGCGCCCCGCTGGTCCGCGCGGCCCCGCTGGTCCGCTGGTCCGCCTGCCGGCTGGTCCGCCTGCCGGCTGGTCCGCCCGGCCCGGCTGGTCCGCCTGCCGGCTGGTTCGCTGGTTCGCCGGTCTGCCAACGGTGTCCGGCGTCGGGAATCCCTGCGGAAGCTCCTCGGTGCACGTGGGACTCGTCGGCGAACTCGGCAGGTTTGCTCACCGAGCGTCATGTCATGCGACTGCTCGGCCCATACCTCTCCGGACGCTTTGCTCTGCACCCACGGAGGCGCCAGTGACTCCGGGTGCCCGGTGCGTCCATGGCTGCAGAGCAAAGCGTCCGGAGCAGGTGTCGGTGGCGGAGCGCCAAGCGGCTAGTTATGGGCGGTAAGAGCATTTCTGACCGATTAGCCCTCTTAGGTGGCGCCGGTCCCCGGTGACCGTAGGTAGTTTCGCCCGATCCTTCAATGGTGTCACTTTGCGTGGTCGTGGAGGCGTCCTAGCGGCTCCGGAAGGACGGCCGCCGGCCTGCCGGGGCGGACGAGGCTCGGGCCGCTATTCGGGGACCCCGTCCGGGTAGCCGGGCGGCGTGGCGGGTAACCGTCGCGGGACCACGTCAGAGAACGCCCAGAGCCACCGCACGGGGGAGTGCAGCGCACATGGGCATTGGTAGCGGGATCTTCCTGATCGCGATCGGCGCGATCCTCACCTTCGCCATCCGGGCCAACGTCTGGTGGGTCGACCTGCGCGCGGTCGGCTGGGTGTTCATCCTGGCCGGGCTCGCGGTGCTCCTGACCACGCTCTGGTTCTGGCAGGACCGCCGCAAGCGGGCACGGACACTGATCGTGGAGGAGAACCGGCTCTCGCATCCCACGGCGATGATGCCGCCACCGCCCGACCCGCCGCCGCCGACGGCGCCACCGTCCTGAGTCGCTGAGCCGGCCGGCCGACGATTTGCGGCCGCTGAGCCGCGCCTCACCGCCCCCGCACCCGGGGCCGGCGGCGGGCCGACGGTACGTGGCCGCTGAGCCATCCGCCGAGCACCGGGCGGATGGCTCAGCTGCGTGCAGTCGGCCGGCCCGGTGCCGCAACCGGATGGCGTACGGGTGGCTCAGCCGCGGGCAGTCGGCCGGCCCGGTGCCGCAACCGGATGCCGTGCGGATGGCTCAGCCGCGTGCGGTGTGCCGAGCGGCGATCGGTGCCCCTCCCCGGCCCAGGCCGGCCCAGTCGCCCACGGATCGGTGTACCACGACGTCGCTGGTGCGCAGCCCGTCCTGGTCCGCCCGCAGTGGGTCGAGCAGGGCGGAGAGCAGCGAGATGCCCGGGTTGTGGGCGATCAGCAGCACGGTGCGGGCAGCCGGGTCGGCCCTGTTGACCAGCGCCAACAGGTCCTCGGGACGGGCCTCGTACGCGTCCGCCTCGTAGTGCACGACGGGGGCGGGGCCGGCCGAGCCGCCCTCGGCCGGTGACCCTGTCATGCCCATCGCCACGCCGTGCCAGGTCTCCCGCGTGCGTCGGGCGGCCGAGCAGATCACCACGTCGGGCAGCAACTCGTGCTTGGCCAGCCAGGCGCCGGCCGCCGCCGCGTCCGCGTGGCCCCGGGTGGCCAGCGGGCGCTGCACATCCAGCACATCCCCCGGCGGCTCCGCCTTGGCGTGCCGGAGCAGCACCAGTGTCCGTTCCTCGGCGTGAGCGTCCGTCATGTCCCCAGCTTGCCCGATTGACGATCAGAGCGCCTGGGTAAGTCGATGGATGCCGCAACCTCACCGATGGCCGCGGCGGAGGCAGACGCCAGGGACAGCCGAGGAGGCGACGACATGGGTTTTGGTGGCAGTATCTTCCTGATCGCGCTGGGTGCGATCTTCGCGTTCGCCGTGGAGGCGGATCTGGGCTGGCTCAACCTGGCCGTCGTCGGCTGGGTGCTGATGCTCGCCGGCCTGGCCGGCCTGCTGGTCACGCTCCACTTCTGGAACACGCGCCGTCGCACCGTCGTCGCCCGGCCGGTCCCCGAGGACCGGGTCGTCGCCGAGCGGGTCGTGCCGGTGCAGGACGACCGGGTCGTCGAGGAGTACCGCGAGGTGCGCCGGCCGCGCCGCACGGTCTGACCGTTCCGACACCGTTCCGACCCGGGGGCTCCGCCAGCGTGGCGGGGCCCCGGGTCGCGTGGTGGGCCCCGTGGCGTGTGCGGCGACTTCGGGTGTCGACGGCCGTCGACACCCCTCGCCGGACTCCCGGTCACGCGCCGCCCCGGGGCCTGTCCCGGACGGAAGGATCCGCCCGGGACGCAAGGCCTGTCAGGCGAACAGGGCGAAGTAGATCGCGATGTGGTGGCAGAGCGCGGCCACCAGGGTGCAGGCGTGGAAGAACTCGTGGTGCCCGAAGACGGTGGGCCAGGGGTTGGGCCGGCGCAGCGCGTAGAAGACCGCGCCGACGCTGTAGATCGCGCCGCCGACGATGAGCAGCACCAGTGCGGTCACGCCGCCCCGGTGGAGGATGTCGGGCAGCATCGCCACCGAGACCCAGCCGAGCGCCAGGTAGAGCGGCGCGGAGACCCAGCGCGGGGCGTGCGGCCAGACCATCTTCAGCGCCACGCCGGCGACCGCCCCACCCCAGACCAGCGACAGCATGATCGCGGCCGGCCGGGGCTCCAGCAGCAGGACGCAGAACGGTGTGTACGTGCCGGCGATGAACACGAAGATCATCGAATGGTCCATGCGGCGCATGATCTGGTAGCCGCGCTCGGACCACACCCGCCGGTGGTAGAGGGCGCTGGTGCCGAAGAGCCCGCACACCGTCAGGCTGTAGATCACGCAGCTCACCAGGGGTGCCCAGCCGGGGCGGGAGGCCGCGATCGCGCTGAGCACGATCCCGCAGACGAGAGCGACGAAGAAGGCGTACGCATGTAGCCAGCCGCGCATCCGGGGCTTGCCGATGTCGACCGGCTTGAGTCGAAGCGGTGCGGAGGTGGTCACGCTCTCAGGTTACGACACCGTAGGTTACCTGCAAGTAGTGCGTCCGGTCACGTGGGACGTCGATCGGTCGAACTCCGTACCGGCGGACCCGTCGGGAAGTATGTCGACATGCGGATCCGACCCGTCGGGGCGCACGCCCTGCTGCTCGACTGCACCACGCCGGAAGCGGCCCGGACAACCGGCACCGGAGGGGCCCAGGCCGCCGAGGAGGCCACCGATCCCGGGGCGACCGCCGGCCTCGTCGAGGCGTGGCGGGCCGAGCTGTGGCGGCGGCGCGAGCGCGGCGAGCTGACCGCCGACGAGATCGTGCCGGCAGCCACCACCGTCCTGCTCGACGGCGTGCCCGACCCGGCGGCGACCGCCGCGCGGATCGCGACCTGGGCGCCCCGACCGCACACCCCCGCCGACCGGCCCACCGCCGACCCGGTCGAGGTCTCCGTGACGTACGACGGCGAGGACCTGCCCGCCGTCGCCGACCACTGGGGCGTGGACGTGGCCGCGGTGGTCGAGCGGTTGACCCGCACCGACTTCCGGGTGGCCTTCTGCGGCTTCGCCCCCGGGTTCGCCTACCTCACCGGGCTCCCCGCCGAACTGGCGGTGCCCCGGCTGCCCAGTCCGCGTCCCCGGGTGCCGGCCGGCGCGGTCGCCCTGGCCGGCCCGTACGCCGGGATCTACCCGACGGCCTCGCCCGGCGGCTGGCTGCTGGTCGGACGTACCGCAATGACCCTCTTCGACGTGCACGCGGACCCGCCGGCCCGGCTCACCCCCGGCACCGGGGTGCGCCTGGTGGCCGCGTGACCGGGGCCGCGACGGTCCAGGTGCTCCGCGCCGGGGCGCTGACCACCGTTCAGGACCTCGGCCGGGCCGGCTGGGCGCACCTGGGCGTGCCCCGGTCGGGCGCGCTCGACCCGGCCGCGCTGCGGCTGGCCAACCGGCTCGTCGGCAACCCGGAGCACGCCGCCGGCCTGGAGATCACCATGACCGGCTGCGACCTGCGCTTCCCCCGCGCCGCGACGGTCGCGGTGACCGGTGCCGGCACCACCGTCCGGGTCGGCGACCGCCCCGGCGACGTCGGACGGCCGCTCTCGGTGCCGGCCGGTGCCGTGCTGCGGATCGGTCCGCCCCGCGAGGGCCTGCGCAACTGGCTGGCCGTCGGCGGCGGCATCGCCGTCGAACCGGTGCTCGGCAGCCGCGCCACCGACACCCTCTCCGGGCTCGGCCCGCCGCCGCTGCGCGACGGCGACCTGCTCCCCCTGGGGGCGCCCGCCGGCCCGCCCGCCGGCGTGGACGTGACCGTCGCGGCGCCCACCCCGACCGAGCTGCGGCTCACGCTGCGACTCGGCCCCCGCGACGACTGGTTCACCGCCGCCGCGCTGGACCGGCTGTTCGGCAGCGCGTACACGGTGAGCCCGGTGAGCAACCGGGTCGGCGCGCGACTCACCGGCGCGGCGCTGCCCCGCGCGGTGGCCGGGGAACTGCCCAGCGAGGGCATCGTGCTCGGCGCGGTGCAGGTGCCGGCGAACGGCCAGCCGCTGGTCTTCCTCGCGGACCATCCGACCACCGGCGGGTACCCCGTCGTCGGGGTGGTGGACGACGTGACCCCGCTCGCGCAGGCCCGCCCAGGGACTACGGTCAGGTTCCATGGACCTCAACGCTGACCTCGGCGAGGGATTCGGCATCTGGCGGCTCGGCGACGACGCCGCGCTGCTGGACCTGGTCACCTCCGCCAACGTCGCCTGCGGATTCCACGCCGGCGACGCCTCCACCATGCGGCGGGTCTGCGAGGCCGCCGCCGCGCGCGGCGTCGCCGTCGGCGCGCAGGTCGGCTACCGCGACCTCGCCGGCTTCGGCAGGCGGCACATCGCGTACGCCTTCGCCGAGCTGCGCGACGAGGTCACCTACCAGCTCGGCGCGCTCGACGCGTTCTGCCGGCTGTTCCGCACCCGCGTCCGCTACCTCAAGCCGCACGGGGCGCTCTACCACGCCGCCGCCTGCGACGAGGCCCAGGCGGCGGCGCTGGTCGCCGCGGTCGGCGACTACGACGACCAGTTGCCGCTGCTCTGCTCGCCCGGCTCGGTCCTCGCCCAGCTCGCCGCCGGGGCGGGGCTCCGGGTGGTCGCCGAGGGCTTCGCCGACCGGGGCTACCTGCCCAACGGCCGACTGGTGCCGCGCACCGCCTCCGGCGCGCTGGTCACCGACCCGGAGGAGGTGGCCGCCCGCGCCGTACGGATGGCCACCGAGCGGACCGTGGTCGCCGTCGACGGCAGCGTCGTCCCGTGCCCCGTCGAGTCGATCTGCCTGCACGGCGACGCCCCCGGCGCGGTCCGCTGCGCCGAACTGGTCCGTGCCGCCCTCATCGACGCCGGGGTGACGCTCGCCCCGTTCGCCTGAGAGGTCGGTGTCAGGCGTCGTCCAGACCCCTGAGCACCAGCGGAAGGCGGGCGGCGGCGCCGTCCATCACCCGGACCGGAACGCCCCAGTCCTGGCGCGTCAGGTGGCAGGCCGCGTGCTCGACGTCCGCGTCGCAGGTCGCCGCCTGGGCGGTCACCTGGAGCACGCCGCCGGCCACGGCACCGTTCACCACCAGCCGACGGGACAGCTCGGTGCCGGTCCCCGCGCCCTCCAGCAGCAGCTCCGGCGGCGACGCGGAGACCACCAGCCGCGTCGACGGGCCGTACGTCTCGTCGAGCTTCTGCCCCGGCGCGGGAGTGAAGATCACGTCCAGGGCCACCTCGCCGGCCGCCACGTCGGTGGGCCTGCGCTCGGCGCGGAGCCGGGGCCCGTCGACCGTGCTCGCCCCCGCGGCGGAGAGCGCGCCCGGCGCCAGCCGGGTCAGCCGGTGCGCGGCGGACTCCACCACCAGCACCTCGCCGGCCGGCGTCAGCACGAGGTCACTCGGCTCGGCGAGCCCGTCGGCGACCGTCGAGACCCGGTCGCCCTCCGGGTCGAAGCGGCGCACCGCCCCGTTGTACGTGTCGGCGACCAGCACCGAGCCGTCCGGCAGCGCGCACACCCCCAGCGGGTGCTGGAGCAGGGCCTGTGCCGCCGGCCCGTCGACGTGGCCGAAGTCGAAGAGGCCCTGCCCGACGGCGGTGCCCATGACGCCGTTCTCGACGTACCGGATCGCGCTGGTCTCGCTGTCGGCGACCCAGAGCCGTGCACCGTCGGCGGAGACCGAGAGGCCGGACGGCTGCGCCATCCACGCCTCGGCCAGCGGGCCGTCGCGCAGCGCCTCGACGGTGGTGCCCGCGTACATGCCGGCGGTGCGCTTCACCGGGTCGAACCACCAGAGCTGGTGGATGCCGGCCATCGCGACGACGACCTTGTCGTCGTACCAGGCCAGGTCCCAGGGGGAGGAAAGATCGACCGAGAGCGCGTCGTGCGCGTGGTCGTCGACCGTCGAGCGCCACTGCCGGCCGGTGCCGGCGACCGTGACCACCTCGCCGTCGGAGAGGCGTACGCCGCGCAGCAGGTGGTTGACCGTGTCGGCGACGACCAGGTCGTAGCCGGCGACCTCGGCGGCGTGCGTGGGCAGCAGGCAGAGCCCCTGCGGCTCGGAGAAGGTGGCCGCCCCGGCGGGACCGTCGGCCCGCCCCCGGGTACCGGCGCCGATGCGGCGGACCAGCGTCTCGCCGTCCGGGGCCAGCTCGGCCAGCGAGTGCCGGGCCGAGTCCGACACCAGCAGGTTGCCGTTGCCCAGCAGCACCGCCTTGCCGGGGAAGCGCAGGGTGGTCTCCGGCTCGGCCGGCGGCACGTACGGGCCGTCGCCCCGGTGCAGGGTGCCCTTCGCCTCGTGGGTGGCGATCAGGTCGTCGATCAGGCGGGCCAGCCCTTCGGCGTGACCCTCACCGGCCATGGTCGCCACGACGTAGCCCTCGGGGTCGATCACCGACAGGGTGGGCCAGGCGCGGGCCGCGTACTGCTGCCACATCTCCAGCTCGGGATCGTCGAGCACGGGGTGGTGGACGCCGTACCGCTCGACGGCGGCGGCCAGCGCGTCCGGGTCCTTCTCGTGCTCGAACTTGGGCGAGTGCACGCCGATCACGACGAGCACGTCGCCGTACTTCTCCTCGAGCGGTCGCAGCTCGTCGAGCACGTGCAGGCAGTTGATGCAGCAGAAGGTCCAGAAGTCGGCAACCACGATCTTGCCGCGCAGATCGGACAGCTTCAGGTCCCGCCCGCCGGTGTTCAGCCAGCCCCGGCCGCGCAGCTCCGGGGCCCGTACTCGTGCGCTCATGAGCCCAGTCTGCCGGACGCGACCGGCCGGGCCGGGCGGCACCCCGAGCGGGCTCGCTCACACCGGGCCGGACGCGACGACGGCGGGCCACGGGAGTCCGTGGCCCGCCGTCGTGGCGTGGCTACTTGCCGGCCGGCTTCAGGCAGAGCACCCGGTTCGCCCCGTCGCCGGGGAGCACCACGTGCGGCTGGGCCGGGTCGGCGCACTTGTCCTTGGCGTCCACCTTGGAGACCACGGTGAAGGCGCCGGCCTCGCCGCAGTCCGCCGCCGCCGCGCCCGCGCCGGACTGCTTGACGCAGCTGCCGACCGCCGGGTCGAAGGCCGGGGTCTCCTCCGCGCCGCCGACCTTGCCGAGGAGCATGAGCAGGCCCAGCGGCACCGCCAGGATCAGCACCGCGGCGACGAGCACCGCGGCCAGCACCCGCCCGTTGCGGACCTTCGGCGGGGGCGCCTCGGTCTTCGGCTCGGCGATCGGCTTGAACGAGTCGAACCGACCCTGTTCCCGGTCCGCGTCGCCCTGGTCCCAGGACGGGCCGGGCTGCTGCCCGGGCTGCTGCCCGGGCGGCGGGAACGCCGCCGGGAAGGCGCCACCCGGCGCGGGCTCGGCCGTCGGCGCCGGCCCGTAGCCGGGCGGCCCGCCAACGGCGGCACCGGCGGCCGGGGCGCCGAAGTGCTCCTCCGGCCGGTCAGCGTTGCCGTGCGGCCGGACCCCGTTCACGGGCCGGTCGCTCGCCGGGGCGTCGACGAAGGACGGTACGCCCGGCGGGAAGGCCGGGGGTGCCGCCGGCGACGCGGGGGCGGCCGGCGCGGCCGCGCCGAAGGCGGCCGGTCCCCGGTCCCGCTCGTCGAAACGCGTCTCCTGCCCCTGGTCGAACCGCTGCTCGGGCGCCTGGCCGAAGCGGGTGTCCTGGTCGAGCCGGGCGTCCGGCGCCTGGCCGAAGCGGGTGTCCTGGTCGAATCGGTTGTCCGGCGCCTGGCCGAAGCGGGTGTCCTGGTCGAACCGGTTGTCCGGCGCCTGGCCGAAGCGGGTGTCCTGGTCGAACCGCGCGTCCGGCCCCTGGCCGAACCGCGCGCCGGGGTCCTGGGCGATGCGCGGCTCGGGGCCCTGGTCGAAGCGCGGCGGCGCGTGGTCCGGCAGGTGCCCGTTGGGCTCGCCCCGCTCAGGCTCGTCCGCCGCATCCGGGCGGGCGGGCCGGCCGTACACCCGGGGCTGCGGCGCGGGCGTGCCGCCCGGTCGCAGAGCCTGGTCGGTCGGCGGCATCACGCGGCTGGCCAGCGGCACCGCGGCGCTCGCCGAGACGCTGCCGGCCGCCGCGTCGGCACCCTCCGGCGCCGGCACGGACGCCCGCCCGCCGGCCTCCGGCGAGGTGCGCGGGGAGGGGACCACCGGCCCGGCGGGGGACTGCGGCTCGTCGTGCCGGGAGCCGGCCTGGGCCCAGGCCGGCTGCTCCTGGTCGTACGCGGGCAGACCGCCGTCCCGGGCGGACTGCTCTGGCGCGAACTGGGCCGGCGGGGCGTAGTCGGCCGGCGGGGCGGCGGCCAGGCTGGCGCCGGGCACCCGCTGCTCCTGCGGGGGCAGCGGCACCGCGTTGGCCGGCGAGATGCCGGGGCCCGGGGCGGGCTGGTAGATCGGCGGTTCCTCGGCGCGGTCCGCCTCCCAGCCGTTGCCGGCCCGGCTCGCGGCCGGCTCGCCCGTCTCGGCGCGGCCCCACGCCTCGTCCGCCGACCACGGCTCGACGTCCGGCACGACCGGGTTGGTGCCGGCCCGCTGCGGCAGGCTCTCCGCCCCGTTGCCCCACTGCGGGCCGCCGTCGCCGGGGACGCCGACGGCCGCCCGGGCGGGCGGGGTGGAGGCCGGTTCGGCCGGACCCCAGCCGTTGGCGTCCCGGTCGTCGGACTGCTGCGGTACCGACGCGGCGCCCCGGACCCGGACCGGCTCGTCCCGGGCCGGCCACTCGTCGCCCTGCGGCTGCGCGTCCTGCGGCGGAGCCCAGGACGCGCCCGGCGGCTGCTCGCCGCCGGCGTTCCAGCCGCCGGAGCGGTTCGGGTCGTCCTGCTGGGCGTTCCAGCCGCCGGAGCGGTTCGGGTCGTCGTGCTGCGACCGGTCGCCGGGGGCGGCGTCGTCGGCCCAGCCGCCGGGGCGGGCCTGGTCGTCCTGCTGGCCGGCGTTCCAGCCGCCGGAGCGGGCGGGGTCGTCCTGCTGGGCGGGCCAGGCCTGCGGGGCCGGGGTGGCCTGCGGCACCTGGGCGGCGCCGCGCGCGGCGGGCTCGGGCTGCTGTGACCAGGCCGGGGAGGGCTGCTCGCCCTGGGCCCACTCGGGCTGCGCGTCGCGCTGCTCGCCGCCGGCGTTCCAGCCGCCGGAGCGGGCCTGGTCGTCCTGCTGGCCGGCGTTCCAGCCGCCGGAGCGGGCGGGGTCGTCCTGCTGGGCGGGCCAGGCCTGCGGGGCCGGGGTGGCCTGCGGCACCTGGGCGGCGCCGCGCGCGGCGGGCTCGGGCTGCGACCAGGCCGGCGAGGGTTGCTCGCCCTGGGCCCACTCGGGCTGGTCGGCGGCGTGCGGCGGCGGGGCGGCGGCGGCCCACGCGGGACCGGCCTGCTCGCCCTGTGCGCCTGCCCACGCCGGCTGCGGGGAGCCGCCGGCCGGGCCCCAGGCGGCGGGCGGGGCCTGGTCGCTCTGCTGCGGGGCCTGCGCGGCGCCCCAGGCGGGGCCCGGCTGCTGCTGCTCGTTCTGGGCGGCCCAGGCGGGCGGGTTCGGCTGTCCCGACGGCGGCGGAGGCGCCCAGCCCAGGTCGGGGGCGCCGTAGCCGTTGCCCTGCTGCGCCGGGCGGTCGCCGTACGGCGCCGGTCCGCCGGCGCCCGGCGACACCTCGTCCGGCTGCTGGCCGGGGTGGTGCGTGCCCTCGGACGTCATGCGTGCGCCTCCTCCATCACCTGTCGGCCGCCGCTGCCGATCGGTCTGCTCGGCAGGGTGGCCGGCGTCGCCGGTGTACCGGCCGTGCCGGCTCCCCGCACCGTATCCGGTGGCCGCCCGAGGGCTTCCGGGGAGCGTCGGCCGTCACTCCGCGTGGCCGGGTGGTGTCGAGCGGCTTCTATCGACTCGACCTGCTCCGGGGTCGCGGACGACGACCGAAGCCCACCGTACCGGGCGCTGCGGCGAGGTGGAATCCCGGTCTCAGTCGGCCCGGGAACGCCGATGGCCCACCCGGGCGGACCGGGTGGGCCATCGATCTGGAGGAGGTGAGGAAGGTTCTGGGCGTCAGCTCATGTGACGCTGGGCGATGGCGAGGATCTCTTCGCGGACCGCGGGCGAGTTGGCGGAACGCAGCGCGTGCTCGATGGCGCGGGCGCGGCGGTTGGCGTCGCGGCGGTTGCGGATTCGCTCGATCATGCTCACGGGTCTCTCCTCCTGGCTTATTCGGTTGTCAGCCCCTTGATGTCTCTATTGAACCGCAACGCGGCCCCAACTTCCATCGATTATTAGGTGAGCTGGGACACGAGCCTAATGATCGAAGGTCAGCGGAGCCGAGATCCGAAGGTTCTGTCTCCCAACGGACACGGCCGGTGTGCCGGGCGTTCACCCTTGGCACACCGGCCGTGGCTGGTGTCGAGACCGGTCAGGTCCAGGCGAGCAGCGCCGCCTCCGGATCGGCCAGGAAGTCCCCGATGTCGCGCAGGAACTTCGAGCCCAGCTCGCCGTCGATGATGCGGTGGTCGAACGACAGGCCCAGCGTGGTGACCTGACGCGGCTTCACCTTGCCCTTGTGCACCCAGGGCATCTCGCGTACGGCGCCGAAGGCCAGGATCGCCGACTCGCCCGGGGGCAGGATCGGCGTGCCGGTGTCCACCCCGAACACGCCGACGTTGGTGATCGTCAGCGTGCCGCCGGACATGTCGGCCGGCGAGGTCTTCCCGGCCTTGGCGGTCTGCACCAGGTCGGTCATCGCGTCCGCCAGCTCGCGCAGCGAGAGCCGACCGGCGTCCTTGATGTTCGGCACGATCAGCCCGCGCTCGGTGGCCGCCGCGATGCCCAGGTTGACGTACTCCTTGACCACGATCTCGTCGCCGGCCCAGGTCGAGTTGACCATCGGGTGCCGCCTGACCGCCAGCAGCACCGCCTTGGCGACCAGCAGCAGCGGCGAGACCCGCACGTCGCGCCACTCCCGCCGGTTGCGGAGCCGGTCCAGGGCCTTCATCGCCCGGGTCACGTCGACGGTCAGGAACTCCGTCACGTGCGGGGCGGTGAACGCCGAGCGGGACATGTTCTCGGCGGTGAGCTTGCGTACCCCCTTGACCGGGATGCGCTGCTCGCGGTCCGCGCCGAAGCTCGCCGCCGCCGGAGCCGCCGCCGCGAGCGGCTCGGCCGCCGTCGTGGTCGCGCCCGCCACCGCCCGCTGCACGTCCTCCCGGGTGATCGAGCCCAGCGGGCCCGAGCCGGTCAGCGTGGAGAGGTCGACGCCGAGATCCTTGGCGAGCTTGCGTACCGGCGGCTTGGCCAGCACCGGACCGCCGGCCCGGCCGTGGCCGTTCGCCGGCGCCGTGCTCACCGGGGCCGACGGCGCGACCGGCGCGACCGGGGCCGCGGGTGCGACCGGGGCCGCCGGGGCCGCGGCCTGGGCCGGCACCGGGGCGTCGCCCCTGCGCGGGCGCCGCTTGGCCGCCGCCGTCCGCGGGCCGTAGCCGACCAGCACGGCGGTACGCCCACCCGGGGCGGGACCGCCGATCAGGCCCGGCTCGACCGCACCCTCGGCCGGCGCGACCTCCACCGCCGCCAGCGACGCCGCCGACGGGGTGGGCAGGTCGGCGGCCGGCGCACCGGTCGTCGACGGCTCGATCGGCCCGGCGCCCGGGTCGGTGTCGATCGCGATGATCGGCGTGCCGACCTCGACAGTGCTCCCCTCCGGGTGGAAGATCGCCTGCACCTGGCCGGCCCACTTCGCCGGGATCTCGACGGCCGCCTTGGCCGTCTCCACCTCGACGATCGGCTGGTTCAGCTCGATGACGTCACCGACCTTGACCAGCCAGGCGAGGATCTCGCCCTCGGTCAGGCCCTCGCCCAGGTCGGGAAGGTTGAACTCCTTGATCCGCGACATGCCGCTCACCAGCCGAAGGTGCGGTCGACGGCGTCGAGCACCCGGTCGAGGTCGGGAAGGTACTCCTCCTCCACCCGGGAGGCCGGGTAGGGGGTGTCGAAGCCCGTCACCCGCAGCACCGGGGACTCCAGGGAGTAGAAGCACTCCTCGGTGATCCGGGCGGCGATCTCCGAGCCCAGGCCCAGGTTGCCTGGGGCCTCGTGGACGACCACGCAGCGGCCGGTGCGCCGCACCGACTCGTACGCGGCGGTCAGGTCGAGCGGCGAGATCGAGCGCAGGTCGATGACCTCCAGCTCGCGGCCGTCCTCGGCGGCGGCGGTCGCCGCGTCCAGGCAGGTGCGCACCATCGGCCCGTACGCCAGCAGGGTGGCGTCGGCGCCGGGCCGGACGACCCGGGCGGCGTGCAGCGGGTACGCCTCGGACAGCGGGGCGTCCAGCTCGACCGGCCCCTTCTCCCAGTAGCGCCGCTTCGGCTCCAGGAACACGATCGGGTCGTCCGAGGCGATGGCCTGCTGGATCATCGAGTACGCGTCCTGCGGGTTGGCGCAGCTCACCACCTTGAGGCCGGCGGTGTGGGCGAAGTAGGCCTCCGGCGACTCCGAGTGGTGCTCGACCGCGCCGATGCCGCCGCCGAACGGGATCCGGATCACCATCGGGATCTTGACCTTGCCCTGCGAGCGGTAGTGCATCTTCGCCACCTGCGACACGATCTGGTCGTACGCCGGGTAGACGAAGCCGTCGAACTGGATCTCGCAGACCGGGCGGTAGCCGCGGATGGCCAGGCCGACCGCGGTGCCGATGATGCCGGACTCGGCGAGCGGGGTGTCGATCACCCGCTGGTCGCCGAAGTCCTTCTGGAGGCCGTCGGTGATCCGGAAGACGCCGCCGAGCTTGCCGACGTCCTCGCCCATGATGACGACCTTCGGGTCGTTCTCCAGGGCCCGGCGCAGACCGGTGTTGAGGGCCTTGCCGAGGGTGAGCGTCTCCGTGGCCATCAGTGGGCGCTCCCCTCGAACGACTCCATGTACTTCGTGAACTGCGCCCGCTGCTCGTCGAGCTCGGGGGACCCGTTGGGGTAGACGTGGTCGAACATCGTCACCGGCTCGGGGTTGGGCATGGCGAGCACCCGCTCGCGCAGGTGCACCGACTCGGTGCGGGCCTGCTCGTCGACGGCGGCGAAGAAGTCCGCGTCGGCGATCCGCTGCTTCTCCAGGAACGCCTTCATCCGGGCGATCGGGTCCTTGGCCTGCCAGGCCTCGACCTCGCTGGCGATCCGGTAGCGGGTCGGGTCGTCGGAGGTGGTGTGCGCCCCCATCCGGTAGGTGTAGGCCTCGATCAGGCTGGGGCCCTGGCCGAGCCGGGCGTTGTCCAGCGCGTGCCGGGTCACCGCGTACGACGCGAGCACGTCGTTGCCGTCCACCCGCACACCGGGGAAGCCGAAGCCGCCGGCCCGCTGGTAGAGCGGCACGCGGGTCTGCCGCTCCAGCGGCTCCGAGATGGCGTACTGGTTGTTCTGGCAGAAGAACACCAGCGGGGCGTTGAAGACGCTGGCCCAGACGAACGCCTCGTTGACGTCGCCCTGGCTGGTGGCGCCGTCGCCGAAGTAGGCGATCACCGCCTCGCCGTCCTCGGTGCCGGTCTTGCCGTCCATGTGGACGCCCATGGCGTACCCGGTCGCGTGCAGGGTCTGCGCCCCGATCACGATCGTGTACATGTTGAACTTGAACTCGTTCGGGTCCCAGCCGCCCTGGTCGACGCCCCGGAACAGGCCCAGCGGCATGATCGGGTCGATGCCCCGGCAGTAGAGGACGCCGTGCTCCCGGTAGGTCGGGAAGGCCATGTCCTGGGTACGCAGCGCGCGCCCCGAACCCACCTGGGCGGCCTCCTGGCCCAGCAGGCTGGCCCACAGTCCCAGCTCACCCTGGCGCTGCAACGCGGTGGCCTCGGCGTCGAGCTTGCGGACCAGCACGAGGTCGCGGTAGAGCCCGCGGTACTCCTCGTCGGTGAAGTCGACGCGGTATTCCGTCCCGTCCGGGCCGGTCGCGCTCTCGATGCGCTCACCGGAGGGGGTGAGCAGCTGCACCAGCTGCGGGTCGCCGGTCGCGCCCTTCCTGGACCGGGGTGCGGCCCGTCGGCCGCGGCTGGAGACCCCGGGGTCGCCCTTTGCCATCCGTCTCTCCCTGTCTGTCTGCGTCGGCACCGGGGGGTCACCCGGCCGCGCAACTCGTGCGCCTGTCCGGCTGGTGCCGGACCGGTTCCTGGCGGCCGCGCCTAGCCCCGGTGGGGGTTGCCGCGCGGCGTGAAGCCGGATTCTTGGCCGAACCCGGTTCGGGAGCGCCGGCGCCCAGCCGCGCCTGCCGCGAGGGTGCGCGGAGGTCGTGGCTGCGTTGCCGTCGTGGTCCATATTCGCATCACACGTGAGCGCGCCCACAGTACGCCCGCCCCGCACCGGCCGGCGGTCCGCTTCGTTGCACGAAGCGCCGGGCGTCCGTTCCATCGACGCGCGGCCGATCCGGCGATGGTTCGTCACCGTTCGGCCAGATACGCGTGTCGACACGCTGTGCAGGGTTGGCCGACAGAGCGTCACTGGGACAGGCTGATTGTCGCGGGTTCGCCCAGGTCGAGCGGTTTGCCGTTTCCGGCCGCACCGCGCTGGCCCCCGGGTTCCCGGTCGGTCGCCGACGCGCCGAGCGGTCGGCGGGCCGCGCGGACGGGTGGTTCCCACCGCTTCCCCGCCCGGCGGGAGGCCGACGAGGAGGAGTGTGCGGTGTCCGATCCAGGTGAAGGCCCTGGTGCCCCGTTCCTCGGCCGGCACCGGGCGGGCGGTTACCGTCGGATGGTCGGCGCGCACCGGGCACCCGGTTCGGGCGGGCCACCCCGGGGCTACCTGTTCACCGTGGCGCTGCTCGCCGGCACCGCGTCGATGCCGATCCTCGCCGCGATCAGCACCGGCTCGGCCACGGTCGGCAGCACGGCCCTGCCGGACAGCGGCACCCCGTTCCTGCCGACGCCGTCGGTCGGCCCGGTGGTGATCCCGCTGCCGGTGACGAGCCAGCCGCCGGTCACCCCGTCGACCCCGACCCCGACAGTGGCGACCCCGAGCAGTTGGCGGCCCGCCGCCCCGGTCCCCCGTACGCCGGTCGACGCGCCGTCGCCCGTGCGCCCGCCGCGCCCGCCCGCGGCGGTCCCGCCGCGCCCGCCGGCCGACCGGCCGGTCCCGCTGCCCGCGCCGAGCCCCTCGCCCAGCCCTTCGCCGTCGCCCAGCCCGTCGGCCTCGCCCAGCCCGTCGCCGGGGGTGACGGCGACCGGCTCGCCGGACGTCGAGCCGACGGCCCGACCGACCTCACCGACGGCCCGACCGACCTCGCCGGCGGCCCGACCGACCTCACCGACGGCCGAACCGGGATCGTCGGCCGCCGTGCCCACGGACGGGCCGAGTTCCGCCGAGCCACCGGCAACCACGCTGCCGGCCGCCGTCCCCGCCGATCCGGGTGCCCACCGCGGTCCGTCGCGTGACGTCCCGGCCGCGTCCGGTCATCCGTCGGCGCGGACGAGACCGGCCTCGTAGGCCAGGATGGCGGCCTGGACGCGGTTGTTGAGGCTGAGCCGCAGCAGGATCGCGCTGACGTGGGACTTGACGGTGCCCTCGGCGAGGAACAACTCACCGCCAATCTCCTGGTTGGACTTTCCCCGGCCGACGAGGGCGAGCACCTCGCGCTCGCGCGGAGTCAGCTGCTCCACGCGCCTGCGTGCGGCATCAGCCTTCGAAAGCTGGCCGGCGCCCAGCTGAGCGATGACCTTCTGCGCGATCCGCGGTGACAGGTAGGCCGCGCCGTCGGCGACGGCCCGCACCCCGATGATCAGCTCGCGCGGATCGGCGGCCTTGAGCAGGAACCCGGCGGCCCCCTCGGCCAGTGCCCTGGAGACGTACTCGTCCTCGTCGAACGTGGTCAGCATGACGACGGAGACGTCGGGGGTGGCTCTACGCAGCTCGGCGGCGGCGGACAGGCCGTCCAGGCGGGGCATGCGGATGTCGAGGAGCGCGACGTCCGGCCGGTGGGCGCGTACCAGCTCGACCGCCTCGCGGCCGTCGGTGGCTTCGGCGACCACCTCGATGTCGGGGTCGGTGGCCAGGATCGATCGTATCCCTGCCCGGATCATGGCCTCGTCGTCTGCCAGCAGGACCCGGATCACCGACGTGCCTCGCCGTCGGTGCGGCGGTGCGGGATTCGTGCCGTCACGGCGAACCCGCCGTCCGACGGCTCGGCGTGCAACGTGCCGCCGAGCAGCCGCACCCGCTCGCGCAGACCTGCCAAACCACTACCACCCCTCGACGGTGCGGGAGGGGCGTGAACCCCTCGGTCCTGGACCGTCACAGACACCTCGTCGGCAGTCTGCCGGACCTGGACGACCACGTCGGCGCCGGGTGCGTGCCGGGCGGCGTTGGTCAGCGACTCCTGCACCACCCGATGCACGGCCCGGTCCACTGTCGGCGCCAACGCCGCCCGCTGTCCCTCGTGACGGAGGTCGACCGTCATCCCGGCCGCACGCGCACGTTCCACCAGGTCCTCGACGCTCTCATCCGGTGGTTCGGTCGAGGTGCTCGCCGCCTCCCGCAGCATTCCCACCGTACGACGGAGCCGGTCGGTCGCGGTGACCGCGGAGGCCCGCAGCGCCGCCGCGGCCTCCTGGTTCGGTTTCGTCATGCCGGTGGCCAGCTCGAGGGCTCCGGCCCGCAGCGCGATCAACGCCAGTTCGTGGCCGAGCGAGTCGTGCATGTCGGCGGCGATGCGGGCCCGTTCGCGGAGCCTGGCGTGCTCCGCGACCAGTTCCTGCTCGCGCTCCAACCGGGCGACCCGTTCCCGGCCGGCGGACACCAGTTCGGCCTGCTGCCGCCGGAAGCGACCGGCCAGCCACGGCAGCACCACGAACAGGCCGAGGGCCATCAGCGCTCCGGCACCACGCCAGACGTCGGGTACGAGGTGGACCACTGCCGGGACCGCGGCAGCCGTCAGCAGCACCCAGTCGTGCCGCGCCGGCCGGTACCGTCCGTGCAGATAGGCGGCGACGGCCAGCACGACGAAGAGCAGCTGTCGCCACGTCGGCACATGGTCGATGTGCAGGCCGTTGACGACGCCGACGCCCGCGATCGCCGCCAACATGGCACGGTTGCTCACCGGGCCGAGGCTACCGATCGCAGCCCGCGTAGCCGCATCACGCTGGTGACGACACCCGCCAGGGCCGCGACGGCCAACGCCAGCGTCAGCGGCGCGGCCGCGTACGTCACCTGTGCCCAGGTGACCGTCCGGCCGTTCATGAGGAACGAGACCAGTTCCGGGTACAGGACGAACAGCACCAGCGGCAGCAGCGCCGGGACCAGTCGCAGCCCGATGCGCCAGGCCGGACGCCCGGTGTGCCGGCCCGCCCAGCGCCGCGAGCGCAGCGTGCCGAGCACGCCCAGACCCACCGCTGCCAGCACGATCAGGCCCAGCGCCAGTTCGACCAGCTGTCGCTGCCCGCCCGGCGACTCCGGGGTCCGGCCCTGGCTCAACGCGACCAGGCCGGTCAACACCTCGTAGGTGTCGTCGTAGAGGCCGGCGCTGTTCGCCATCACGGCGAACCCGTACCCCGTCGCCGGGTCGATCGCCTCGACGGCGCTGTAGGTGAACAGGTTGCCGGAATGCACGAGCAGTTCGGCGCCGTGCACGGTCTCGCGCCCCCAACCCATGCCGTAGTCGCGCACCTTCGAGGCGGTGTGCATGGTCGCGAGGCTTTCCGGGCGCACCAGCTGGGTGCCGCCGCCGGTCTGGCTGATCAACCACTGACCCATGTCGGCCGCGTTCGTGACGACGCCACCCGCACCACTGGCGTATTCGAAGTCGCGTAGCTCCGGCCGCGACACCCACACTCCGAACAGCGAGTTGAACCCCTTGGCCGGCTTGACCGTCTGGTCCCCGACGGCGCTGTCGGTCATCCCGAGCGGCCCGAAGACGCGCTGTTCCAGGTACTCACCGAAGCTCACGCCGCTGGCGACCTCGACGAGCCTGGCCGCCACCTCGTAGTTCGCGTTGCAGTACGCCCAGCGGGTGCCCGGGTCGGCGGCCACGGCGCCAGACCGCAGCGCAGCCACGTAGCTGGCGAGATCCGTCGCGGATTCCGCCGCGCGAAGGTCGACCCTGCCGTCGGACAGGCCCGACGTCTGGTTCAGCAGATGCCGCACCGTGATCCTGCCAGCCCGGGGATCGGCCATGCGAAAGTCGGGCAACTGCTGCGCGACCGGCTCGTCCAGCGCGATCCTGCCCTCGTCGACCAGCGTCATGACCGCCATGGCCGTGAAGGACTTACTGACCGAGGCGACCCGCATCGGGGTGCGCTCGGTGACGGGATCGCCCGCCGAATCGTGCCCGTACCCGCCGGCGTGCACGACCTTCCCCCCGTGGGTCACCACGACCGAGATACCCGGTAGCGCCTTGGCCTCCATGGCCCTGGCGACGTACGCGTCGATCGCCGCAGCAGAGGGCTCGACGGCCGCGTTGGCAGTTGCGCCAGGGGTCACGACAAGGGTGAGGAGGAGCGGCAACAGCGCCCAGCTCAGGTGCTTTCGTTTCATGGGCGAAACGCTAGGAATCCTGTGCCGCGAAATTATCCGACCAAGTGCCCCCACCACCCCTGACGAAAGTAGGAACTGGGATCCTCGGCGGTGGGCGGCTGCCTGGCCGGATCATGGTGATCGACGTTGTCGGAGGATGACCGGACCGCTGCCGAGGAACCTGTCGGACCGGACGAGCCGCACGTCGCGGCCCCGGCAGCACGGATGCTCGTCGGGACGACCGGTCGCGCGGGTACGGTGACGGTCGGCGGCGGAATCAGGCACCGGGCGCGGTCCGGCCGGGTCGCCGGTGGATGGCCGGGGTGGCTCCGGGCGACGGCCCGGGGCGGAGCAGAGGCGGGACGCTGAGCGGAGCGGGCGGCACGGGCACAGGACCCTCGACCGGCCCGACAGCCGTGCCACGCCCCGGACGTACGCTGCGGATCGCCCGGCTCGTCACCGAGCTGACCGCCCCGGCGGTGCTGGTCTCCCTGCTGACCGTGGCGGTCGGCTGGCACAGCGCGCGGGGCGTCCACGGGCTGGCCTGGGGGCTGCTCGCCACGCTCTTCGTCAGCGGCATCCCGTTCGCGTACATCGTCGGCGGGGTGCGTCGGGGCCGGTTCACCGACCACCACGTGGGGGTCCGCGAGCAGCGCCGCGTCCCGCTGCTGTTCGGGCTCTGCTCGGTGGCCGCCGGTCTGGCCCTGCTCGCGGTGCTCGGGGCGCCCCGCCCGGTGCTGGCCCTGGCCGCCGCCGGCCTGGTCGGTCTGGTGGTCGCCGTGGCGGTGAGCCACTGGTGGAAGATGTCGATCCACTCGGCGGTCGCCGCCGGCACGGTCGTCGTGCTGGTGTCGACGTTCGGGGCGGCGTTGCTGGCGACCGCGCCGCTGCTCGTGCTCGTCGGTTGGTCCCGGGTCCGCCTGCGCGACCACACGGTGCCCCAGGTGCTCGCGGGCGGCCTGCTCGGCGCCCTGGTCGCGGGGTTCGTCTTCGCCGTCCTGGGCTGAGCCGCCCGTCGGTGGGTCGAGGGGGTGTGTGCGGTGTGGCGGGCCCGGCCGGGTCAGTCGGTCCCGGCCATCGCCGCGAGGCGGCGGGCGAGCCGGGTGGTGGCCTCCCGCAGCTCCGGGGGCTCCAGCACCACCGCCTCGAAGCCGAGCCGCGCCACGTGCACGGCGAGCGAGTCCAGGTCTTCCCCGCCGACGACGAGCACGCACCACCCGTCGCTGTCCTCCTCGACCCGCCCCACCTGCGGTGGCACCAGTTCCCGCACCCGGTCGGCCCGGGCGCGCAACCGCACCCGGGCGAGATGCCGGTAGGGCGCCTCGGTGACGGACCGCTGCACGTGGGCCACCGGATCGGGATGCTCCCTCGCCCGGAACCGCCAGGTCGTCGCCGTCACCGCGCGCATCCGGTCCAGCCGGAACGTGCGCCAGTCGGCGCGGTCGACGTCCCAGGCCATCAGGTACCAGCGGCGGCCGGTGGTGACCATCCGTACCGGCTCGACCGTGCGCTCGTGCTCCCCGCCGTCGCGGCCGGCGTACCGGAACCGCACCCGTACGGCGTCGCGGCAGGCCCGTGCCAGCGTCACCAGCAGCTCGGCGTCGATCTCGACACCGGGGCCGACGAGGGTCTCGGTGGCGTCGTGCACGGCCCGCACCTCGGCGCGCAGCCGGGACGGCATCACCTGGTCGAGCTTCGCGAGCGCCCGCAGTGCCGCCTCGCCAGCCCCGGCGACCGTGCCGCCCGACGCCAGTCGCAGGGAGACCGCCGTCGCGATCGCCTCCTCGTCGTCGAGGAGCAGCGGCGGCAGCCGGGTGCCGGCGCCGAGCTGGTAGCCGCCCCCGACGCCCGCCGTCGCGTGCACGGGGTAGCCGAGCGCGCGCAGCCGTTCCACGTCGCGGCGTACGGAGCGGTCGGTGACCCCCAGTTCGGCGGCGAGCGCGGCGGCGGTCCAGGACGGCCGGCGCTGCAGCAACATCAGCAGCCGCAGGACCCGCTCGGTCGTCGCCTCGACGGTCATGCGGTCAGCGTTCCACAGATCGCGGAACGATCCTGTCCGCTATCTTCGGGAGGATGTGTCCATGACCGACCAGCCCTGGAACCCGCTGCTCCGCGAGCAGCTCACCTGGCACTGGACCAACCAGCTCCGCGCCCGTCTCGACGGTCTCACCGACGACGAGTACCTCTGGGAGCCGGTGCCCGGCTGCTGGAGCGTGCGCCCGCGCGGCACCGGCACCGCGCCGCTGCGGGTCGGGTCCGGCGCGATGACCATCGACTTCGCGGTGCCGCAACCCGACCCGCCGCCGCTCACGACGATCGCCTGGCGACTCGGGCACGTGATCGTCGGCGTGCTCGCGGCCCGCAACGCCGCGCACTTCGGTCGCGCACCCGCCGACTACGGGTCCTTCGAGTACGCCGCGACCGCGGCCGGGGCGCTGGCCCAGCTCGACGCGGAGTACGCCACCTGGCTGGCCGGGGTCGAGTCCCTGGGCGAATCCGGCCTGTCCCGCCCGTGCGGAGCGGCGGAGGGGCCGTACGCCGAGCGTCCGCTGGCGGCGCTGGTGCTGCACGTCAACCGCGAGCTGATCCACCACCTGGCCGAGGTGTGCCTGCTCCGCGATCTCTACCTGCACACCCACCGACGGGAGGCGAGCTGAGATGGCCCGCGACGTCCAGATCACGTTCGACTGCGCCGACCCGGCCGCGCTGGCCGCCTTCTGGGCCGATGCTCTCGGCTACCGGGTGCAGGGCCCGCCCTCGGGTTTCGAGTCGTGGGATGAGGCGCTGGAGGCGATGGGTGTGCCGCCCGAGCGCCGCAACGACGCCTCGGCGGTGCTCGATCCCGAGGGTACGGGGCCCCGGCTGTTCTTCCAGCGGGTGCCGGAGGGCAAGCGGGCGAAGAACCGCGTACACCTCGATGTGCGGGCCGCTCCCGGGCTGACGGGCGACGCGCGGATGGCGGCCCTGGAGGCGGAGGCCGAGCGGCTCGTCTCCCGTGGCGCCACCCGGCTCGGCCGCTTCGAGCCCGCGCCGCCGCTCGACGCCGGGCACATCGTGCTGGCCGATCCGGAGGGCAACGAGTTCTGCCTCGACTGATCGGCCGGGCGGCGGTGCCGTCCGCACCGGCCAGGCAGACGCCGCCGCGAAGCCAGCACCGCCGCCGAGCCGACGCCGCCGCCGAGTCGGCATCGGCGGCCGGGCCTGAGGGGCGGGAGGTCGACCGCTACCGGCGGGCCGCGGACGGCTCCTGCCAGGCGGTGAGCGCGATGTGGGCCACGGCCGTCAGCTCGTCCGCCGTGGCGCCGTCGCGGGCCTGCACCGACATGCCCTGGATGATCGCGCCGAAGTACCGGCTGAGCGCCCGCGGGTCGGCTCCGGTGTCGAGGTTGCCCGCGGCCTGGGCGCGCCGGAAGTAGTCGGTGAGGAGCCCCAGGGTCGTGTCGCGCCGGCCGGCGACGGCGCGGGCGACGGGGTCCGACTGTGGTGGCAGTTCGAGCGCCGCCGTGGAGATCATGCACCCACCCGGGCATCCGGCGTCGGTGAACTGCCGTGCCGCGCTGAGGAGGAACTCCGCCAGCCCGGCGCGGTCGGCGACCTCCCGGGTGAGCGCGGCGTTCGTCTGCTGCCGGACGTTCGAGACGTAGTGGTCGAGGCAGGCCGAGTACAACCCGGCCTTCGAGCCGAACGCGTGGTAGATGCTCGGCGGGTTCAGGCCCGTGGCGGCCTGCAGCATCGCGAGGCTGGCGCCCTCGTAGCCGTGCGCCCAGAACACCTGGGTGGCCTGCTCCAGGACCTGCTCCTGGTCGAAGGACCGGGGTCGGCCCGGCCCCCGCTTCCCGCTTTTCATAGCGACCACTATAGTAGTCGCCAGTTTCTGTAGTGACTGCTACAAAAGGAGGGGTCATGGGGCGATCGGTGCTGGTGACGGGCAGTTCGCGGGGGATCGGTCGGGCCATCGCGGTGGCGCTGGCGGACGCGGGCGCGGAGGTGGTCGGGGTCCACTACACGCGCGACGAGGCCGCCGCCCGGCAGACCGCGGAGCTGGTCCGCCGCTCCGGCGCGGTGCCGGTGCTGGTCCAGGCCGGCTTCGACGCGGACGGCGCGACCGCGGCCGAGCGGCTCGCCACGGCGTTCCTCGACCAGGTCGAGCAGGCCGTCGGGCGCCGCGAGATCGACGTCCTGGTCAACAACGCCGGCATCGCCGAGTCCCAGCGGCTGGGCTCGATCGACGAGGCGACCTACCGGCGGACGGTGGAGATCAACCTCACCGTCCCGCTCTTCCTCACCCAGGCGCTGTGGCCACACATGCGCGACGGCGGGCGGGTGGTCAACATCTCGACGGGCTACACCCGGATCGCCGCCCCGACGCATCCCGTCTACTCGGCGACGAAGGCGGCGCTGAACGCGCTGACGCTGGCCCTCGCCCCGACCCTGGCCGCCCGCGGCATCACCGTCAACGCCGTGATGCCCGGCATCATCGACACCGACATGAACGCCGGCTGGCTCCAGGGCGACGCCCGGGAGTCGGCCGCCGCGCTGTCGGTGTTCAACCGGGTCGGCACCGTCGACGACGTGGCCGACGTGGTGCGGTTCCTCGCCTCGGAACAGGCCCGCTGGGTCACCGGCCAGGTCGTCGACGCCACCGGCGGCTCGGCCCTGTGACACTCCGGGCGCCCCTGACGGAGTACGTCAGGGGCGCCCGGAGCGCGGGAACCGTCAGGCGCCGTCGTCGGCCAGGCGGTGCCGGTTGGCCTCGATCCAGGCGTCCAGGGCGGCCGGGTCGTCCGGGTCGACGCCGTCGGCCATCAACTGGGCCACGGCGGCGGTGGCGGGGCTGCGCCGCTCGCCCGTGCTGTAGAGGCGGGCGAACTCCGGCACCATCTCCTCGATCGCCGTGTCGGTCTGCGCCGCCGCCCGCTCGGGCAGCCCGCGCTTGCGGGCGGCGTACGCGGCCCAGGACCGCAGCACCCGGGGCAGCAGGGCGGCGTCGTCCATGTCCAGCACCGCCCGCCGGTGCACCCAGTCGAGCAGGAACAGCCCCGCCACGGTCGGGCTCCACCGCATCGGGTCGGCGTCCGGGAAGCTGGCCGCGTGGTCCAGCAGCAGGCTCAGGCAGAAGTGCAGCGAGGCCAGCTCAGCCCCGTCGACGGCGTCCAGGCCGAACCGGGTCGCCTCGGGCGAGGCGAGGAACCGGCGGATCAGCTCCGTACGCTCGGCGGCGGTGAGCGGCTCGGCGGCGGGCGCGGGCACGCTGCGGGTGGGGTGGGGCAGCCGGGCCAGCCGGGCGCCGAGCAGGGCGCGGTCGGTGGCCAGCGAGCCCTCCCCGGGCAGCTCGCCCATCCCGTCGGTGATCGCCAGATGCCGGCCCACCTCGGCGTGCATCCGCGCCGGCTCCTCCTCGCGGAACCAGGTCAGCTCGTCCCCGGCGCACATCTGCCGCACCTGGTCGAGGATCCGCTCGGGCGGCCCGCCGACGAAGACGTCCTTGGTGATGCCGATGTTGTGGTCGAGCAGCGTCACCACCGCGTGCGCCGGCCCGCCGGCCGGATCGTCGTACGCGAAGGTCGCGAGGTAGGAGGTCTGGTCGCCGTACACGTCGCCGTAGGACCAGCAGCCGGTGAGGTGCACCCGCCCGAGGTGGGCGGCCCAGTCGGGGGCGGTGGCTCCGGGACGGACCCGGGCGGCGCCGTCGGCGTCGGGCACCAGCGCGGCGAAGACCGGGCGGATGGTGGTCGCGGCGGCCGAGCGGCGGCGCGAGGTGGCGGCCAGGAAGCCGGTCACGAAGTCCCGGACGGCGGCGTCGCGGTCGGTCTCCGCGACCGCGTAGACGCTGCCGAGCAGGGCCGCGCCGAGCATCTCCGCGTCGAGGGCGTTCTCCAGCTTGGCCACGTCACGGGCGGCGTGCAGCACCGCGTCGTACGGGGTCTGAGGCGTTCCCATCCACCGACCCTACGCCGCCGCCCGCCTCCGGACGGTACGAGCGACCCGGAGCGCCGCCCCGCGTCGCGGCGCCCGCCCGCGCGCCGGGCGGCCGGCCGCCCCGGGACGCGGCAGCGCGGGGCGGGGTTGCCCCGCCTCAGTCGCCGGCGGCGTCCCGCAGGGCCGCCCGGGCCTCGGCGTAGGAGGCGAGCACCGCCCGCACCGGGGCCAGCACGTGCTCCTCGCCGACCGCCGTCACCGCGTCGGTGAGCCGTCGTCGCGCGCGGCGGCGGGCGCGGCGGGCCGCCCACCGGACGACCGGCCTGGTCACGGCCGCCACCAGCAGCCCGGCGAGCAGGCCGCCGAGGAGCAGCAGGGTGGGCAGCGGCACCTCGCCCACGGTCGGGTTGTCCAACGCGGGCAGGCCCAGCGCGCGCAGCGCGTAGCCGAGCGCCAGCCACCCGAGCCCGGCCAGCGCGGCCAGGGTCACCAGCCACTGGAGGCCGCCGACGATCCGCCACCAGATCGGCCGCCGGTCCATGCCGAGGTCGGTGCCGGCGACCGCGCGGTCCAGCGCGTCCGGCAGGTCGCCGAGGCGGGACCGGGCGGCGGCGGTGACCGCGGCCGGCCAGGAGGCGGGCAGGTCCGCGCCCGCCCGGTCGGCCACCGACCGGATCGCCAGGCCGAGCGCGGAGCGCTGGGCGGCGGTGGGGTCGGGCACCGAGGTCGCGGCGACCAGGCTCTCCGCCGGCTCGTCCCGCTCGCCGGCCGGGCCGGGCAGGTGCAGGCGGCGCAGCGGGTCGGGCCGCAGGCGGCGCCAGCCCCGGACCAGCGGCCAGCCGGTGGCCGCGCCGCCACGGTGCCGGTACGCCTGCTCGACCGCCTCGGCGACGGCCGGCACCCCGGCCGCGCCGGCCAGCGCCCGGTGCAGGTCGGCGACGGCGGCGTCGTCCGGCCCGGCGGGCGGCGAGGCGGCCCCCACCAGCTCGTCGAGCCCCGCGACCACGGTGTCCACGTCGCCCTGGAGTCGGCGCAGCGCGGCCTGCCGCTCGGCCACCGTCCGTTCCAGCGCCTCCCGCAGCCCGAGCATGCCCGCCGGGTCCACGGCGGTGGTGGCCAGCAGGGGCACGCCGGCCAGGCCGTCGGAGTCGAGCAGCCGGCGCAGGTCGGCCAGCACGCGGGGCAGCTCGGCCGGGGGCAGCCGGTCGGCCTGGTTGAGCACGACCAGGGTGACGTCGCGGTGCCGGTGGAACTCGCGGAGGTAGCTGGTGTGGATGACGCGGTCGGCGTACTTCTGCGGGTCGACCACCCACACCACCAGGTCGACGAGGCCGAGCAGCCGGTCCACCTCCAGCCGGTGGGACCGCTGCACCGAGTCGAAGTCGGGCAGGTCGAGCAGGATCAGCCCGTGCAGAGCGGACTCGTCGTCGCCGTCGAGCACGCTCTCCCGCACGAACCGGTGCCGGGGCAGCACGCCGACCCAGTCGAGCAGCCGGTTGCCGCCGTCGAGCGGCCCCCAGACGCAGGCGTGGGTGACGCCGGTGGTGGGGCGGCGCACCCCGACCGGGGACAGCTCCATCCGGGCGAGCGCGTTGAACAGGCTCGACTTGCCGCTGCCGGTCGCGCCGGCCAGGGCCACCACGGTGTGGTCGCGGGAGAGCGCCAGCCGGGTGCCGGCCCGCTCGACCAGGGTGTGTGCCGGCACGAACTGCGAATCCGGCAGGTGGCCGTCGACGACCGCGAGGAAGCGGCGTACGGCGTCGAGGCGGCCGATCAGCGCGTCGGCGTCGACCCGCCGGTCGCCACGGAACGCCTCGCGCATCCGCCCGACGATGTTCGTCATCGCTCTCCGCCCTCGGTGCCGGGGAGGCTCGCGGCGTCCGCGTCGGCGAGGCCGCTGCGGTGCCGGGCGATCTCCACCTGGTTGGCGGCCCGGCGCAGGTCCTCGGCGGTGTCCGCGGCGGGCCGGGCCTCCGCCGTCCGGGCGAGGTAGCGGGCGGCCTCGTCGTCCAGCAGCGCCCGCACCCGCTCCAACAGGTCGGCCCGGGCCTTGGCGGCGAGCGTACGCACGGCCTGGTCGCCGAAGATCGCCTGGAGCACGGTCTGCGCGGCGACGGTCGTGCCGGCCCCGGTGGCGACCTCCAGCCCGGTGGGGATGAACGCCGTCGAGGCGAACACCGCGATCATGACGGCGAGCCCGGTGGCGTTCACCGCGTACGCGGCCGTGCGGGCCACGAAGCGCCGGTCGCCGCCCTCGGCGCGGACCAGCTCCAGCACGCCGCGCTGCCACTCCCGGACCAGGCGTTCGGCGCGTTCGGGCAGGTCGGCGGCGGGATGGGCGAGCCCCGGTTCGAGCAGCGCCGCCCCGGCCGGATGCGCCTTCCACCCGGTGTACGCGTTCTCCGCCGCCTCGGCGGCGACGCCCCGCAGCAGGGTCACGAGCTGGGACTCGATCGCCTCGCGCAGCTCGGACGCGGGCGCGGGCCGACCGGTGACGGCGGCCACCACCCGGTCGCGGAGCCGCCCGATCCGGGCCTCCAGGGTGCGGAAGAACTCGCCGGTGCCGACGAACTCCTGCCAACGGGCGAGCACCTCGCCCCGGAGCAGCCGGCCGTCCCGCAGCCCCTGCTCGACGGTCCGGTGCGCCCCCCGGTAGGCGGCCCGCACCCGCTCGTCGAGCGCGTCGGCGGCGGTCACCTGCTCCTCCGCGGCGTCGGCCAGCTCCTCGGCCGCCGGGTGGAGCGCGGCGAGCGCCCCGTCGAGGGTCTGCCGGACCACGGCCGCCCGGGCGTCGGCGTCGGCGGCCAGCCGGGCGAACCAGGCGGCCAGCGGCGCGGTGACCCGGTCGGGCAGCAGGCCCTGCCCGTCGACCCAGGTCTCGGGCAGCACGAACAGCGGGGCCGCGCCGAGATCCTGCGCGGCGAGCATCTCCGACAGGTGGGCGGCGACCTCGTCGGCCGCCTCCGGGGGCACCCGGTCGAGCACCATGGCGATCACCGCGCCCCGGGCCCGGGCGCTGCGCAGCAGTTCCCAGGGGACCGCGTCGGCGTAGCGGGCGGCGGTGGTGACGAAGAGCCACAGGTCCGCCGCCGCCAGGAGCTGGCCGGCCAGCGCCCGGTTGGCGCCGACCACCGAGTCGATGTCGGGGGCGTCGAGGAAGGCCAGCCCGGGCGGCAGGGCCGGGGCGGTGACCAGTTGCAGGGTGCGCGGGTCCTCGCTGGGCTCGTTGGTGCGGGTGAGGCCCGGCAGCAGCTCACCCTGGCGGAACCAGCCGGAGTCGGCGGGGCTGCACACCAGCACCGGGGAACGGGTGGTGGGCCGCAGCACCCCGGCGGCGCTCACCCGCGCCTGCACCAGGCTGTTGACGAGGGTGGACTTGCCCGCGCCGGTGGACCCGCCGACCACCACGAGCAGCGGCGCGTCGAGCCGGCGCAGCCGGGGGAGCAGGTAGTCGTCGAGCTGGTCGGTGAGGCTTCCGGCGGCCCGTCGGGCGGGCTCGGCGGAGGGCAGCGCCAGCGGGAACCGGGCGGCCCCGATCGCGGCGCGCAGGCCGGCCAGTGCGGCGGGGAGGCTGTCGTCCCCGGTGGTGGCGGGCCGGTCCTCCCCGGCGTCCGTGGGGCCGGTGCGGGCTGCGACGGTGGGCGCGCCGGCCTGGGTGGCGGAATCGCCGTGCGTCGTCACCGCTAAAGCGTGCCCGACCGACGCAAGGGAAGACAACCGATCGGTAGCAACCGTGACTTGCGTCGGGTCGGCTCAACCTCGACTTGACGATTCCCGGGGGCGTGGCACTATTGAGTCAAGTTCACTCAACTTGTGGTGGGGTCGCTGCGGGCGACGCCCGCCGAGCGGCTCCGGGCGACGCCCGCGGGCGGCTCACAACGTCACGAAGCGAGGAAGCGAAGATGGCACGTGCGGTCGGTATCGACCTCGGCACGACGAACTCCTGCGTCAGCGTCCTGGAGGGCGGTGAGCCCACCGTCATCGCCAACGCTGAGGGCTCGCGGACGACCCCGTCGATCGTCGCGTTCGCCCGCAACGGCGAGGTGCTCGTCGGTGAGGTCGCCAAGCGCCAGGCGGTGACCAACCCGGACCGGACGATCCGCTCGGTCAAGCGGGAGATCGGCACCAACTGGTCCGTCGACATCGACGGCAAGAAGTACACCCCGCAGGAGATCTCGGCCCGCACGCTGATGAAGCTCAAGCGGGACGCCGAGGCGTACCTGGGCGAGCAGATCACCGACGCGGTGATCACCGTCCCGGCCTACTTCAACGACGGTCAGCGCCAGGCCACCAAGGAGGCCGGTGAGATCGCCGGCTTCAACGTGCTGCGGATCGTGAACGAGCCGACCGCGGCGGCCCTCGCGTACGGGCTGGACAAGGGCTCCAAGGAGCAGACCGTCCTGGTCTTCGACCTCGGTGGCGGCACCTTCGACGTGTCGCTGCTGGAGCTGGCCGAGGGCGTCATCGAGGTCAAGTCGACCAGCGGTGACAACAACCTCGGTGGCGACGACTGGGACCAGCGGATCATCGACCACCTGGTGAAGACCTTCCGGGGCGAGCACGGCATCGACCTGGCCCAGGACAAGATGGCCCTGCAGCGGCTCCGCGAGGCGGCCGAGAAGGCCAAGATCGAGCTGTCCGCCGCCACCACCACCAACATCAACCTGCCGTACATCACGGCCGGCGCGGCGGGCCCGCTGCACCTGGACGTGACGCTCAGCCGGGCCGAGTTCCAGCGGATGACGCAGGACCTGCTGGACCGCTGCAAGGGCCCGTTCGAGCAGGCCGTGAAGGACGCCGGCATCAAGGTCTCCGACGTCGAGCACGTCATCCTGGTCGGCGGCTCGACCCGGATGCCGGCCGTGACCGACCTGGTCAAGCAGCTCACCGGCAAGGAGCCCAACAAGGGCGTCAACCCGGACGAGGTCGTCGCCGTCGGCGCCGCCCTCCAGGCCGGTGTCCTCAAGGGCGAGGTCAAGGACGTCCTGCTGCTCGACGTGACCCCGCTGAGCCTGGGCATCGAGACCAAGGGCGGCATCTTCACCAAGCTGATCGAGCGCAACACCACGATCCCGACCAAGCGCTCCGAGGTCTTCACCACGGCGGACGACAACCAGCCGTCGGTGCTGATCCAGGTCTTCCAGGGCGAGCGCGAGATCGCGGCCTACAACAAGAAGCTCGGCACCTTCGAGCTGACCGGCCTCCCGCCGGCGCCGCGCGGCGTGCCGCAGATCGAGGTCACGTTCGACATCGACGCCAACGGCATCGTGAACGTGCACGCCAAGGACCTCGGTACCGGCAAGGAGCAGAAGATGACGATCACCGGCGGCTCCTCGCTGCCGAAGGACGACATCGAGCGCATGCGCCGCGACGCCGAGGAGCACGCCGAGGACGACAAGCGCCGCCGCGAGGAGGCCGAGACCCGCAACCTGGCCGAGGCGCTCCAGTGGCAGACCGAGAAGTTCCTGGCCGAGAGCGGCGACAAGCTGCCGGCGGAGTCCCGTGACCAGATCAACGAGGCGCTCGGCGAGCTGCGCGGCGCGCTCGGTGGTCAGGACATCGAGAAGATCAAGTCGGCGCACGAGAAGCTGGCGCAGGTCTCCCAGCAGGCCGGCTCCCTGCTCTACAACCAGCAGGGCGAGCAGCCGGGCGAGGCCGGCCCGGGCGCCGCGGGCGCCGGGGCGACCGGTGGTCCGCAGGCCGGCGGTCCGGCCGGTGGCGCGGACGACGTGGTCGACGCGGAGATCGTGGACGAGGACAAGAAGTGACGATCCGTCCCGGACACGGAACCACGGCAGAGGGATGAGGTAGCCCAATGACGGAGAAGCCACGAGCCGCCGACCCGGGTGCGACCGGGTCGACGCCGGGTGGCTCCGCGCCCGCCGAGCAGGCCGGCGACGGGCCGCGGGTCGTCATCCGCAACAACCGCAAGATCAGCGAGACCAGCGAGCCGGACGCGGCCGCCGCCGACGCCGGGTCGGACGCCCCGGCCGAGGGGCTGGTCGAGGAGGCCGAGGTCGTGGTCGACGAGATCGAGGTCGAGGCCACCCCGGTGGACGGCCCGCCGGTGGTGGACGCCCCGGCCCAGCCGGCCGACGGCGGCGGGACCGCGCTCGGCGCCGAACTGGAGGCGCTGCGCAAGGATCTCGACGAGCGGACCCGGGACCTGCAGCGGGTGACGGCGGAGTACGCCAACTACCGCAAGCGGGTCGACCGGGACAAGGGCCTGGTCACCGAGCAGGCGACCGGTGCCGTGCTCGCCGCGCTGCTGCCGATCCTGGACGACCTGGACCGGGCCCGCGAGCACGGCGACCTGGTCGGGCCGTTCGGCACGGTGGCGGAGCAGCTCACCACGGCGCTCGGCAAGTTCGGGCTGACGGCGTTCGGCGAGCAGGGCGACCCGTTCGACCCGACCCGGCACGAGGCGGTGGCCCACCAGACCTCGGCCGACGTCACCGAGCCGACCTGCGTGCAGGTGATGCGCCGGGGCTACCAGGTCGGTGAGCGGCTGCTGCGACCGGCGATGGTCGCGGTCGCCGACCCGGAGTAGTGCGCGACGACGACCGGGCCGTCCCGTCCACCCCCACCGGGTGGGCGGGGCGGCCGGTCCCCAGGTAGGGAGGGGGTGGACCGGTGAGTTCCAAGGACTGGATCGAGAAGGACTTCTACGCCGTGCTGGGCGTGGACAAGGCCGCCTCCGCCGACGACATCAAGAAGGCGTACCGGAAGCTGGCCCGGGATTCGCACCCGGACCACAACCCCGGTGACCCGAAGGCCGAGGAGCGCTTCAAGGCCGCCTCGGAGGCGTACGCGGTGCTCGGCGACGACGCCAAGCGCCGCGAGTACGACGAGTTGCGTTCCCTGTTCGGCTCGGGCGCGTTCCGGCGCAACGCCCGTGGCGCCGGCCAGCCCGGTGGCATGCCGTTCGACGTCTCCGACCTGTTCGGGGGCGCGGCCGGCGGGGGCGGCGACCGCCGCTTCGGCGGGGCCGGCTTCCAGGACCTGTTCAGTTCGATCTTCTCCGGTGGCGGCGCCGGCGGCGGGGCGGCGCCCCGTGGCCCGGCCCGGGGCCGGGACGTCGAGGCCGAGGTGGCCCTCGACTTCGACGACGCCGTACGCGGGGTGACCCTCCCGCTGACGCTGCGCGCCCCCGGCGTCTGCGACACCTGCCACGGCAACGGGGCCAAGCCCGGCACCCAGCCGCGCACCTGCCAGGTGTGCCACGGCGCCGGGGTCACCACCCGCAACCAGGGGTCGTTCAGCTTCTCCGAGCCGTGCCGCAACTGTCAGGGCGTCGGCACGGTCGTCGAGGAGAAGTGCCCCGAGTGCCAGGGCACCGGCGGGGTCACCAAGACCCGCACGCTGAACGTCCGCTTCCCGGCCGGGGTGGCCGACGGCCAGAAGATCCGGCTGGCCGGGCGGGGCGAGCCCGGCGCGCGAGGCGGCCCGGCAGGCGACCTGTTCGTGCACGTGAAGGTGCGGCCGGACGAGCTGTTCGGGCGTACGGGCGACGACCTCACGCTGACCGTGCCGATCACGTTCGCGGAGGCGGTGCTCGGCACGGACCTGCGGGTGCCCACCCTCGACGGCGCGGTGACCCTGCGGGTGCCGCCGGGCACGCCGAGCGGTCGGGTCCTGCGGGCCCGGGGCAAGGGGGTGGTCCGCCGGGACGGGCGGGCGGGCGACCTGCTGGTGACGCTCGACGTGGTGGTGCCCGCACGGCTGTCCGACGAGGCGCGTACGGCGTTGGAGACCTTCGCCGCGCAGACCCCGCCGGCCGCCCGGGAACATCTCGACGCGCGGGTACGTCGATTCAGTTGACCCGGTGTTCAGTCGGCTCGGTGGAGCGCACGCGGAGGTGAGCGGGATGTCGGACGAGTTCGTCGGTTCGGGTGACCCTGCCTACGAGGCCAAGGTGCTGATGATCTCGGTGGCGGCGCGGATGGCGGGGATGCACCCGCAGACCCTGCGCCAGTACGACCGGCTGGGCCTGGTCCAGCCGGGGCGGGCCGCCGGCGGCGGGCGCCGCTACAGCGTCCGGGACGTGGTGCTGCTGCGCGAGGTCCAGCGGCTCAGCCAGGACGACGGCATCAACCTGGCCGGGGTCAAGCGGATCATCGGGCTGGAGCGGCTGCTGGAGCAGGCGCAGCAGCGGGTGGCCCGGCTGGAGGCGGAGCTGGACGCCGCGTACCGCCGGATCGCCGAGCTGGAGGCGCTGGCCCGCTTTCCGGGCAGCGACCTGGTGCCCACCAACCGCACCTCCACCGCGCTGGTGGTCTGGCGTCCCCGACGCACCGAGCGCTGACCGCACCGCACCGCGCCCGGCCGCCTCGCGTGGCCGGGCGCGGTCGCCTTTCCACCCTCGGTCGGGCGCGCTCCGCGCGCCTGCCGTGCCACCACGCGCGCCACAGCGCGGTCGGTGGAAGGCCATGCCGTCACAGTCGGCTGATGACACCCGTGGCGTTCCACCGACCGCGGTTGCTGGTTTCCCGGCGGGGAAGGCGTCGGTTCCGCTAACCTACTAATCAGGTTGAACCGCCTCAATCCGGACTCCGATGGCAGGGGGAGCCATGACGGAATCGGCGAAGAAGGTTGCCGAGCAGACGGAGGACCGGCTCGACAAGGTGGCGAAGAGCGTCCGGGAGAGGTTCGACCGGGTCACCGAAGGCCGCTTCACGGACAAGATCAAGAACGGCGAGTTCGCCGACCAGGTGGATCACGGCGTCGACCAGGGGCGCGACGAGGCGCACCGGAAGCCGGGTGGACCGGAACGCTGACGATCCGTCGACGTGCGGGCCGGGACCCACGGGGGGTCCCGGCCCGTTCGCCGTGGGCAGTCATCCCGTGGCCTGCCACCGTCGGACGGCGGGCGAGGGGTCGCGGCGGGAAACGGGCGCGCCGGCGGTCGCCAGGTGTCGGCCGCGCCCGGGCGGAACCGACACACCTCCGTCCACCTCAGGCGATGCGGCGGTTCTCCCGGACCAGGCCGCCCTCGCACCAGTCCCGGTAGACGAAGAGCTCCGGCCGGGCCAGCAGCGCCCGGCTGTTGTGCGCCCACGTGCGCATCAGGTCGTCGCCGGTGCGCTCGGCCTGCTCGACCAGCTTGCGGAAGCGTCGCTTCGGGTGGGCGCGGAACTTCGTCCGGATGCCGTCGGCGGCGTAGATGTAGAGGCAGTGCAGCGCGAACCGGCGGGCCGGGCAGGCCTGGTCCATCGCGAGTTCGAAGAGCACTGCCACCAACCGGTCCCCGGAGACCAGCAGGTCCCAGTCCGGCGGCATGGAGGTCAACGGCACCGAATCCGGCTGGTAGGCCCACGCCCGCAGCTCGGCGGGGCTCGGATCGACGGGGTTGGCGAAGCCGTGGAACGTCGACTCCTGCACGCTCACCGGCCAACCTTCCGCTCTCGTCCGCGGGGGCGTCGCCACCCGCGAGCTCTGGCTGCTGGGGCGAAACGGTAACCCGGTCGCGATGACCGGCGATAGACCCCGCAGGGAGCAATTCGACAACCGTTGGCCGAGGGCCGGGCCGACCGTACGGTCGACCCGGCCCGAACGACGACGGCGGTCAGTCCTGCACCGGCACGGCGCGGGCGCGCTGGGCCGCGCCCCGCTGCCGCAGCCAGCGCTTGAACCACGCGAAGTCGGGCAGCCGCGCCAGCATCGGCCCGGTCACGACCGTGATCAGCACGTACGCCGTGGCGAGCGCCGCCAGTTTCGGCTCGACGCTGCCGGCAGCCACCGCGAGCCCGGCGATGACGATGGAGAACTCACCCCGGGGCACCAGCGCCAGGCCGGTCCGCCACCGACCGGGTTCGGCGATGCCGACCCGGCGGGCGGCCAGGTAGCCGGTGAGCGTCTTCGTCGCCATGGTGATCACGGCCAGCGCGAGCGCGGGCAGCAGCACCGGCGGGATGTCCCGCGGATCCGTCACGAGGCCGAAGAAGACGAAGAAGACGGCCGCGAAGAGGTCGCGCAGCGGGGTCAGCAGCTCCGTCGCGTGGTGCGCGACCGGCCCGGACAGCGCGATGCCGACCAGGAACGCGCCGACCGCCGCCGACACCTGGAGCTTCGCCGCGATGCCCGCCACCAGCAGCGTCATCCCGAGCACGCCGAGCAGCAGCGCCTCCGGGTCCTTCGCCGACATGGCGGTGGAGATGAGGTTGCCGTACCGGATGGCGACCACCAGCACCAGCAGCACGGTGCCGACCGCGACACCGAGCGCGATCCCGCCGCCGAGCAGGCCGCTGCCGGCGAGCACGGCCGTGACCAGGGGCAGGTAGAACGCCATGGCCAGGTCCTCGATCACCAGGACCGAGAGGATCACCGGGGTCTCCCGGTTACCGAGGCGGCCGAGGTCGGCGAGGACCTTGGCGATCACGCCGGAGGAGGAGACCCAGGTGATGCCGGCGAGCACCAGGGCGGCGACCCAGTCCCAGCCGAGCAGCAGCGCGAACGCCGCCCCGGGCAGCGCGTTGAGCAGCCCGTCGATCAGGCCGGCCGGCGCCGCGGAGCGCAGGTTGCCGACCAGCTCGTTGGCCGAGTATTCCAGGCCGAGCATGACCAGCAGCAGGATCACGCCGATCTCGGCGCCGACGGCGAAGAACTCCTCGCTGGCGTTGAGCGGGAGCAGGCCGCCGTGCCCGAACGCGAGCCCGGCGAGCAGATAGAGGGGGATGGGCGAGAGACCGATACGACGGCTCAGCCGGCCGAGGAGGCCGAGCAGGAAGAGCAGTGCGCCGACTTCGACGAGCAGTGTTGTCGTTTCGTGCATCCGCGCCTCAGCCGTCCGGGTCGCTGTCGGCGAGGATGGCGGTCACTCCGTCGAGCCCCTTGCGGGTCCCGACCACGACGACCACGTCACCAGCGGCGAAGCGGAAGGAGGGCTCCGGCGAGACGATCACCTCGCCCTGGCGCAGGACCGCCACGATCGAGGCGCCCGTGCGGGAACGTGCCTGCGTGTCCCCGAGCTTCCGGTTGACGTACTTCGAGCCGGCCGGAATGGCGATCTGCTCGGTGAGCAGGCCGGCGGCCTGCTCACGGAGCCCGGACAGCTGACCGAGCATCAGCGACGCGCCGAGGATGTCGGCGAGCGCCTCCGCCTCGTCGTCCGTCAGCGGTATGTCGTGCTGACATGAGTCGGGATCGTCCGGGTCGTACAGGACGAGGTCACGGCGGCCATTGCGGTGGGAGACCACGCCGAGGCGGCGACCGGACTCCGTCAACAGATCGTGACGGACCCCGATGCCAGGCAGGGCGGTCTGTTCGACACGTACGCGCACGTGAACAAGGCTACCGCCTACCCGCAGCACGGGATCTTGGTGCGGAATCATCCCCGTACGGGCTGCTTCGGGCGGCAACTGTGGCTTATTCCGATTGGGTCTGCTCAACGAACTGGTGGGGTCTGCTCGACGGTCTGGTCGAATCTGTTGTAAGGCAATTTGCTCAAGCGCGGTGAAGGCTGGTGTTCTGGTTGCGGGCTGTCTCCGACCACCCTATTGGTCGGCCGGAGACAGCCCGTCGTCAGTCGCGTTCTCGGTCAGTCGCGAGAATGCCCTACACGTCCTTGAGGCAGGTCATGTAGGCGACCCCCAGGATCCGTCGTTGAAGGCGATCCAGAGCCAGCCATTGGCATTGCTCACGCCGCAGGCGGTGTACCGGTCGCCGAGCGTGTAGGGGTCGAACTGATCGCAGTTGTACTGGTAGCCCTTCTGCGCCCAGGTGATGACGGGCGCGCTGTGGGAAGCCCAGGCGCGGATGGGGAGGTTGTTGGCGATGGATTCGACGCGGCCGGTCCCGCACGAGCTCGTCGCCGCGGTGGTGGACGTCGCGGTCGCCGTCTCTCCGCCGGCCTTGGGTGCCGCCAGCGCGTTCGCCGGCGTCGCCGCCAACGCGAGTCCGACGGTGGCCGCAGTCACGAGGGACGCTTTGACCTTTGGCGAAACTGCCATTTTCGATTTCCCCGCATTCTCCTCGCGGAAGCCCAACGCGCTTCCGTCGAGGAAAAATTAGTCGGCGACTATCGATGGGTCAACGCTGCTGACGGACGGTGAGCGCCATTAGCGTCGAGCCGCGGGAAAATGATCCGGCGGATTGGCGCGGGCGGTCAACGCGGCGATGGCGATGATCTGTTACCCGACGACCCGCTGAAACCCGGTTACCTGGCAGAACGCCCGGGCCGCCGGCGGCGGGGCGGCGCTGTAGTTCCTGCGTGCCAATGTCGACCTCGGTCACGCAGCGTGGCGACATCGTCGCGTCACCGACGGTCGGGTCGGGCCGGGGCCTCGTCGCGCGTCGCCCGCTCAGGCGCCAGGTCGACGGTCGAGCGGGACGCGTGGTCGCCTCGGCGGCGTCGATGTCGCCGCTGACGGCGAGCACGCCCGGACGCCGATGCCCGCCCCGGTGGCGGGGCGGGCATCAGGGGCGGGGCGGCGTCAGCTCAGGCCGGCGAAGAAGCCCCGGACGTCGGTGACCAGGAGGTCCGTCGCCTGGTGGGCGGCGTAGTGCCCGGCGGCGTCGCGGGGGCCGCCGGCCGGCAGGCCCGGGTCGTACGAGTTCCAGCTGACGATGTTGCCGTGGTCCCGGTCGGCGAAGCGTCGGATCGACTGGAAGTCACCGGCGAACATGGCCACCCCGATCGGAACGGTGGTGGGCTCGCTCGCCTGCCGAGGGGCGTGGGCGTCCTCGTAGTAGAACCGCAGGGCGGAGCCGGCCGTCCCGGTCAGCCAGTAGATCGCCACGTTGGCCAGGACGAAGTCGAAGTCCAGGCTCTCCCCGAAGAGCTGGGCGTTCCAGGCGAGCAGCCCGACCGGGGAGTCGCACAGCGCGTACGCCAGGGTCTGCGGCTGCTGGCTGAGCAGGACGTTGAAGGAGAACATGTTCTCGTAGAACCACTGGAGGTGCTTGAGCGCCGCCTGGTCGTCCTCGGAGAGGCCGGCGAACTCGGCCGGGTCGCCCGTGGGCATCGAGAAGAGCTGGGTGACGTGCACGCCGAGCACCCGCTCCGGGGCGATCCGGCCCATCTCCGGCGAGATCATCGAGCCCGCGTCGTTGCCGACGGCGCCGTACCGCTCGTAGCCGAGGCGGTCCATCAGCTCCACCCAGGCGCGGGCGGTGCGGTGGCAGCCCCAGCCGGTGCCGCGCGTCGGCCCGGAGAACCCGAAGCCGGGCAGCGACGGCACGACCAGGTGGAACGCGGGCGCCGCCGGATCCTCGGGCTCGGTGAGCGGGGCGATCAGGTCGAGGAACTCGACGACCGTCCCGGGCCAGCCGTGGGTGAGGATCAGCGGGACGGCGTCCGCCCGCGAGGAGCGGACGTGCAGGAAGTGGATCTGCTCGCCGTCGATCTCGGTGACGAACTGCGGGTGGCTGTTGAGCCGCGCCTCCACCGCCCGCCAGTCGAACCTGTCGAGCCAGTAGGTGGCCAGCGCTCGGACCCGCTCGCTGGTCACGCCGTACGACGCGTCGACCCCGGCCGCGTCGGTGGGCCACAGCGTCCGGCGCAGCCGGTCCGCCAGGTCGTCGAGCTTGGCCTGCGGGATCTCGACGCGGTACGGGCGGATGGCGTGGTCCGTCATGGCGACTCCTTCGGAACAGAATGATTCGTTCCGCTTCACTGTAGCAGAGCGGAACGATCCGTTCCGCTGTTATCCTCGACGACATGCCGAACCCGACCCGCAGCCCGCTCGCGGGCCGCCGCGCCCAGGCCGCCCGCAACGACGAAGTCATCCTCGACGCGGCCCGCGCCGTCTTCCTCGACGATCCGCGGGTGCCGATCGCCGCCGTCGCCGAACGCGCCGGCGTCGGCATCAGCGCCCTCTACCGGCGGTACGCCGGCAAGGAGGACCTGTTGCGGCGGCTGTGCCACGACGGGCTGCGCCGGTACGTCGCCGAGGCCGAGGAGGCGCTGGCGGAGCCGGACGCCTGGTCGGCCCTCGCCGGCTTCCTGGAGCGGCTTGTGGACGCCGACGTGCACTCGCTGACCGTGCGCCTCGCCGGCACCTTCACGCCGACCGAGGAGATGGGGCGGGACGCCATCCGCGCCGGCGAGCTGACCGAGGCGCTGGTCGGGCGGGCGCACGCCACCGGCCGGCTCCGCCCCGACGTGGTGGTCCACGACGTCGCGCTGCTGCTGGAGGGGTGCGCGGCGATCCGCGTACCGGATCCGGAGCGCACCGGGCAGCTGCGCCGCCGGCAGCTCGCGTTGCTGCTGGCGGGGCTGGCCGCGACCGATCCCCCGCTGCCCGGCCCGCCGCCCGCCGCCGGCGAGTTCGGGCGCTGGCGGCGTCCCGGGTGATCCAGCTCACACGGCCAGGGTTGAGCGGAATAGGCTCAACTCTGGTTGTGTCCTTCCCAGTGGACACGCCGATCCGGGGGAGCCCATGAACACGGAACGCCTCACCACCAAGAGCCGCGAGACCATCACCGGTGCCGTCGCGATGGCGAACCAGCGCGGTCACGCCACCGTGGAGCCCTGGCACCTGCTGCTGGCACTGCTGGACACCGAGGGTTCGACGGCCGCCGGCCTGCTGCGCGCCGTCGGGGCCGACCCCGCCGAGCTGCGCCGGGTCGCCCAGCGCTCGGTCGACGCCCTGCCCGCCGCGCGTGGCTCCAGCATCGCCGAGCCGACCCTGGCCCGCGAGTTCGTCAACGCCATCGGGGCCGCCGAGCAGATCGCGCGCCCGCTCGGCGACGAGTACACCTCCACCGAGCACCTGCTCGCCGGCCTGGCCCGCGTGGGCGGCGCGGTCTCCGTCGCCCTCAGGAACGCCGGTGCCACCGAGGAGAACCTGGTCGCCGCCTTCCCGACCGTCCGCGGCGGGGACCGGCGGGTCACCACCGCCGACCCGGAGCAGACCTACCAGGCCCTGGCGAAGTACGGCGTCGACCTCACCGCCAGCGCCCGCGACGGCAAGATCGACCCGGTCATCGGCCGGGACTCGGAGATCCGCCGCGTGATCCAGGTGCTGTCCCGGCGTACCAAGAACAACCCGGTGCTGATCGGCGAGCCCGGCGTCGGCAAGACCGCGATCGTGGAGGGCCTGGCCCAGCGGATCGTCGCCGGCGACGTGCCGGAGTCGCTGCGGGACAAGAAGCTCGTCTCCCTCGACCTCGGCGCGATGGTCGCCGGGGCGTCCTACCGGGGCCAGTTCGAGGAGCGGCTCAAGTCGGTCCTGGAGGAGATCAAGAACTCCGACGGGCAGGTCATCACCTTCCTCGACGAGCTGCACACCGTCGTCGGCGCCGGCAAGGGCGAGGGCTCGATGGACGCCGGCAACATGCTCAAGCCGATGCTGGCGCGCGGCGAGCTGCGCATGGTCGGCGCGACCACGCTGGACGAGTACCGCGAGCACATCGAGAAGGACCCGGCCCTGGAGCGCCGCTTCCAGCCGGTGCTGGTGGGCGAGCCGACCATCGAGGACACCATCGGCATCCTGCGCGGGCTCAAGGAGCGCTACGAGGTGCACCACGGCGTACGCATCACCGACGCCGCCCTGGTCGCCGCCGCCGCCCTCTCCGACCGCTACATCACCGACCGCTTCCTGCCGGACAAGGCGATCGACCTGGTCGACGAGTCCGCCTCCCGGCTGCGGATGGAGATCGACTCCCGGCCGGTCGAGGTGGACGAGATCGAGCGGGCGGTGCGCCGGCTGGAGATCGAGGAGATGGCGCTGGCCAAGGAGCCCGACGCCGCCTCCGCCGAGCGCCTCGAACGGCTGCGCAAGGAGCTGGCCGACAAGCGCGAGCAGCTCACCGCGCTGTCGGACCGCTGGAAGCTGGAGAAGGACCACATCACCAAGCTCTCCACCGCCAAGGAGGAGCTGGAGCGGCTCGGCGGCGAGGCCGAGCGGGCCGAGCGCGACGGCGAGCTGGAGCGCGCCGCCGAGCTGCGCTACGGCCGGATTCCCGCCCTGAAGGCCGAGCTGCGGCAGGCCGAGGAGGAGCTGGCCCGGCTCCAGGCCGACGGCGCGATGCTCAAGGAGGAGGTCGGCGCGGACGACATCGCCGCCGTGGTCGCCTCCTGGACCGGCATCCCCGCCGGCCGGCTGCTGGAGGGCGAGACCGCCAAGCTGCTGCGGATGGAGGAGTCGCTGGGCGCCCGGGTGGTCGGCCAGGCCGAGGCCGTCGCCGCCGTCTCCGACGCGGTCCGCCGCGCCCGGGCGGGCGTCGCCGACCCGGACCGCCCGACCGGCAGCTTCCTCTTCCTCGGCCCGACCGGCGTCGGCAAGACCGAGCTGGCCAAGGCCCTCGCCGAGTTCCTCTTCGACGACGAGCGGGCCATGGTCCGCATCGACATGAGCGAGTACGGCGAGAAGCACTCCGTCGCCCGGCTGGTCGGCGCCCCGCCCGGCTACGTCGGCTACGAGGAGGGCGGCCAGCTCACCGAGGCGGTGCGCCGCCGGCCGTACTCGGTGATCCTGCTGGACGAGGTCGAGAAGGCGCACCCGGACGTCTTCGACATCCTGCTCCAGGTGCTCGACGACGGCCGGCTCACCGACGGCCAGGGCCGCACGGTGGACTTCCGCAACGCCATCCTGATCCTCACCTCCAACCTCGGTTCGTCGGTGATCGGCGACCTGACGCTGGCCGAGGAGCAGCGCCGGGAGGGCGTCCTCGCGGTGGTCCGCTCGCACTTCAAGCCGGAGTTCCTCAACCGGCTCGACGACATCGTGGTCTTCGCCGCGCTGCGCGGCGACGACCTGCGGGCGATCGTGGACATCCAGCTGGCGCGGATGCGGCGCCGTCTCGCCGACCGCCGGTTGGCGCTGGAGATCAGCGACGCCGCCCGCACCTGGCTCGCCGAGCACGGCTACGACCCGATCTACGGGGCCCGGCCGCTGCGTCGCCTGGTCCAGACGGCGATCGGCGACCAGCTCGCCAAGGCCCTCCTGGCCGGTCAGGTCCGCGACGGCGACACGGTCAGGGTCGACCTGTCGGACACCAAGGACGCTTTGACAATCTCGACCTCCTGACCCCACCCACCCCCGCCTGAGCGCGTTGATCATGAGGTTGTCGCCCGACACGCCGGTGTGCAGGGCAACAACTTCATGATCAACGGGGTGGGGGGTGGGTGGGCGGGGAAGGTGGTGGGGCATGTTCGGGATGGGGAAGAGGAAGGGCGGGGAGCTCGCGGCGGCCCTCGACGAGCTGCGGCGGGCCGACACGGTGGCGTTCGGCGGGGTCGGGATCGCCGGCACGCTGCTGCCGGTGACCGAGGCGTACCGGCGGGTCGAGGCGGCGCTCGCCGACGACCCCGAGGGCGTACGCGCGCACCTCGACCGGCTGCTCGCCGAGGGCAGCCCGGCGGGCCGCGTCTACGCCGCCACGCTGCTGGAGCGGGTCGACCCGGCGGCCGGCCGGGCGGCCTGGACGGCGCTGCGCGGCGAGTCGGCCGCGTTCGGCACCTTCGCCGGGTGCGTCATGGGGCGCGCCACCCTCGGCGAGTACGCGTCGGAGCGGCTCGCCGGAGCGTGAGCCGTTCGCCGGGTCGGCACGCCCGACCGGCTCCGCCCCACGGTCCCACCGGCCGACCCGGCGGCTGAGCCGCCGCTCACCGGGCCGGCACGCCGTGTAGTCGCCGCCTCACCCGATCGACAACAGGTTTCCCCAGGTGCGCGGGGTTGTTACCGTCTCCGCCGACGTACCTGGGGAGGTGGTCGGTGGACGGGTCGGTGGCGTACCTGCTGACGACGGTGGGCTGTCTGGTCGGGGTGGCCGGGGTGGTGGTCGCCGTGGTGGCCCTGCGCCGGGCCAGGTCCCGGCCGAAGGCCCCCACCGGCCCGGTCGACCCGCTGCGCGACCGGGACGCCGACGCGCTGCGCGGCGACCCCCGCCGGCTGAAGCCCGGCGACATCGTCGAGATCCGCGGCACGTCGTACGCGGTGCGCGGCTCGATCCGCCTCGTCGAGGGCGGCTGGAGCTGGGCCGAGCACCTGCTCGACGACGCGGCGGGCGTGCGCCGCTGGCTCTCCGTCGAGGAGGACCCGGAGCTGGAGCTGGTGCTCTGGGCCGCCGAGCCGGGCGCCACCGTCACCCCGGGCGCGCCGACGATCGAATTCGCCGGCCGCCGCTACAACTGGGACGAGTCCGGCCAGGCCCGCTACACCGCGACCGGCACCACCGGCCTCGACCCGAACGGCACCATGCGATACCACGACTACCAGGCGCCCGGCGGCGCCCGGCTCTCCTTCGAGGCGTACGGCGAGGCGGGCTGGGAGGTGGCGCTGGGCGAGGTGCTGCACCGCGCCGACGTGATGATCTACCCGCAGTCCGAGGTGGGTTGATGCTGGTCACCCTCGACGCCCCGTACGTCGACACCAGCGCCGCCGACCTCAGCCTGGCCCTCGGCGACGGCGAACTGCCGGCGCTGCACGTGCTCGACCTCGACCTGCCCGGCGGCGTCCGGCTGCGGCTGCGCCTGCTCGGCGCCTCGCACCAGGTGGTGCTGCGCGCCCCCGGCGCCGAGCTGACCGAGACGGTCGCCTGCCTGCCCGGCCGCCCGCCCGAGCTGCCGGCCACGGTGCGGGACGAGACGAGCGGTTACCACTTCACGGCGACCGTGCTGCGGCCCGCCGGCGCGGGGCTGAGCGAGCAGGTGGCCGCCCTCCGCGCCGACCTGGCCGACGACCCGTACGCCCTGGTGGGCGTGTTTCCCGGCGACGCCGACGCCGTGACCGCGCTGTCGGTGCGCCCCGACCCGCCGGCCGGCACCCTCGCCTGGCGCACCTGGCACGCGTACCCCCAGACCAACGAGCTGGTCCTGACCGAGACGGTGGTGGCACTGCGATGACGTACCGACGCTGGTTCGTGGTGGGGGTGGCGTTCGCCGTCATCGGCGCGCTGGTCGCCGCCTTCGCCATCTTCTACGGCAGCTTCTCCCCGCGCGGCTTCGTGGAGGACAAGTACAAGCGGGCGGCGAGCCGGGACATCGGCCGCAACGCTGTCGCCTACACCTCGCCACGCTCGCCGAGTCAGGTGGCGAAGGAGGTCACCGACGCGTGGCAGCCGGCCGACCAGTACGTCGACGGCAGCGGCGTGTACCTGCGCTACGACGACGACTCGGTGGTGATCCTGCCGATCGCCGCCGGCTCGGTGATCCTGCTGGAGCGCATGAGCACCGCCTATCCCCGCTACCACTCCACGGTCGGCTCCCACTGGGGCTGGGGCCGTGGCAGCACCGTCCGGGGCGGCGGCCCCGGCAGCGGCAAGTAGCCCCCCTCACCCGACGAGATCCTGGAGTCCCCCTTGCAGACGCTGGTCACCGATCTGCTGGTCACGCTCGCCTACGGCGTGGTCGGTGTCGTCCTGATGGCCGTCGGCTACGCCCTCGTCGACGTGGCCACCCCCGGCAAGCTCCACGAGCTGATCTGGGCGCAGCGCAACCGCAACGCCGCGCTGCTGCTCGCCTCCAACCTGGCCGGCGTCGGCGTCATCGTGGTCGCCGCGATCGCCGCCAGCGCCGACGACTTCGTGCTCGGCATCGTCGGCGCGGCGGCGTACGGGATCCTGGGCCTGGTCATCATGGCGGCGGCCTTCCTCCTGCTCGACGTGGCCACCCCGGGCAAGCTCGGCGAGATCCTGGTCGACCCGCAGCCGCACCCGGCGGTCTGGGTCTCCGCCGTCGTCCACCTGGCCACCGGCGCGATCATCGCCGCCGCGATCAGCTGATGACGGGCGCGAAGAAGCCCGGCGGGGCCAACCGCCGCAAGGGCCTGGCGATCCTCGCCACCGTCGTGGTGGTGGTCGTGGGCTGCTGCGTCGCGGGCGCGTTGAACTACGACGACAGCACCGTGGTCCCCCCGCCGACCGCCACCGAGCGGGCCGACACCGTGGCGATCCTCGCGAGGGCCGCCCAGAGCCAGGGCTTCTGCTACGGCTGGCAGCTCGAGGATCAGCACGACGATGTCGTCAGTGTCGGCTCCAACCTCGGCGACGGGGTGTCCGTCGAGGACAATCCGGCCTGCCCCCGCTGGGTGCGGGTCAACGGGAATGTCCACTACGCCCCGATGATCAGTAACTCCTCGGGCTATGCCTTCTTCTCCGTCAGCGGGCCGATCGGCCTCAGCGCTAAGTGGAGGATCGAGGAAGTGCTCAGCGCTGAGCGGAAGATCGAGGAAAGGTTGGAGCGGTTCGGCCTCACCGAAGACGTCCTCTTCGACGACCCGGGCTGGGCGGTCACCCGGGCCGCGGTCACCCTGCCGTTGCTCGTCGCCGAGCTGGGCATCGCCGGCCCCGCCCCGGCGGCCACCGAGGCGCCGGCGACCTCGCCGCCCGCGCTGCCCGACGCCGGCAGCGACCTGTGGCGGGACCGCTGGGGCTACCTGCTGGGCGTCGCCGGCCTGCTGCTGCTCACCGCGCTGTTCGTCGCGATCGGCCTCTGGCAGCGCCATCGCCAGCTCGGCCGGCGGGTTGAGGGGCGTCCGGCGTCGACCGCTCCCCGGCAGCCCGCCGGGCGTACGCCGGAGCGCCGGTGACCGTCGACGCGTCGGCACCGCCCGCGCGGTGGCGGCTGTCCCGCGCGGCGGTGCTCGTCGCGGTCTTCGTCTGCGCCGCCTGCGGCCTGGTCTACGAGCTGGCCCTGGTCGCCCTCGGCAGCTACCTGATCGGGGACACGGTCGGCCAGGCGTCGATCGTGCTGGGCGTGATGGTGTTCGCGATGGGCGTCGGCGCGCTCGCCGCCAAGCCGTTGCAGCCGCGCGCCGCCGCCGCGTTCGCCGCCATCGAGCTGGCGCTGGCCCTGCTCGGCGGGCTCTCCGTGCTCGGCCTCTACGCGGCATTCGCCTGGCTGGACCTCTACGGCCCGGCGCTGGTCGCCACCGCGTTCGTGCTCGGCCTGCTGATCGGCGCGGAGATTCCGCTGCTGATGGTGCTGCTGCAGCGCATCCGGGAGCAGGCGGCCGGCAGCGCGGTGGCCGACCTGTTCGCCGCCGACTACGTCGGCGCGCTGCTCGGCGGGCTGGCCTTCCCGTTCCTGCTGCTGCCCGTGTTCGGCCAGCTCAAGGGCGCGCTGGTGGTCGGCGCGGTGAACGCCGTGGCCGGGCTCGCCCTCGTCGGCACGGTCTTCCGGCGGGAGCTGAGCCACCGGGCGCGCGTCGCGCTCGGCGCCGGCAGCGTCGTGGTCTTCCTCTGCCTCGGGTACGCGTGGGTGACCGCGCACGACTTCGAGCTGACCGCCCGCCAGCAGCTCTACCGGGACCCGGTGGTGCACGCCGAGCGCAGCCGCTACCAGGAGATCGTGCTGACCCGGTCGGTCGCCGAGACCGGGCGCTCCGGCACCGACCTGCGGCTCTTCCTCAACGGCGACCTCCAGTTCAGCTCCGTCGACGAGTACCGCTACCACGAGGCGCTGGTGCATCCGGTGGTGAACGGCCCGCGCGGCGAGGTGCTGGTGCTCGGCGCGGGGGACGGCCTCGCCGTACGCGAGCTGCTGCGCTATCCCGACGTCCGGCGGGTCACCGTGGTGGACCTGGACCCGGCGGTGGTGGCGCTGGCCCGCAGCGAGCCGCAGCTGCGCCGGCTCAACGGCGGGGCGCTCGACGACCCCCGGGTGCGGGTGGTGCACGCCGACGCGTTCGCCTGGCTGCGTACGGCCACCGACCGGTTCGACGCGGTGGTGGCGGACCTGCCCGACCCGGACGAGACGGCCACCGCGAAGCTCTACACGGTCGAGTTCTACGCGCTGGTGCGGGCGGTGCTGGCCGAGGGCGGCCGGCTGGTCGTGCAGTCCGGTTCGCCGTACTTCGCGCCCCGGTCGTACTGGTCGATCGAGGCGTCGCTGCGCGAGGCGGGCTTCGCCACCACGCCGTACCACGTGGACGTGCCGTCCTTCGGCGACTGGGGCTTCCTGCTCGCCGCCCCCGGCGCGACGGCGCCCACCCTGGCCCTGCCGCCGGACGCGCCGGCGCTGCACTTCCTCGACGCGGCGACGCTGGCCGCCGCCGGGGCCTTTCCCGCCGACCGCCGCCGCGTCGACGTGCCGGCCTCCACCCTGCTCCAGCCCCGCGTGCTGGAGTACGCCCGCGCGGAGTGGCGCGGCTACTAGCCCGCCGACCTGCGCCCGTCCAGGCCCGGTCACCCGCACCCGACACGGCGGGTCGGTGTCCGCTGCCGTGCCCGACTGGCCCGATCTCGATACGGTGTGAGCGCGATCTAGGGAAGGAGAATCATGGTCGATTCCCACAACACGCCGGCCCGCACCCGGCCGGGTGTGGTGACCATTTCCACGTATCTGCTGTGGCTGTTCGCGCTGACCCAGCTCATCGGCATCATCATCACGCTCAGCACGCTGGGCACCGTCTCGGAGGTGCTCGACGAGGCCTACCGGGGCACCACCGCCAACGGCACGCAGAACCTCGCCGACATCACCACCTTCATCACCATCGGCACCTCGGTCTTCCTGCTCCTGCTCGCGGTGGTGCTCGCCGTGCTCGGCGTGTTCAACAACCGGGGCAGCAACGGGGCCCGCATCACCACCTGGGTCCTCGGCGGCATCCTGGTCTGCTGCACGGGCGGCGGCCTGGTGAGCGGCCTCGCCGGCGGCGGCTTCGGCGGGACCGGCCAGGGCACCGGCGACGGGCCGAGCCCGGAGGAGATCCAGCGTCGCCTGGACGAGGCGCTGCCCGGCTGGGTCACCCCGGTCTCCACGCTGGTCGCCGTGATCGGGCTGCTCGCGCTGCTCGCCGCGCTGATCCTGCTGGCGCTGCCGAAGGCCAACGAGTTCTTCCGCAAGCCGAAGCAGGCGTGGGAGCCGCCGGTGCCGGGCGCGTCCTACCCGGGCCACCCGCAGACCTCGGGCGAGCCGGGCTACCCGCAGGCCCCCGGCCAGCCCGGTTACCCGCAGGCCCCCGGCCAGCCCGGCTACCCGTCGGCACCGGGTCAGCCCGGCCAGCCGCCGTCCGCGCCGTACGGCGGCAACCAGCCCGGCCAGCCGGGGACGAACCCGGGTGGCGAGCAGCCCGGCTCGGACCGCCCCGGCCCGACGCCGCCGCCGGTGAGTTGACCGGTCGGTAACAGCGACGCCGACGGTCCCTCCGAGTAGGTTGCATCCGACGCCTACCGGAGGGACTCGTCGTGTCGCAGCCCGATCAGTCGCCGTCCCGCCGCCCGGCCGTGGTGACGCTGGCCGTGGCGGTGCTGATCCTGATGGCGGTCGCCGCCCTGGCGCACGCCGCCGCCGGCGCGGTGACGCTGGGCGGCACCGTGGCCCGGTTCCGCGACGCGGCCCAGGGCACCTCGGCCAGCCCGGACGAGATCGACGGCGTGGTCACCCTGCTGCGCGTGTCCACGGTGCTCACCGCGGTGGTGAGCCTGCTCGCGGGGCTGCTCCTCGCCGGCCTCGCCCTCGGCCTGCGGGCCCGCCGCGACGGCGCGCGCACCGCGACCTGGGTGGTGTCCGGGCTCGGGCTGCTCCTCGGCTGCTGCGCCGCGGCCGTCCTGGTGGGCCAGCGCACCTCCCCGCTGCGACTCGGCGAGGACGACCGTTCGACGGCCGAGCTGCTGGGCCTCGTCGACGACGCGTACCCGTCCTGGTGGATTCCGTTGGGCGCGGGGCTTTCCGTGGGCCAGGTGCTCGGTTACCTTGTGGTAGCAACGCTGCTGGCCCTGCCGGCGGCGAACGCCTGGTTCCGCCGGCGACCCGCGGCACCAGCCCCGCAGCAGCCCCCGACACCGCCCGCACCGCAGCCCGCCCCGCACCCGGGGCACCAGCCGACCGGCGCGCCGCCCGCGCCCCCGTACCCGCCGAGGTGAGGACCGCCCGTGACGCTCGACCAGCCGGCCCCCGGGCGGCGGGCTCTGATCACCGGAGCGACCGCCGGCATCGGCGCCGCCTTCGCCCGCCGGCTGGCGTCCGAGGGCTGGGACCTGGTGCTGGTCGCGCGGGACGCCGCCCGGCTGGCCGACACGGCGGCGGAGCTGACCGCGCGGCACGGCCGGCAGGTCGAGACGATCCCGGCCGACCTGTCCACCGACGACGGTTGTGCGGCCGTGGAGCGGCGGCTGGCCGACGGTTCGGTCGAGTTGCTCGTCAACAACGCGGGCATCAGCCTGAACACCCCGTTCCTGCGGTCGTCCGCCGAGGACGAGGCGCGGCTGCTGCGGCTCAACGTGCACGCCGTGATGCGGCTGACCCTCGCGGCGCTCCGACCGATGACCGAGCATCGGCGCGGGGCAGTGATAAATGTCTCTTCCGTGGCGGGGTTCGGCGCGGTCATGCCGGGATCGACCTACTCGGCCAGCAAGGCGTGGGTGACCAACTTCAGCGAATCCGTCGGCCAGTCCGCTCGGCCGTTCGGCGTCCGCGTGATGGCGCTCTGCCCCGGCTACACGCGTACGGAGTTCCACGAGCGGGCCGGCATCGACATGTCGAAGACCCCGGGGTGGATGTGGCTGCGGGCCGACGACGTGGTCGCCGAGGCCCTGCGTGACCTGCGGAAAGGCAAGCTGGTCAGCGTTCCCGCGTGGAAGTACAAGCTGGCCGTCGCCGGCCTGCGGCACGCGCCGCGGCGGCTGCTGGAGGCGGTGGCCCGCGACACCCGGGGCCGCATCGGTCGCGACGCCGGCTGATCCCGGGATCCGGGCCGCGGCGTGCCGCCGGCCGGCGTCGAGCGTCGACCCGGCCGCCTGAACGGTCGCTCAGCGTAGCGAACCATTGCCATCCATCGTCGCCCCCACGGTGGACTCCGGGTGGACCCGGCACGCGGCTCACAGACTTGAGCAGTACCCTCTATCGCCATGGGGGACCGCGACGACCTGCGTAAATTCATTACCGACCTGGCGGTGGTCCACGGCCGGGTGGTGCTCTCCTCGGGGCGCGAGGCGGACTGGTACGTCGATCTGCGCCGCGTCACGCTCCATCACCAGGCCGCTCCGTTGGTGGGCCGGGTGATGCGCGAGCTGACCGCCGACTGGGACTACGACGCGGTGGGCGGGCTCACCCTGGGGGCCGACCCGGTGGCGATGGCGATGCTGCACGCCTCGTCCGCGACCGATCATCCGCTGGACGCGTTCGTGGTCCGCAAGGCGGGCAAGGCGCACGGCCTCCAGCGCCGGATCGAGGGGCCCGACGTGGCGGGCCGGCGCGTGCTGGCGGTGGAGGACACCTCCACCACCGGGGGAAGCGTGTTGACGGCGGTCGAGGCCCTTCGCGAGGTCGGGGCCGACATCGCCGGTGTGGCGGTTATTGTTGATCGTGGCGCCGGCGACGCGGTGCGAGCCGCCGGACTGCCTTATCGGGCGGCCTATACGTTGGCTGACCTCGGCCTTGTGGCGTAAAAGTCTGCCTATTCGGATTCGCCGATATGCAGGCGGATCGATGCTGCTGGTGGAAGGATGGAATACGTGGGAACTGCGTTGGCTGAAATGACCATGCCTCAGATCTCGCCGCTTGCCGGCGAGCCGATCGAACGTGCCGATGCCGAGCGTCTCGCCGGGGTCCTCAAGGCCCTCGCCGACCCCGCCCGGCTCCGGCTGCTCAGCCTGATCCAGTCGGCGCCCGAGGGCGAGGCGTGCGTGTGTGACCTGACCGCGCCGCTCGGCCTCTCGCAGCCGACGGTCAGTCACCATCTGCGCATCCTCACCGAGGCCGGCTTGCTGGAGCGGGAGAAGCGCGGTGTCTGGGCCTACTACCGGCTGGTGCCGACCGCGATCGCCACGATCGCGGATCTGCTGACCCCGCCGCGCAAGCGCGCCACCAAGAAGGCTCGCTGACCATTGCCGATCGTCCGGTGCCATCCCCGATCGGGGACGGCGCCGGACGGCCGGTTGGTCAGTGCTTGCCGTAGTGCTCGCGGGTCTCCCGGATCGCCTCCTCGGCGGCGGCCCGCTCCTGCGGGGTGGTGCCACGCTTGGCGGCCATCCGCGCCCGGAGCAGTTCGACGGCGATCGGGATGACCGAGAGCGCCACGATGGCGATCAGGATCATCTCGATGTTCGCCTTGACGAACGGGATCTGGCCCAGGAAGTAGCCGAGCACGGTCACGCCCGTGCCCCAGAGAATGCCGCCGATCACGTTGTAGACGACGAAGGTGCGGTAGTTCATCCGGCTGACCCCGGCCACGATCGGCGTGAACGTCCGCACGATCGGCACGAAGCGGGCCAGCACGATGGAGCGCGCGCCGTACTTCTCGAAGAAGTCGTGCGCCTTGAGCACGTTCTCCTGCTTGAACAGCTTCGAGTTCGGCCGGCGGAAGAGCGCGGGGCCGACCTTGCGACCGAACGCGTAACCCACCTGGTCGCCGGCGATCGCCGCGAGGGTGATGAGCAGGCAGACCAGCCACAGCGGGTAGGTGATGTACTTCCCGTCGGCGGTGAGCAGCCCCGCCGTGAACAGCAGCGAGTCACCCGGCAGGAAGAACCCGATCAGCAGGCCGGACTCGGCGAAGACGATGACCAGGATGCCGATCAGCCCGAACGTCGAGATCAACACCTCTGGATCGAGCCAGCTCGGCCCCAGGGCCAGGGTGGTGGTGGGCGTCGGCACGAGGCGACCTCCGATGGATGCCGGTCAAGGGACGGAACGTCCGTAGTCTAGGTGGCTGTCCGGGGCGCCGGTGCTCGACGTCACACCCGCTAGAGCCGGGGGTCGACCGGCTCGGACTCGCACGCCATGATCGCGAAGACCAGCTCGTGCCGGCGCCACAGCGGCGCGCCGGCGACCAGCGCGTCCAGCGCCGCCAGCCCCAGCCCGTGCTCGCGCAGCGCCAGCCCCCGCTTGCGCCCCAGCGACCGGCGGCGCAACGCGGTGAGCTGCTCCGGCTCGTCGTACCCGGGACCGTAGACGATCCGCAGGTACTCCCGGCCCCGGCACTTGATCCCCGGCTGGAGCAGCGAGCCCCGCTCCGATCGGGCGCCCGGCCCGGCGTACGGCTTGACCACCATGCCCTCGCCGCCGGCCGCGGTCAGGTCCAGCCACCACCGCGTGGCCGCCGTCTCGGTTGCCGGGTCGGCCAGGTCCACCACCTGCCGACGGGTGGGCGTGAAGAACTCCGGGTCGGCCGCGCAGAGCCGGTCGGCCAGCGCGAGGTGCCAGCCGTGGTCCCGGTCGGCGTAGCTGGCCTTCGCGCCGGCCAGCACCGCGAACGGGGCCAGGGTCACCCCGCGCAGCCCGTCCGTCGGCCCCACGTACGCCCGGTAGGCGTCGGAGTAGGCGACGACCTCGTCGCGGCGGCGGGCCGTCCGGTCGCGCAGCCCCTCCACCGGCAGGCCCCGACCGACGGCCGCATCGAGCACGGCCAACGCCGCCGGCAGCGCGGCCCGGCCGGCGGCACCGACCCCGGCGTACTGCTCGCGGATCAGGCCGCCCGCCTTCGCCGACCAGGGCAGCAGCTCGCAGTCGAGCAGCAGCCAGTCGGTGCCCAGCTCGTCCCAGAGCCCGGCGGCGCCGACCGCCGACCGGACCCGGTCGAGCAGCTCGGTGTCGAGCGGCTCGCCGAAGAACGGCCGGCCCGTGCGGGTGTGCACCACCCCGCCGCCCGGCCCGAACGGCCCGCCGTCGGCCTCCCGGCAGACCAGCACCACCGCCCGCGAGCCCATGTGCTTCTCCTCGCAGACCACCCGGTCCACGCCCGCCGCGCGGTAGTCGGCGAACGCCTGCGCCGGGTGCTCCAGGAAGCCGCCCGTGGTCGCCGTCGAGCAGGGCGCCATCGTCGGCGGCAGCCAGGCCAGCCAGCGCGGGTCGACCGCGAAGCGGCTCATCACCTCCAGCGCCGCCGCGGCGTTCTCCGCCGGCACCGTCAGCGACCCGTAGGCGTGCTCGATGTGCCGCCGGCCGGTCACGTCGGTCAGCTCCAGCACCTGGTCGGGCCGGGCCGGTGCGGCGGTCAGCGGCCGGGCCGGGGCGTACCACTCCCGCTCCGCCGGCACCGAGACCAGCTCCCGCTCCGGGTAGCGCAGCGCGGTGAGCCGGCCGCCGAAGACGCAGCCGGTGTCGATGCAGATGGTGTTGTTCACCCACTCCGGCACGGCGGCCGGCGTGTGCCCGTAGACCACCATCGCCGAGCCTCGGTATTCCCGCGCCCACGGGTAGCGCACCGGCAGCCCGTACTCGTCGGTCTCGCCGGTGGTCTCGCCGTACAGCGCGAAGGAGCGCACCCGGCCCGACGCGCGGCCCTGGTAGGCCTCCTTCAGCCCGGCGTGCGCGACCACCAGCCGGCCGCCGTCGAGCACGAAGTGGCTGACCAGGCCGTCGATGAAGCCCGCCACCTCGGCCACGAAGCTGTCCGGCTCGGCCGCCAGCTGCTCCATCGTCTCGGCCAGCCCGTGGGTGAGCCGCACCTCCCGGCCGCGCAGCCGGCGCAGCAGCTTCTGCTCGTGGTTGCCGGGCACGCAGATCGCGTGCCCGGCGGCGACCATGCCCATCACCAGGCGCAGCACGCCGGGGGAGTCCGGGCCGCGGTCCACCAGGTCACCGACGAAGACGGCGGTACGCCCCGACGGGTGCGTCGCGTCCACCGGCCGGCCCCGCTCGTCGCGGCGCAGCTCCCAGCCGAGCCGGGTCAGCAGCGCCTCCAGCTCGGCGCGGCAGCCGTGCACGTCGCCGACGACGTCGAACGGCCCGGTCAGCTCCCGCCGGTCGTTGAACAGCTTCTCGTAGCGGATCTCGGCGGCGTCGATCTCCTCCACGCCGCGCAGCACGTGCACCTTGCGGAAGCCCTCCCGGGCCAGCTGCTTGTACGACCGGCGCAGGTCGCGCTGCATCCGGGCGAGCACCTGCCGGCCGAAGGTGCGGTCGGCGCGGCCCTCGGTGCGCTCCCACGCCAGCGCCTCGGGCACGTCCAGCACGACGGCCACCGGCAGCACGTCGTGCTCGCGGGCCACCCGCACCAGGGCGGCCCGGGCGTGCGGCTGGAGGTTGGTCGCGTCCACCACGGTGAGCCGGCCCCGCCGCAGCCGGGTGGCGGCGACGTGGTGCAGCGCCTCGAAGGCGTCGGCGGAGGCGGACTGGTCGTTCTCGTCGTCGGCCACCATCGCCCGGAACGCGTCGGAGGAGAGCACCTGGCTGGGCGCGAAGTGCCGGCGCGCGAAGGTGGACTTGCCGGAGCCGGAGACGCCGACCAGCGCGACCAGGGCCAGCTCGGGAATGTCGAGGGTGGTCACGGGGCCTCCTTGCGGGTCAGCACGGCGAGCTGGGTGGGGGCGCCGACCTCGGGGTCGTCGCCGCCGACCCCGCTGATCGCGGCGGTGTAGCCGTACGTGGCGCACACCCGGTCGACCCAGGCGGCGAACTCGGCGCGGGTCCACTCGAAGCGGTGGTCGGCGTGCCGGAACCGCCCGGCGGGCAGGCCCTCGTAGCGGACGTTGTACTCGACGTTGGGCGTGGTCACCACGACCGTCGCGGGGCGGGCGTGGCCGAGGACGGCGTCCTCCAGCGCCGGCAGGCGGGGCGGGTCGACGTGCTCGATCACCTCCATCAGCACCGCCGCGTCGTAGCCGCGCAGCCGGTCGTCCCGGTAGGTCAGGGCGGACTGCCAGAGCCGGATCCGGTCCCGCTGCCGCTCGGGCAGCCGCTCCAGCCGCAGCCGCCGGGCGGCCGTCGTCAGCGCGTGCGGGGACACGTCGGTGCCGACGACCTCGGTGAACCGGCGGTCACCGACCAGCGCCGCGAGCAGGGCGCCCCCGCCGCAGCCCAGGTCCAGCACCCGGCTCGCGCCCGCCTCCGTCAGCGCGGCGAGGACCGCCTCCCGGCGGCGCGCGGCCAGCGACGGCTGGCGCACGATGCCCTCGCCGGCGTCCCCGTCCACCGTGTCCGCGTCGGCGCCGGCCGGCTCGTCGGCCAGCCGCTGCTCGGCGAGGCGGGCCAGGGCCAATCCCGCCAGCGCCCGCCGGTGCGCCAGGTAGCGGCGGGTGATCGTGCCGCGTTCCGGGTGGTCGGCCAGCCAGCCCTCGCCGGCCCGGAGCAGCTTGTCGACCTCGTCCGGCGCCACCCAGTAGTGCTTGGCGTCGTCGAGCACCGGCAGCAGGACGTAGAGGTGGTTGAGCGCGTCGGCGACCCGCAGCGTCCCGGTCAGCGTCAGGTCGACGTACCGGCTGTCGCCCCACTCCGGGTGCCGCTCGTCGAGCGGGATCGGGGCGGCGGTCACCGCCCAGCCGAGCGGCGCGAACATCCGGACCGCCACGTCCGCGCCGCCCCGGCAGCGCAGCACCGGCACCCGCACCTCCAGTGGGATCGGCGTACCGGCCAGCTCCGGGCGCTCGCGGGACTCGCCGCGCAGGGCCGACCGGTACACCCTGGACAGCGCCGACGAGAGCAGGCTGGACGCGGCGTACGGCCGGTCGTTGACGTACCGCCCGAGGGTGAAGCCCTCCGGGGTCGCGGCCTGCTGCCGGCCGCGACCCTTGCCCCGCGCGCCGGCCAGCCGCAACGGGTCGACCTCCAGCAGCAGGGCGGCGGTGCAGCGCTGCTCGCCGGCCTCCGGGTAGAACACGTACGCGGTGCCGACCGGGACGTCGAAGGAGTGGGCGCGGTCGGGGTGCTTGACCAGCAGGTGCCCGAGGTCGGTCGCCGGGCGGTGCGTGGTGGTCAGGGTGAGCAGCACGCGCCCAATGGTGTCAGTGCCTTCGATCTTGCGTCGTCCGGTTTTCGCTTGGTTGTGGGTGGGGTTTCCGGGGGAGCCCCGCCCGCTCCGGGCGGTCAGGCTTGATCCCTGCGCGGGCGGGGCTCCCCCGGAAACCCTTCGTGGCCGGCGTCGTCGGGAGGCGGCGGGTGGCTCGGGGAGCGGGGGGCGCGTGCTGCCGGGGCGGGATCTTGGAGGTGGGGCCGTGCTGTCGGGGTGGGGATCCTGGGGGTGGGGCGCGTGCTGTCGGGGTGGCGCCTGGGTGCGCGTGCGGTCGGGAGTGGGTGGAGACGGCGGTGCCCCGCCGGCCCGGTGGGCGGCGGGGCACCGGTGGTGCGGGTGGATCAGGCGACGAAGCGGGTCCGGCGGCGCTTCGCCACCACGTAGCCGCCGATGCCGGCGACGAGCAGCAGGCCGCCGATGCCGGCGATCAGGCCGGTGGACTCACCGGTGATCGGCAGCTCGGGATCCTCACCGCCGCCGCCCTCGCCGCCGGTCGCGCCCTTGATGGTCAGCGCGGCGATGTCGTTCTTCGGGTCCAGGTCGGCGACCTTCCCCGGCTCGTCCGGGCCGAAGTGCAGCAGCCGCACCGAGCCCGGCGCGCCGCCCACCTCGTCGATCCGCAGGCCGAACTCGAAGACGGCCGCCTCGCCCTTGCGGCGCAGCTCGAACCACTCGCAGAAGTAGACCCGGCCGCCCGGCTCGCCGTACGAGCCGGTCGGCTCCTCGGCGGTGCCCGGGGAGCACACGTCGGGTGCCTTCACCACGGTGGCGCCGGCCGGAACGGTGACCAGGGCGCCGGTCAGGAGCTCGCCCGGGCCGTACGAGTTGATCGCCGCGGGCCCGTTGTTGACGAAGCCGACCTTGGCGACGACCGTTGCGCCGGCCGCGCCGGTGACCTCGGCGCCGGTTGCGGCGACGTCGGCCCGCTGGTCACCGGTGACGGTGGCGTCGATCCAGGTGACGTTGTTCGTCGTGTCCTTGTCGGTCTGCTTCACCGCGCGGGCCCGCGACGCCGGTGCCGGCACCAGCCGCAACGCGCTTCCGCTGCCCTTCTCCCACTCCGCGTCGGAGAAGTCGCCGATGAACTCGGCCCAGTCGCCCTTGGCGAACCAGATCGCCTGGCCGTACTGCCGGCCCGGCGCCCAGGCGTCGGAGGCGATCGTCAGGGCGGACGAGTCGTCGAGCTGGAGGGCGGCTCCCGGCGGAAGCTCCTCGTCGAAGTGGCACTGGGCGAGGTTGCTGCCGAACCCCGAGAGGTAGGAGCAGTTCGAGTGCCGCCGCGCCGGAGCGAGACCAGGGGTCGAGGCGAGGAGCAGCACCGTGCCGCGCGCGGGACGGTCGCCGACGTTGGCCACCGAGAGCGGCGCCTTGACCGTGGCGCCGGGGTCGCCGGTGAGCTCGAGGGAGCGCTCCGTCTTCAGGTCGACGCCCTCGCCGACCTCGACGGTGGAACGCGCGGTGGCGGTGGGCATGCCCTTCGCCGCCACGCTCAGGACGAGCTCGCCCTTGTCGCCGGGTGCGGCTGCGTCCCTGGCGGTGACGGTCAGGTTGACCAGGTAGTCGGTGATCTCGGTGCCGTCGAGGGTGCAGGTGATGACCGCGCCGGCCTCCTTGCAGCCCGACAACCGGTCGCCGAGGACGACCGCGGCGAAGCCGTCGACGCCGTCGCGGTCGATGGTGAGGGTCAGCCTCTCGGGCAGGGCCTCCGCGAACGCGTACAGGGTGACGGACTTGGCCTCGCCGCCCGGCGCGACCAGCGCGTTGTTGGCGTAGAGGAGAAGCTCGTCGCCGGGCTCTTCGGCGACGGCGGGGGTGGCGGAGGCGGCGAGGAGCGCGCCTGCGACGCCCAGCCCGGCCAGCGAGCGCCGGGTGGAGTGCTTGAACATGTGGGGGGTTCCCTCCCGTGGGGGTGCCAGGAGTGGCCAGCGGATCTTAAGGAGTGGTCAGGACCCACCACCATCCCCGACCCGCTCCCAGGGCCAACACCGACCGAACGGTTGAGCAGGATCGCCGCAACGTTCCGGCCGCCCGGGTCCGTCATCTGGAACAGGAGCCCGGGAGGTGCAGTGACGTACGAGGAGTTCGCCGACTCACGGCTGGCCGCGCTGTTGCGGTACGCGGTCATGCTGACCGGCGATCCGCACCAGGCGCAGGACCTGGTGCAGGACACCATGGTCCGGGTACAGCTCAACTGGCGTCGGGTGGCCCGTGCCGACTCGCCGGAGCGCTACGTACGCCGGATGCTGACCAACCAGTACGTCGACTGGCGGCGGGGCTCCTGGATGCGCCGGGTGCTGCTGCGCGCCGAGCCCGACGACGCGGTGCCCGTGCCGGCCGACCACACCCAGCACGCCGTGGACCGGGACCAGGTCTGGTCCTGGCTGTCCCGGCTGCCGCGGCGGCAGCGGGCGACGCTGGTGCTGCGCTACTACGAGGACCTGCCCGACGCGGAGATCGCCGACATCCTCGGCTGCGCCGTCGGGACCGTCCGCTCGTCCATCTCGCGCGCCCTGGCCACGCTCCGGGCGGAACACGTGGAGGCCTGCTCATGATCGAGGACGACCTGCGTGCCGCCTTCGCCCGGCACGAGCCGCTGACTCCCGCCGCCGGTCCGGTGCGCGCCGCGATCGACCGGCTCGCCGCCGTCCGTCGCCGACGCCGTCAGCGCCTCCGGGCGGCGGGCGTCGCGCTGGCCCTGCTCGCGGTGCTGGGGGTCGGGGTGCCCCGGCTCGCCCCCGACCGCGTCGCCCCCGACGCGGCGCTGCTCCCCGGGACGGCCGCGCCGGCGCCCACGGGGGCGCTGAACGTCCTGCTGCTCGGCCTGGACGGCTCGAAGGCCGAGGACGGCCGAAGAGCAGACTCGGTGCTGCTGGTGCACGTCCCGGCGGACCGCAGCCAGGTCTACCTGGTCTCGCTGCCCCGCGACGTGGAGGTGCCCATCCCCGGTCACGGCACCGACAAGCTCAATGTCGCCTTCCCGCTCGGCGCCGGTGGCACGTCCGACCCGAGCCGCGGCTACGACCTGACCCGCCGGGTGGTCGGCGATCTGACCGGCGTACGCGTCGACGCCGGCGCGGTGCTCACCTATCCGGCGCTGAAGCGGCTCACCGACGAGGTCGACGGGGTCGAGGTGTGCCTGCCGCGCGAGGTCCGCTCCTTCCACACCCGGCGGGTCTTCCCGGCCGGCTGCCAGCGGCTCGACGGCACCGCCTCGATGGACCTGCTGCGCCAGCGGCTGGAACTGCCCGGGGGCGGTTTCGACCGGGACAGGCACGCCCGACTCTTCGCCGCGGGACTGGTCCGGCGGGCCGTCGAGCAGGGGGCGCTGACGAATCCGGCCCGGCTCCACGCGCTGCTCGGCGCCGCCCGCCTGACGACGGTCGACGGGGCGTCCCTGGTCGGGCTGGTGGGAGTGCTGCCGCAGTTGAAGTCCGTCGAGCCGGTGGGGCTCAGCCTCCCCGTCACGCCGCTCGACCGCTCCGACTGGCGGCTGCGGCCGGACCCGGAGCGGGCCCCGGCGCTCTTCGCCGCGCTGCGCGAGGACCGGTTGGCGCAGTGGGCGGCCCAGAACCCGGGCCGGGTCGAGCGGTTGGGCTGACTGTGAGGCTGGCCTGGTCCCTTCGGGCGGGGCGGCGCAGGTCGAGCGGGCTTCGCCGCCCCATGACCTGGATGCGCAGGTGCGGTTGGACGCCTGCCCACGACGGCTCCCGATGTGGGGCGCCCTCCGGCGTACTGAGGTCTCGGTTCGTGCTCACCCTTCGGTTCGGGTGGCGGCCGGCGTCACGGGCCGGGAAATTGCTGGATCAGTCGGCGGACGGCCTCGACGACCGCGTCGCGGCACTCGTGGGCGTCCTGAGCGGCGGCCGGGGTGTGCGGGATCGCCGAGATGCTGGTCGGTGTCCACGCGCCGGCGATGGCCAAGACCAGGGTGAGCAGGGTGGCGGGGCGAAATGGCCCGTCGGTGCCGGCGAGCGCGTCCAGTTTGGCTTCGCGTGCGTCGCCGGCGACGGCCGGGTCGTGGTCGCCGCTGTCGCCGCGTTCGAGGCGGTGCCAGGTCGCCAGCCGCACGACCTCCGGATGTTCGCGGTAGTAGTCGAACAGCCGTCCCGCGTATCCCGGCAAGTCGTCGGGGGTGAACGGCACCTGGTGCAGGCCGCGGGTGACGTGCGCCTCGAACACGGCGTCGAACAGCCCGCCCTTGCTGTGGAAGTACACGTAGATGAGGTTCTTGTTGACCTCGGCGGCGGCGGCGATGCGGTCGACGCGCGCACCGGCGATGCCGCCGGCCGCGAACTCGGCGGTGGCGGCCTGCAGGATGCGCGCCCTGGTCGCGTCGGCACGAGACATGGCTCCCAGCGTAGCCATGTGACTAACCAGTTATGCCGGCCGCCCCGCCCACCGGTTACAGCTTTCCGACCGGCCAGGAGATCGCCTTCTGTTCGAGGAACTCCTGGATGCCGTACGTGCCTCCCTCGCGTCCGAGCCCACTGTGCTTGTACCCGCCGAAGGGCGCGTCCGGGTGCACGCCGAACGAGGAGTTGATGTTCACCATGCCGCTGCGGATCTGGCCGGCCACCGCCTTTGCCCGCAGGAAGTCCTGGGTGAAGACGCCCGCGTTGAGGCCGAAGTCGCTGTCGTTGGCGATGCGTACCGCATCGGCGTCATCCCGGAACGGGATCACCGAGCCGACCGGGCCGAACACCTCCCGGCGTGCGACGCTCATCGCGTTGTCGACGTCGACCAGCAGTGTCGGCTCCAGATAGAAGCCCCGATCCAGTCCGCTCGGGCGGTCTCCGCCCCAGCCGATTTGGGCGCCTTCGGCCACGCCCTGCCGGATCATGCCTTCCACCCGCAGCCGTTCCTCGTCGCGGATGAGCGGCCCCATCGTCGTCGTGGGATCGGCCGGATCACCCACCTTCACCGCGGGCATCAGGGCCAGCACCTTGGCGACCAGTTCGTCGTGCACGGACTTCTCGACGAGGGTCCGGGTGAGCAGCAGGCATCCCTGGCCGCAGTTGGCGACCATGTTGCCCACCACCTCCAGCGCGGCCCGGTCGAGGTCCGCGTCGGCAAAGATGATGTTGGCCGATTTGCCGCCGAGCTCCAACACGACCTTCTTCAGGCCGCCGGCGGCCTGAGCCATCACCCGGCGTCCGACCGCGTCCGAGCCGGTGAAGCTCACGATGTCAACGCCCGGGTGGGTAGTCAGCTCTACGCTCGCGTCCAGGCCACCGGTGATGATGTTGACCACGCCGGGCGGGAAGCCGGCCTCCTCGACGAACTCGCCGAGCGCCAGAACCTCCAGCGGAGTGTAGGGCGACGGCTTCACCACGACCGTGCATCCGGCGGCCAGCGCCCACGCCATCTTGTGAATCGCGCCGGCGATCGGGGCGTTGAACGGCGTGATCAGCGCGGCCACGCCGATCGCCTCGTGGGCCACCACGCCCTGGGTGGTCTGCGGCTGGCCGGTCAACGTCATCCCGGTGTGCGGGCCGAGCGGGACCGTGAACGAGAACGCCGGCAACAGGCGGTCGGCCACGTCGCGCAGCAGATCGATCGGCGTCTGGACGTGCACGACGCCGGCCGCGGCCACCGGGAACCCCCCCTCCTTGACGGCCAGGTCCACCAGGTCGTCGCGACGCCGCTCCATCGCGTCGGCGAGCCGGAGAAGGTATCGGCTGCGTTCCCGGGGCGTCGTGCGCCGCCACGGTCCCTCGTCGAACGCCCGGCGCGCGGCCTCCACCGCCGCGGCCGTGTCCCGGACCGACGCCGACGGTGCCCAGGCGAACACCTCCTCCGTCGCGGGATTGACGACCGGGAGCCGCTCGGAGGTGTCGGGCGACACCCACCGCCCGTCCACGAACAGGTGGTCGATCGAGTACGTCACAGAATCTCCTAACTAACTGATTAGTCAACAGCGACCGTAGAGTTGACTATCTGGTTAGTCAAGCGGCGGGAGGTTGCCGGTCGTGAAAAAAGGAGTCCGGTCCGGCGTCGTGCCCCGCAACACGGGCTGGATACGCCTCGTTGCCGGACGCGGATCTCAGCCCGCTCCGCCCGGTTCTCTCGAGTCGGGCCTGATCGGCCCGAACTGGTGCGGTTTCCGGGACGCGGGAGCGCCACGCCGCAGCTTCCAGACCGACGGCTTCCGCGGCGCCGACCACGTCAGCTCCACCGCGAACGTCGTGCCGAACGAATGGTCCTCAACTGGCACCGAGGCCGGCATCGAGCAGGGTCGACTAGAACACGCGTCGGCGTGGGAAAAAGAACGTAGGACCGTCTGCGAGCTAGTCGCGCGATCCCTTCATAGCGGTTACGCCTACCAGGCAAGGGGCGGGACGTCACCGGGGTGTCCGGTCACGTCCCGCCGGGGCCGCGTCGTCAGCGGTAGTCGTCCTCGTCGGCGGCGACCACCCGGGCCTGCTCCATGGCGTCCCAGTCGTCGACCTCCAGGCCACGGTGCGGCTCGACGTCGGCCTCGCCGGGATCGACCGCGGCGGCCTGCTCCACCGCGTCGGCCGGCTCCGCCTCCAGGTCGCGCTCCTCGGGGCTGAGGTGGTCGCTGGGGGCGAAGTCCTCGTCGGGCTGACCCATCAGTCCCTCCCGGGATCTCGGCGGACGGTTCCCCACACACCGTACGGGCTGCGCCCGTCCGCCGCTCGGAAGCCGAGTCGACCGAATCGCCCCACCGGCCGCCACCACCGGTGCCAGGATGGTCGGGTGGGTTTCCTGATCCGGTTGGCGATCACCGCGGTCGCGCTGTGGATCACCACGCTGATCGTGCCCGGGGTGGAGGTGGGCGGCCGGTCCGGCGCCGACACCGCGCTCACGCTCGTCGTCGTGGCGGTGATCTTCGGCGTGGTCAACGCGGTGCTCAAGCCGCTGATAAAGGTGTTCGGCTGCGTCTTCTACCTGCTCACCCTCGGCCTGTTCGCGCTCGTCGTCAACGCCCTGCTGTTCCTGCTGACCGACTGGATCGCCCGGGGGCTGGACCTGCCCTTCGACGTGTCGGGCTTCTGGGCCGCGTTCTGGGGCGCCATCGTGATGGCCGTGGTCACCTGGCTGATCAGCGTGACGGTGCCCGACAGGTGGGAGGAGCGGTGAGGCCCGCCGCCGGCGCGTGGGCGCGTACCGGGTCGGTTGTGCCGGCGGCGCTCTTCTACGGGATACTGCCGACGGTGGACAGCGCGGTCCGGCGCACCCAAGGACAACAGCGGCCGGCCACGGCCGACAGCGGTAAGTAAGGAGCGTTCGACATGCCCATCGCTTCCCCCGAGACCTACGCGGAGATGCTGGACCGCGCCAAGGCCGGCCGGTACGCGTACCCCGCGATCAACGTGACGTCCTCGCAGACCCTGAACGCGGCGCTCAAGGGCTTCGCCGACGCGGAGAGCGACGGCATCATCCAGGTCTCGACCGGTGGCGCGGAATACCTCTCCGGACCCTCGATCAAGGACATGGTGACCGGCGCGGTGGCGTTCGCCGCCTACGCGCACGAGGTCGCCAAGAAGTACCCGGTCAACATCGCCCTGCACACCGACCACTGCCCGCAGGAGAAGCTGGACAAGTTCGTCCGGCCGCTCATGCAGATCTCCAAGGAGCGGGTGGCCGCCGGCCAGGAGCCGCTGTTCCAGTCGCACATGTGGGACGGCTCGGCCGTGCCGGTGGCGGAGAACCTCCAGATCGCGGCCGAGCTGCTGGACCGGGCGGCCGAGGCCAAGATCGTCCTGGAGATCGAGGTCGGCGTCGTCGGTGGCGAGGAGGACGGCGTCGAGAACGCCATCAACGACAAGCTCTACACCACCGTCGAGGACGGCCTGGCCATGGTGGAGGCGCTCGGCCTGGGCGAGAAGGGCCGCTACATGGCGGCGCTGACCTTCGGCAACGTGCACGGCGTCTACAAGCCGGGCAACGTCAAGCTCCGCCCGGAGATCCTCAACCAGATCCAGGAGGCGGTCGGCGCCAAGTACGGCAAGGACAAGCCGCTCAGCCTGGTCTTCCACGGCGGCTCCGGCTCGCTGCTGTCGGAGATCCGCGAGGCGCTCGACTACGGCGTGGTGAAGATGAACATCGACACCGACACCCAGTACTGCTTCTCCCGTCCCGTCGCGGACCACATGTTCCGCAACTACGACGGCGTGCTCAAGGTGGACGGCGAGGTCGGCAACAAGAAGATGTACGACCCGCGGGTCTGGGGCAAGGCCGCCGAGGCCGGCATGGCCGCCCGCGTCGTGGAGGCCTGCGAGCACCTGCGCTCGACCGGCACCACGCTGGCCAAGTGACGCGCTGACGCGTACCGCCCGACGGCCGGTCCCCGCGTGGGGCCGGCCGTCGGCGTGTCCGGTGCCGGTCAGGCCGCGGTGAGCACCCGGACGGCCTCGTGCACGTCGTCGGTGAGGTGCACGGTCGTCGACAGGTCGCCGAACGGCGAGGCGCCCAGCAGCGGCCGCAGCAGCGCCTCCACCGGCAGCTCGTGCGTCCAGTACGCACGGTCCAGGAAGACGTACGCGCCGCTGGCCCCGTCGGTGCCGTAGTACGTCTTCGTGGCCGCCTGGAACACCTCCTGCACGGTGCCGGCGCGGCCGGGCGCGAAGACGATCCCGCCCCGGGCCAGCCGCAGGATGGTGTCCTCCCGGATGGCGTTGGAGAAGTACTTGGCGATCCGGCCCGCGAAGAGGTTCGCCGGTTCGTGCCCGTAGAGCCAGGTGGGGATGGCGAGCCCGCCGGTGCGCGCCCAGTCCGCCTCGCCGCCGGCCAGGGCGGCCGAGTCGACGCGGGACACGCTGGCCGGGTCGACTCGGGACACGCTCGCGGGGTCGGCGGCGCGGGGCCGGGGCGGCGGCACCGGCCGGCCGTAGCGCTCCCGCACCCGCAGCGCCGCCGCCGTGTAACGGTCGTGGTCGGTGAAGTCCGGCGCCTCGGCGAGCAGGTCGATCGCCGCGTCCAGGTCCTCGGCCGGCCGCAGCGCCAGGAAGGCGCCGAGGTTGGCGGCCTCCATCACCCCGGGCCCGCCGCCGGTCACCACCAGCCGGTCGGCCCGGGCCAGCTCCCAGCCCAGCACCGCCGCCATCCGGTACGGCACGCTGCCGCGCGGCACCGCGTGCCCGCCCATGACGCCGACCACCGACTGCGGCCCGTGGGTGGCCAGCCAGGCGCGGGTGGCGTCGGCGAGCGCGTTGTCCACGCCGTGGTCGTGCAGCCGCTGGCCGAGCGCCTCCTTGACCTCCGGCAGCGCCCCGCCGTGCGCGCGGAAGTGCTCGTACACCCGGGTGTCGTACATTCCGGCGAAGCCGCCCTCGGCGAATCCGGCGGACAGTTCCTCCGGGGTGTAGAGGTGCGACGGCTGGGTCGGGTAGGGCAGCCCGGAGAACGGCGGCACCACGTTGGCGCCGCGCCGGACCAGGTCGGCGCCGACCTCCCGGGAGGCGAAGCGGCACCCGACGAAGAGGGTGCCGGCCACCTCGGTGCCGGTCAGGTCGGGGACGGGGGCGAGGTCGAGCCGCAGCCCCTGCACGGTCAGCCCGACCAGGCTGCCCGTGGCCAGCCGCCGGTCGAACTCGGCGCGCGTCTCGATCTCGTCGGTGCAGGTGTGCGGCTCGATGACGTCCGCGGGAGGTGGGGTCGGCACCCTCGCCATCCTGCCCCGCCCGGGCAACCGGCCAAACCTGCGGGGCTTCCGTGCTGTCGGCGGCCTCCCGACCGACCCGCGCCGGGCCGCACCGGGCAGACCCGCACCGGGCAGGCACCGCGTCCGGCCGACCGTACCGTGTCGGCCGTGCCGGGCAGATCTGTGCCGGCAAGCGCCGCGCCCGGCCGTACCGTGTCGGCCGTGCCGGGCAGATCCGTGCCGGCAAGCGCCGCGCCCGGCCGGCCGCGCCCCGGCCGACCCGCGCCGGGTCGGCGGACGGCGGTCGACGGGCCCGGATCGGCGGCGGGCGGTGCGGGCGCGGCGACGGTGCCGGTCGTCGCGGCCGCACCGGGCCGCCGACCCGGGATCGCGCCGGCCTCTCCCGAGACGGACAGGAGCCCGGCGGCGCAGCCACCGAGCTCCTGCGTGACCCGGTCCTGGGGAGGCTCCGGACCAATAGTTGTAATGGAAAATATCCCGGGGTGGCATAGGCCGCAGGCGTGACCAACTCCTCAGCCGTTCAGTCAACCGGCTCGCCCAACCCCCTCGCGCGGTCGCGGGCGAAGCGGGTTGAATGGGACGATGCAGAACCTGTTGCCGGAACCACCGGCCACCCTCCTCCCCGCGCACGACGAGGCCGACGCCGCGCTGGCCGCCGCCGAGCAGGCCGGCAGCGACGAGGCGTACGCCGAGGTGGCGGCGCGCTTCCCGACCTACAGCGCAGGCTGGGGCGCGCTGGCGGCCCGGGCCCTCGCCGCGGGCCAGGTCGTCCCGGCGTACGCCTACGCGCGCACCGGCTACCACCGGGGGCTGGACCAGCTGCGCCGCAACGGCTGGAAGGGGCACGGCCCGGTGCCGTGGTCGCACGAGCCGAACCGGGGCTTCCTGCGCTGCCTCTACGTGCTGTCCCGCGCCGCCGACGAGATCGGCGAGGCGGACGAGGCGGCCCGCTGCGCCCAGTTCCTCCGGGACTGCGACCCGGCCGCCGCGGACGCGCTGGCGAGCAACTGAGCACGAGCCGTCGGCCGGCCCGACCGGGCCGGCCGACGGCGTGTCCGGGCCCCTACAGCCCCTCGGCGACGGCGGCGGCGATCTTCAGCCAGGCGTCCCGGGTGGCCGAGGAGAGGGCCGCGTAGCGGATCGGCTCGCCGGTGTCGATGAGCCGCTCGTACGGCGCGAGCAGCACCGCCCGCGTCCGGGCCGCGAAGTGCTCCTGGATCGCCGGCAGGTCGATCTCCTTGCGCGACGGGGGCATGGAGACCACGGTGACCGCCTGCCGGACCAGCCGCTGCCGGCCGCTCTGCTCCAGGTGGTCCAGCATCCGGGCGGCCGTCTCCGCCGAGTCGTTCCGTGCCGACATGGTGACCACCAACTGGTCGGTGGCGTCCATCGCGGCCTGCCAGTTCTGGGCGCGCACGTTGTTGCCGGTGTCCACGAAGATCAGCTTGTAGAACCGGCTCACCACCTCGCGGATCTCGGCGAACGCGGCGGCGGTGAGCATCTCGCCGCCGGTCGCCGACTCGTCGGAGGCGAGAACGTCGAACATCCCCTCGCCCTGCGACCGGACGTACTGCGACAGGTCGCCGACCCGCCCGTGCCCCTGGAACTGGCCCAGGTCTCGCAGCATGTCGCGGACCGTACGGGCGTGGAAGTCCTGCTGTGCGCGCATGCCCAGGGTGCCCTGGGTCTCGTTGTTGTCCCAGGCCAGCACGTAGCCGCCGCGCTTCTGACCGAAGGTCATGGCGAGCAGCAGGATGGCTACCGTCTTGCCGGCGCCACCCTTCGGGTTGACCACGGTCACCTGACGCAGGCCGCCGAAGTTGCGGCGGACCATCTCGATGTCCCGCCTGAGTTCCTGCTCGTGCCGTCCCGGTGGGAGCCGCAGCCCCATCTTGTTGGCCACCGCCCGTACGCCCATGCTGGCGACCGGGTCGGCCGGGCGGACCTGCCGGCGCCGGGCGAAGTCCTCGGCGGTCGGCGGCGCGGCGGCCTCGGGACGCCAGGTCGCGTCCGGGTAGGCGGTCAGCGGCTGGGTCACACCCGCCGTCGGCTGGTACGCCTGCGGCGGTGCCGGCGTGCCCCCCGGCTGCCCGGGCGGCGGGTACCAGCCGGGCTGCGGTGGGTACGGCCCAGGCTGCGGTGGGTACGGTCCGAGCTGCGGCGGTGCCGAAACGGCCTGCGGCGGTACGGCCTGTTGCGGCGGTGCCGGGACGGCCTGCGGCGGTACGGCCTGTTGCGGCGGTGCCGGGACGGCCTGCGGCGGTACGGCCTGTTGCGGCGGTGCCGGGACGGCCTGCGGCGGTACGGCCTGTTGCGGCGGCGCCGGGCTGAACTGCGGCGGCACACCGCCGGACGCCTGCGGTGTCTCCGGGCCGGTCCCCTGCCGCGCCGGCCCCGAGCCGCCCGTGGCCGGAGTCGTCGAGCCGGTGGTCGGCTCCGCGCCGGCCGCCCCGGTCCGTTGCGGTGGCTGGGCCCATGGCGATTCGGCCCCGCGCGGGCCGCCGACCGCAGCCCTGCCGCTGGCGGTGGTTGGCGCAGAGCCGCCGACCGCAGCCCTGCCGCTGGCCGAGGACGAGGTGCCCGGCGTGGTGGTGCCGTTGGTCCAGGACGGAACGGTCTCGTCCGGAGCGGGCGCCGAGCCGTCGGCGTCCGGGCGCGCGCCCTGCGACGTGCGGTCCGCCGGGTCGCCACCGCCGGCGGGAAACGCGTCGGGACCCGGCGTGGGCCTGGCCGACGGGAGAACCGGGGCCGGTCCGGCCGTGGCCGGCTGGTCGAGGGTGAAGGGCAGTTCGAGGTCGACCCGGGGCGCCGGCACCGCTGGCGGCGTGCCACCCGTCGCGGTGTCCGATGTACCGGCCGCGCCGGCCGGCGTGCCGCCGGTGTCGGTGGTCGGCCGGGCGCCCGGGCCGGCTTCGGGCGGGACCGTCGGTTTGATCGCCGGGTTCGGTGGTGTGTGCACCACCGGGGGCGTCCAGCCCTGCGCGGGCGGGGTGGGAGCCCAGGACGGACCGCCGGGCTGGCCGGACATCGCCCAACCGCTGGGAGCGGGCACCCCGCCGGTGAGCGACGGGTAGTCGGCGGGCGAGGGCGGCGCGGCCGGTGACTGACCGGTCGCCGGGTGGGGAACCGGAGGCGGGGCGGCGGGCGGCGGTGCGCCGGTCGACGGGTCCGCGGCCCACCGCGGCGTGCCGACGCCCGACCCGCCGTCGATCTGGTCCGGTGGCCAGAGTGGTTCGATGTCCCGCTCCGGCACTGGCTGCTGGCCGGGCACGTGGGCCCGGTCGGCGTTGTTGTCCACCACGGTTCCTCCCCATTCCTCCTGCCGAGGATAGGCCCACGGGCCGAACGGGGGCGGGGTGCCGCGAGGGGACGTCGAGGTCAGCCCGCCCAGATCGCCCAGGCGCCTGGCTCGGTCCACCAGGACCGCTTTCGGTTCAGTTCGCCCTCGACACCGTCGTCGAGGTACGGAAGCTTCTCGTCCCGGGGGAGCACGGAGACAGCCCGCCCGCGGGCCCGGCGTACCTCCAGCCGCACCCGCTTACGGCCGAACGTCGACCGGGTGACCACCGGCACCGCGACCGCCACCTCGACCCGCCCGTCGGTCGGATCCGGCGGGCTGAGCAGCGCCACGTCGTCCAGCCGGGCGTAGCCGCCCGCGTTGCCGATCGCGCAGGCCATGATCGGTTCGTCGCCGTCGGAGAGGACGGCGTCGTCCACCTCGACGCGTCCCCGCCAGTGCAGGGGCCGGCCGCCGTCGTCGGCGGCGCCGATCAGTGCGCCGTCCAGGGTCACCGAGCCGCCGTCGTTGCGCAGCAGGTCCAGCCGGCGGGGGGTGCCGTCCAGCACCGCGGCGGCCACCGCCGCCGGGTCGCGGGGCAGCCCGAGCTGCGCCGCCAGGTCACGGTGCGTCGTGCTCCTGGCCGGATCGAGCGGGAGTACGCCGATCGGGGGCAGGTCCGGCACCGTCCGGTTGCCGGGCAGGTCGTCGGGGCGGCGGCTGGGCGGTGGGGCGTACCGCCGGACGAGCCGGCGCACGACGGCGCGCAACTGGGCGTCGCTCGCCGCCGCCACGACGAGCCGGACCTTGGAGTCCGGGTCGGGCCAGGCGAGGCCGTCGGGGCGGGGCGGCCCGTCGAAGCGGGCGAGCACCTCGTCGATCTCGGCGTCCGAACGGGCAGTGACCGTCTCCACCCGGGCGCCCCGGGCGGTGAGCGCGTCCGCGCAGGCCAGCACCGGCACCCGGGGGGTGTCGCAGCGCTCCCCGGCCCGGGCGCCGTCGCTCGCGCAGGCATCGGTGCCGCAGACGTCCGCCGCGCAGGTGTGCGCCGCACCGGGTGCTCCGGCGTCGGGCGTCGCGCCGTCGGTGACGTCCGTTCCGGCGTCGGGCGTCGCGCCGTCGGTGACGTCCGTTCCGGCGTCGGCCCCGGGCGCCGTCGCACCGCCGCAGCAGCCACCGCCGCTGCCGCAGGCCCCGCCGGGCGCGTCGCGCTCCGAGCCGAGGGTGAGCAGCACCACGTCGTACACGGAAACGGCCTCCTGCCTCTCGACGTGACCCCTGCCGGCCGCGCCGTCACTACTTGTTAGCCTGACACCCCGGGCTCGCTGACCGGTCGCCACCTGGCACCCGAGCCTTCTGGAGGCGAGAAGATGCCAGCGATCGTGCTCCTCGGCGCCCAGTGGGGCGACGAGGGCAAGGGCAAGGTTACCGACCTGCTGGGTGAGCGGGTCGACTACGTCGTGCGCTACTCCGGCGGCAACAACGCCGGCCACACGGTGATCACCCCGGACGGTCAGAAGTACGCGCTGCACCTGATGCCGTCGGGCGCGCTCTCCCCGAGCGCGATGATCGTCATCGGCAACGGCGTGGTGGTCGACCCGAAGGTGCTGCTGGCCGAGATCGACGGGCTCGCCGAGCGCGGCGTCGACGTCAGCCGGCTGCGCATCTCCGGCGACGCACACCTGATCATGCCGCACCACCGGGCCCTCGACCGGGTCGTCGAGCGCTACCTCGGCAGCTCCCGCATCGGCACCACCGGCCGGGGCATCGGCCCGGCCTACGGGGACAAGGTCGCCCGGATGGGCATCCGGCTGCAGGACCTGCTCGACCCGGGCATCCTGCGCAAGAAGCTGGAGCTGGCGCTGCGCGAGAAGAACCAGCTCCTGTTCAAGATCTACAACCGCAAGGCCATCGACGTCGACGAGACCGTCGAGGAGTACCTCCAGTACGCCGAGCGGCTGCGGCCGTACATCGCGGAGACCCGGGTCATGCTCTGGGACGCGCTGGACCGCGGCGAGACCGTCCTGCTGGAGGGCGCCCAGGCCACCATGCTCGACATGGACCACGGCACGTACCCCTTCGTGACCTCGTCGAACCCGACGGCCGGCGGGGCCTGCGTGGGCGCCGGCATCCCGCCGACGGCGATCAGCAAGGTCATCGCGGTCAGCAAGGCGTACACGACGAGAGTCGGCTCCGGGCCGTTCCCGACCGAGCTGTTCGACGACAACGGGCAGCACCTGCGCAAGATCGGCCACGAGTACGGCACCACCACCGGCCGGGAGCGTCGCTGCGGCTGGTTCGACGCGGTCGTCGCCCGGTACGCCTGCCGCCTCAACGGCGTCACCGACCTGGTGGTCACCAAGCTCGACGTGCTCACCGGCCTGCCGAAGGTGCCGATCTGCGTCGGGTACGAGATCAACGGCGAGCGCTTCGACGACATGCCGATGACCCAGACCGACTTCCACCACGCGACTCCGATCTACGAGGAGCTCGACGGCTGGTGGGAGGACATCACCAAGGCCCGGACCGAGGACGAACTCCCGGAGAACGCGCGCCGCTACATCGCCCGCATCGAGGAACTCTGCGGCACCAGGGTGAGCGTGGTCGGCGTGGGCCCGGGCCGCGAAGAAAACGTCCTCCGCCACCCCCTCCTCCCCTAACCACCCCCGCGCCCCCACCCCCACCCCCACCCCCACCCCGCCCGGACCCACCCCGGACCCACCCCGGACCCACCCCGTTGATCATGGCGTTAGCGGCGAAGTTGATCGCGATCAGTGCCGCTAACGCCATGATCAACGGGAGCTGGGGGCGGTGATCAACGGGAGCTGGGGCGGTTGTCCACAGGGGCCGGGGGTGGTTGTCCACAGGGGGGAGCGGGACAGGGCGGGGTGGGCCAGGGTGGGTGGTCGTGGATCGTACGACGGAGCTGCGGCGGATTGCTGGCGGGCAGGACGGGTTGGTCACCCGGGTCCAGGCGCTGAGGATCGGGTTCGGGCGGCATGAGATCGACAACCTGGTCACGTTCGGCCGCTGGCGACGGGTCGCCCGAACCGTCTACCTGGTCGGCGGTGGGGCGGGCGGGGAGTCGCCGGACGGACGCGCCGCCGTCGTCGGCCCTGACGTGCCGGCCGTTCGGCGGCGACGGATCCGGGCGGCTCTGCTCTCGCTGGGTCCGCATGCGCACGCGGTCCTCGGCACGGCCGCTGAGCTTCACGGCATCGCCGGGCTGCCGCCCAGCGACGAGATCCACGTGGCGCTGCCCGGTGCCGCCGCGAGGCGGGAGCGGGTCCGACACCCCGGCCTGGTGCTCCACCAACTGGAACACCCGGCGGCCTCGGTCGTCCGCGTCGACGGTATGGCGGTCACGTGTCCGCTGCGTACCGTGGCCGAGGTGATCCGGCGTGTCGGCCGGTACCCGGCGGTCTCGGTGCTGGACTCGGCGCTGTGCCGCCGGTTGATCACGGAGGACGACCTGTTGTCCATGCCGCGCCTGTTGCGGCGCCGGCGGGGAGCGGTGGCCGCACGCGGCTACCTCGCGGAGGCGGACGGCCGCGCGCAGTCTCCGCTCGAGACCCGTACCCGGCTGCGTTGCGTCGACGGCAGAGTGCCTCCGGACGTCCTCCAGCTACCGGTACGGGACGACGACGGCTACCTGCTCGGTGTCGGTGACCTGGGTTGGCGTGGCCCGAGGGTGATCGCCGAAGCCGACGGCCGAGGGCCGCACGGCAGCCCCGAGGCGATCTTCGCCGACCGGCGCCGACAGAACCGCCTGCTCAACGCCGGGTGGACCGTCCTCCGCTTCACCTGGGCCGACACCCTGGACCCCGGCTACATCCCCTGGACCGTCCGCAACGCCATCGCCGCCTCCCACCGCCGCTGACCACGAACCCACCCCTCCCACCCCCCTCTCACCCTCCCCGCCCCGTCACCTCGTTGATCATGGCGTTAGCGGCGAAGTTGATCGCGATCAGTGCCGCTAACGCCATGATCAACGAGGCCGGGGGGAGGGGTCAGTAGGATGCGGGCGTGCGGGTACTTCTTCTTGGTGGTGGGGGGCGGGAGCATGCGCTCGCGCTCGGGCTGGCTGCGGATCCGGCCGTCGAGCAGTTGATCGCGGCACCGGGTAATCCCGGCATCGCCTCGGTCGCCTCGGTGCGGGCCGTCGATCCATGCGATCCGGCGGCCGTCGCCGCGCTGGCGGTGGAGACCGGGGCCGACCTGGTGGTGATCGGGCCCGAGGCGCCGCTGGTGGCCGGGGTCGCGGATGCCGTACGCGCCAAGGGGATCGCCGCCTTCGGGCCGTCGGCGGAGGCGGCCCGGCTGGAGGGCTCGAAGGCGTTCGCCAAGGACGTGATGACCGCCGCCGGCGTGCCGACCGCCCGCGCGTACACCTGCACGGACGCGGAGAGCACCGGCCGGGCGCTGGACGAGTTCGGCGCGCCGTACGTGGTGAAGAACGACGGGCTCGCCGCCGGCAAGGGCGTCGTGGTGACCGACGACCGCGCCGCCGCGCTGCGGCACGCAGAGGAGTGCGGCCGGGTCGTCGTCGAGGAATACCTGGCCGGCCCGGAGGTCTCCCTCTTCGTGGTCACCGACGGCGAGGCGGCGGTGCCGCTGCTGCCGGCGCAGGACTTCAAGCGGGTCGGCGACGGCGACACCGGCCCGAACACCGGCGGCATGGGGGCGTACGCGCCGCTGCCCTGGGCGCCGCCCGGCCTGGTCGACGAGGTCATGCGCGACGTCGTCCACCCGACCCTGGCCGAGATGGCGCGCCGCGGCACGCCGTTCGCGGGCCTGCTCTACGTCGGGCTGGCGATCACCGCCGACGGCCCCCGGGTGATCGAGTTCAACGCCCGCTTCGGCGACCCGGAGACGCAGGTGGTGCTCGCGCTGCTGGAGACCCCGCTCGCCGGGCTGCTGCACGCCGCCGCCACCGGCACGCTGGCCGCGCACCCGCCGCTGCGTTGGCGCGACGGGGCGGCCGTCACGGTCGTGGTCGCCGCCGAGGGCTACCCGGCCGCCCCGCGTACCGGCGACGTGATCTCCGGGGCCGAGCGCCCGGGCGTCATCCACGCGGGCACCGCGCGGCGGGCCGCCGACGGCGCGTTGCTCTCCGCCGGGGGCCGGGTCCTCTGCGGTACGGCCACCGGCCCCGACCTGGCCGCCGCGCGCGAGGCCGCCTACGAGCTGGTACGCGGCGTCGACCTGCCCGGCTCGCACCACCGCACCGACATCGCCTCCACCGCCGCCGAGGGCCGGATCACGATTCCGGGCTGACCGGGCAACCTCCACCCTTCCGGCCTCCGTTTGAGCGGTGAGGCGAGGAGGTGGCGCAGTTGACCGCCATCGCCACCACGCCCGGGTCCACGCTCTACCCCTGACCCGGCGGGTCCCGGTGCGCCGAGGGCGCCCACTGCTCGCCGAGCGGGAGCGGGCCCTCGACCCGGCCGGACGTGCCGCCGACCGGGGCGGGCGGGTGGCGGGGCGGCTCGTCCAGCGTCCGCAGCACCGGCAGCGGCGCGGCGACCAGCGCCGCCACCAGCAGCGCCCCGGCGAGCAGCAGGAACGCCGGGCGCAGCCCGAGCCACTCCACCAACGGCCCGGCGGCCAGGTAGCCCGCCGGGCCGGCGGCGTACGTGAAGGAGGTCATCACCCCGACCACCCGGCCGCGCAGCCGCTCCGGGGTGCGGGTCTGCATGGCGTAGTTGGCCAGCGGGTTGACCGGCCCGTACGCGAGCCCGATCACGGCGGCGAAGCCGAGCATGGCCGGGTACGGCGGCAGGGTGGCCAGGCCCACCAGGGCCACCCCGGTGACGACGAGGGAGATCACCATGAGGGTGCGCCGCCGGATCCGCCGTCCCGCCGTGCCGGAGGCGAGCGCCCCGACCACCGCTCCGGCGCTCATCGCCATCAGGATCGCGCCGAGGCGGGCCGGCTCGCCCTGGTCGACGAACCACGCCGGCAGCAGCACGCCCTCGACCGGCAGGTAGAGCGCGACCAGCACCATGGTGATCAGCGCGATGGTCCGCAGCAGCCGGTCCCGCCAGACGAACCGCAGCCCCTCCGCGGTGCCGGCCCACAGTCCGGCCGGGGGCCGCTCGGGGCGGCCGGCTCCGGGCAGCCGGACGGCGGCGACCAGCGCGACGGCCAGCGCGAATCCGGCGGCGGTGACCCAGAGCGTCGGGCCGGGCCCGATCGCGGCGATGAGCACGCCGCCGACGCCGGGCCCGATCAGGAAGGCGAGGCCCCAGACCGCCTCGTGGATGCCGTTGGCCCGTTCGATCCGCCACCGGGCGGCCTGCGCGGCGGCCGGCAGCAGGGTCTCCCGGGCGGTCAGCCCGGCCGGGTCGAAGACGGCGCCGAGCGCGGCCAGCGCCACGATCCAGCCGAGGTTCAGCCCGACCAGGGCGTCCAGCGCCGGGATCGCGGCGACCGAGACGGCGGAGAGCGCGTCGGAGACCAGGGCCGTACGCCGCCGGCCCAACAGGTCCACGACCGTGCCGGAGACGAGGCTCGACAGCAGCAGCGGCAGCGCGGTGGCCGCCGCGACGAGACCGGCGGCGGTGGCGCTGCCGGTGCGTTCCAGCACCAGCCACGGCAGGGCCACGGTGGCCACGCCGTTGCCGATGCCCGAGAGCAGCGTCGCCGCCTCGACCAGCAGCAGCGGCGTACGGCGGCGGGGCTCTGACCTGATCATCGTGCTGCCAGCCTAAGGGCCGCCGGCGGGACCGCGAACGGGAACGGCCGGCGCGCGGGAGCGCGAACGGGGACGGCCGGCGCGCGGGACCGCGAACGGGAACGGCCGGCGCCCGGCCCCGCCGGACCGAGCGGCCCGCCCGGCGGTCAGGTGTAGTAGCGGCGCAGTTCGCGGGTGAGCACCTTGCCGGTCGCGTTGCGCGGAAGGTACCTGACGAAGACGACGTCGCGGGGCACGGAGAAGCGGGCCAGGTAGTGCCGGACGTACTCGCGGACGGCCTCCGGGTCGAGGGTCTCGCCGGGGTGCAGGGCGAGGAACGCGGCGAGCCGCTGGCCGTACTCGGGGTCGGGTACGCCGATCACCGCGGCCTCGCGCACCTGCGGCAGCCCGGCCAGCAGGTCCTCCACCTCGGACGGGAAGACGTTCTCCCCGCCCGAGACGATCATGTCGTCCGCCCGGCCGTCGACGAAGAGCAGCCCGTCGGCGTCGAGCCGGCCCAGGTCGCCGGTGTCGAGCAGCCCGTCGCGGCGCTCCCGGGTGGCGCCGGAGGTGTAGCCCTCGAAGAGCATCTCGTTGCCGACGAAGATCCGGCCCACCGCGCCGTCCGGCACCGGCTCGCCGGCCGTGTCGAGGATCGCCAGCCGGGTGCCGTGCGGCGGGCGGCCGGCCGTGGTGGGCGCCGCGCGCAGGTCGGCCGGGTCCGCGATGGAGGCCCAGGAGACCTCGGTCGAGCCGTACAGGTTGTAGAGCACGTCGCCGTAGACGTCCATGAACCTGGGGGCGAGGCCGCCGGGCAGCGCGGACCCGCTGACCGCGACCACCTTCAACGGGGGACGTGGGTCCGGCGGGGGCACCTCCAGCAGCCGCTGCAGCATCACCGGCACGGCGAAGAGCGCGTCGCAGCGCTGCCGCGTCAGGGCGGCGAGCGTGGCGGCCGGGTCGAACCGGCGGTGCAGCACGATCGTGGCCCGCAGGGCGAAGCACACCTGGAGGGCCGCGAACCCCCAGGTGTGGAAGATCGGCGCGGCGATCAGCACCCGGTCCCCGGCGTGCAGGGGGATGCGGTCGATGATGGAGACCAGCGGCCCGAACCCGTGCGGCGTCGGGCGTCGGGCGCCCTTCGGGGCGCCGGTGGTGCCGGAGGTGAGCACGATGATCCGGCCGTCGCGTTCCGGCGGACGCAGCGCGCCGGGGGACGCGCCGGCCACCAGCTCCTCCCGGGCGCGCTCGTCGAGCCGGTGCACCTCGGCGGGCAGGCCGACGACCCGCTCGGCGAACTCCGCGTCGTGCACCAGCACCCGCAGCCGCTGCTCCTCCGCGACGGTGGCGAGCTGAGCGGCGGAGAGCCCGGTGTTGACGAGCACGGCGTCCGCGCCGAGCAGGGTGGCGGCCACGATCGTCTCGATCAGGCCGTGGTGGTTGCGGCACAGCACGCCGACCCGGTCGCCGGCCCGCACCCCGAGCGCCGCCCGCATCGCCCGGGCCGTCCGCTCGGCCCGGTCCAGCAGTTCGGCGTACGTCAGCTCGGCGCCCTCCTCGTCGATCACCACCGTCCGGTCGGGGTTGCGGGCGGTGGCCTGGCGCAGCTCGCCGCCGAGGCTCAGGCCCCACTTGCGCAGCGCGCCGAGCTGGGCGGCGATGCGGGACGGCCGGCCGGGGGTGAGTAACCCGCGCCGGGTCAGGGTGGCGACGACGAACGGCAGGTCCATGACGTGGCCTCCTCGTGCGGTGCGCGGAGGGCCCCGCACGGGGTCCCTCCGCGGGCGATCACTTCGATCACGCGCCGGGGCTGGTCGGGGTGCTGCGGTCGTTCGGGCCGCTGGTGGGCGGCCCTTCGGGGTTGCTGCGGTCGTTCGGGCCGCTGGTCGGCGGCCCTTCGGGGTTGCTGCGGTCGTTCAGGCCGCTGGTGGGCGGCCCTTCGGGGTTGCTGCGGTCGGTCCGAGCCGCTGGACGGCGGCCCATCGGGGGGCTGCGGTCGCTCGGGCCGCTCGGCGACGGCCCGGTCGGGCGGGGTGCGGGGTCAGCGGATCTGGACGCCGGAGATGGCGCGGGAGATGACCAGTCGCTGGATCTCGGAGGTGCCCTCGAAGATGGTGTAGATCTTGGCGTCCCGGTACCAGCGCTCGACCGGGTGGTCCCGCAGGAACCCGGCCCCGCCGAGCAGCTGCACGGCCTTCTCGGTGACGGAGACGGCCACCTCGCCGGCCTTCAGCTTGGACATCGAGCCCTCGCCGGCGGTGAAGGGCCGGTTGTTGCGGCCCATCCAGGAGGCCCGCCAGACCAGCAGCCGGGCGGCGTCGATCTCCGTCTTCATGTCGGCCAGCGCGAACGCGACCGCCTGGTTCTCGATGATCGGCCGGCCGAACTGGACCCGGTCCTTCGCGTAGTCCAGGGCGTACTCGTAGGCGGCCCGGGCCACGCCCAGCGCCTGCGCGCCGACCGTGGGTCGGGACAGCTCGAAGGTGCGCATCGCCGCCTGGCCGGAGGCGCGCCGGCCGGAACGGGCCCGCGCCAACCGCTCGTCCAGGGCGTCCCTGCCGCCGAGGAGGCAGCGCCCCGGCACGCGTACGTCGTCGAGGAAGACGTCGGCGGTGTGCGACGCGCGCAGGCCCAGCTTGCGCAGCTTGCGGGTCGCGGTCAGCCCGGCGGTGCCCGGCGGTACGACGAACGCCGCCTGCCCACGGGAGCCGAGCGACGGGTCGACCGAGGCGGTGACCACGTGCACCCCGGCGATCCCGCCGTTGGTGGCGTACGCCTTCTGGCCGCTCAGCACCCACTCGTCGCTCGCCTCGTCGTAGACGGCCCGGGTGCGCATCGCGCCGACGTCGGAGCCGGCCTCGGGCTCGGTGGTGCAGAACGCGGCGACGGCCGGTTCGTCGACGGTGCCGAAGCACTGCGGCACCCATTCGACCATCTGGTCGGGGGTGCCCGCGCCGTAGATCGCGGCCACCGCGAGGGAGGTGCCGAAGATGCCCAGCCCGATGCCGGCGTCACCCCAGAAGAGCTCCTCGCTGGCGATCGGGAGGGAGAGGCCGGTGGGGTCGGCCCAGCAGGTGGCGAGGAACTCGAAGCCGTACAGGCCGACCTTCGCCGCCTCCTGGATGATCGGCCAGGGGGTCTCCTCCCGGGCGTCCCACTCGGCCGCGGCCGGGCGCACGACCTCGGCGGCGAAGCCGTGCACCCAGTCGCGCAGATCCCGCTGTTCCTCGTTCAGGTCGAGCGAGAACTCGGCCATCTCAGGCCTTGGGGATGTCGAACAGGTTGGCGATGTTGGCTGCCAGGCCCAGGTCGCCCTTGGCCTTGAGCTTGCCGGTCATGAACATCATGACGGGGTTCGCGCCACCGGAGACGATCTTCAGGAACTCGACCGGGCCCATGGTGAGGCTGAGCTTCGGGTCGTGCTGCGGGGTCTCGTTGACGGTGCAGGCGCCGTCGGCGACGACCACCTCGTAGGTGTCGGTGCCGCCGTCGGGACGGCCGGTGATGTTCCAGTGGATGACCGCGTTGGTCGAGCCCGCCCGGTCGGCGCGGAAGAGCTGCGGCATCCGGCCGAAGACCTCGCTGAGGATCTTGCCGCGCAGGTCGCCGGACATGACCTCGGCGATCTTGTCGTCCGGGGTGGACTTGACCAGCTGGGCGAACTCCTTGGGGCCGACGTTCGCGAAGTTGGCCGGGTCGAAGTCAGTCATGGGGCTGCACCTTCCGGGTATTGGCTACTCGTGCGTAACCCTACGCACGAGTAGGTATGCTCGCAAGGGTGTCCACCGCACCCACCTTCAAGCGCCTCCCCCGTGCCGTACGCGAGCAGCAGATGCTCGACGCGGCCGTGAAAGTCTTCTCCCGCAGGGGGTTCCACGCGGCCAGCATGGACGAGATCGCCGAGGACGCCGGCATCTCGAAGCCGATGGTCTACGCGTACCTCGGCACCAAGGAGGAACTCTTCGTCGCCTGCCTGCACCGGGAGGGCACCCGGATGATGCAGGCCATCGCCGGGGCGGCGGCCCCGGAGCTGCCGGCCGACGAGCGGCTCTGGCGCGGCCTGCGGGCGTTCTTCGGCTTCGTCGGAGCGCACCGGGACGGGTGGGCGGTGCTCTACCGGCAGGCCCGGGGCGAGCAGCCGTTCGCCGGCGAGCTGGCGGGCATGCGCGCCCGACTGGTCGACATCGTCGCCGGGATGCTCGACCACGCGCTGCGCGCCGAGGGGCGCGAGGCCGGCGAGACCGACCTGGAGGTCGTCGCGTACGCCCTGGTGGGGGCGACCGAGTCGCTGGCCGACTGGCTCGCTGACCACCCGGACGCCGATCCGGAGAAGACCGCGACCCGGATGATGAACGTCGCCTGGCTCGGGGCCGGGCAGCTGCTGGCCGGCGCCACCTGGCGGCCCGGGCGGTAGGAAGCCGGGCCGGGAGGAGCGGGGTCAGCCCGGCGACCTGGCCGGCTTTCGGGCCGGCGCGGCGCAGGCCGCCCGAGCGGGTCAGCGCGGCAGCCTGACCGGCTCCCGGGCCGGCGCGGCGGAGGCCGCCCGGCGGCGGCCGACGAGCCAGCGGGTCACCTCCACCACCAGGGTCACCGTCAGGGCGAGGCCCAGGCCGAGCAGCAGCCCGCGGATCGGGTCCTGCTCGAAGGCGAGCCCGCCCAGGTAGCCGACGAGCGCCGAGTAGACGCCCCACGAGCAGGCGGCGAGCGCGTCGAAGGCGAGGAACCGCCGCCGGGGGAAGCGGGTCGCGCCCATGGTCATCGTGACGGCGGTCCGGCCACCCGGGACGTACCGGGCGACGGTGAGGATCAGCCCGCCCCGGGTGGCGATCCCGCGCCGCGCCCACTCGTAGGCGGCACGCCGCCGGCCGCCCTCGGGCAGGCGGGCGAGCAGCCGACCGCCGCCGTGCCGGCCGATGGCGTACGAGACGTGGTCGCCGACCAGCGCGCCGGCCGCCGCGACCACGATCACGGCCGTCAGGTCGGGCCGACCGGTCGCCGCGAACACGCCGGCGGTGATCACGGCCGTCTCGCTGGGCACCGCCGGGAAGAAGCCGTCGATCACCGCGATCGCGAAGAGCGCCAGGTAGACCCAGGGCGAGGACATCGTCTGGTGGAGCAGGTCGAGCACCGAATCCATGATCTCGATGCTGGTGCGGCGGGACGGCGCCGCCATCGGCCGACGGTCAGGCGGCACGTGCGACTTAAGTCGTGCCCGACCCGGAGACGGATCCGGGTCGGGCCCGGCGGTTTCTCAGGGTCGGGCGCGGGCGGCGCGGGCAGCCGAGCGTAGGCCGGGCGGCAGCGGCCTCCGTCCGGCCTAGGCTCGGGACGTGACCTCCCGCGCCGTCGCGCTCCGCCACACCGTCGACCGGTACGCCCCCGTGCTGCTCGCCGTCGTCGTGGCGGCGGCGGTCTGGGGGTCGGCGACCGGCGCGCTGGGGGCACGCTCGCCGCTGCCCCGGGCGTTGGTCCTCGCCGTCGCCGTCCTCGCAGGCTGGGCCGCCGCGACGGTACGCGCGCGGTGCTGGCCGCTGTTCGTGGCGGCCGCCGCGGCGTGGCTGCTCCTGGCGGCCTGGCCGGCGGCGGTCGTGGCCTCCGGTCAGGCGGGCCTGCGGCTGCGGGACCGGCGGCGGCTCCTCGCCTTCCTCGCCGGCGCGGCCCTGGTCTCGGCCGTGGGCGTGCTGATCGGGGTGGCCGTCGGCGGCGAGCGGCGGCTGACCACCGCCACGCCCGCCAACGCGACGGCGATGTTCGCGTTGACCGTGTTGTTTCCGCTGGTCGTCGGGCTCTGGATACGCGCCCGCCGGGACACTCTCAGCGTGCTGCGGGACCGGGCCGAGCGGCTGGAACGCGAGCAGGAGGCGCGCGCGGAGCGCGTCCGGGCCGAGGAGCGCGCCCGGATCGCCCGGGAGATGCACGACGTGGTGGCGCACCGGGTGTCGCTGATGGTGGTGCACGCGGGAGCGCTCGAGGTCACCGCCGCCGACCCGGCGACCGTCGAGGCCGCGACCCTGATCCGGTCCACCGGGCGGCAGGCCCTCACCGACCTGCGCGAGGTGCTCGGCGTGCTGCGCCAGCCCGGCCCCGCCGGCCGGCCGGCGACCGTTGCGGACGGGCTGGCCGGCGTCGACGACCTGGTGCGGGAGTCCCGCGCCGCCGGGCTCCGGGTCGACCGGCGCGACGAGGGGACGCCCCGGCCTGTTCCCGCCACCGTCGGCCGGACCGTGTACCGGGTGGTCCAGGAGGCGCTGACGAACGTCCGCAAGCACGCGCCGGACACGGACACCACCGTCCGGCTGCGCCACCTGTCGGGCGGGGTGGAGGTCAGCGTCCGCAACACCCCGTCGGGCGGCGTGCCCGGGGCGGACGCGGGCGCGCCCCCGGAGGGTGCCGAGCCCGGACCGGGCGCGCGGGGCCGGGTGGCGGACCGCGCGGCCGTGCGGGGTGCGGCGGGTGGGTCGGCGGACGATGCGGGTCTGTCGGGTGCACGTGGCCGGGTGGTGGATCGCGCGGCTGTGCGGGGTGCGGCGGGTCGGCCGGCGGGGGGTGCGGCGGTGCGGGGCTCGGGTGGTGGGTCGGCGGGCGGTGTGGGCCTGCCGGGGGCGGGGCTCGGGCTGATCGGCCTGCGGGAGCGGGTGGAGCTGCTGGGCGGGCGGCTGGAGGCCGGCCCGTGCGACGGCGGCTTCCTGGTCCGGGCGCTGATCCCGGTGGAGGAGGCGACGTGATCCGGGTCCTGGTCGTCGACGACGAGCACCTCGTCCGCTCCGGCCTGCGGCTGATCCTGGAGGCGGCGCCGGAGCTCACCGTCGTCGGCGAGGCCGCCGACGGGGCGGGGGCGCTGGCCGAGACGCGGCGACTCCGCCCCGACGTGGTCCTGCTCGACGTCCGGATGCCGGGCACCGACGGGCTGACCGCCGCGCCGGAGCTGGTCGCCACCGGCGCGAAGGTGATCATGCTGACCACCTTCGATCAGGACGAGTACGTGCACCGGGCGCTACGCGCCGGAGCCGTCGGCTTCCTGCTCAAGGACACGCCGCCCCGGGACCTCGCCGCCGCGGTGCGTACCGTGGCCGCCGGCAACGCGATGCTCGCCCCGACCGTGACCCGGCGGCTGATCGACTCCTTCGCCGAGCGTGGCCCGGCCCGGCGGGACGCCGCGCGGCAGCGGCTCGGCCAGCTCACCGAGCGGGAGCTGGAGATCGTCCGGGAGGTGGGCCGGGGGCTCGGCAACGCCGAGATCGCCCGCCGCCTGACGATGAGCGAGGCGACCGTCAAGGCACACGTGAGCCGCGCGCTCGCCAAGCTCCAGCTCGCCAACCGGGTGCAGCTCGCGATCCTGGTCCACGACGCCGACCTCCTCTGACAGCCCGTGCGGCAGGAGGGCCGCCGTGCGGCGGGCTGGTCAGGAGCGGGTGCGCTGGCGGGGGGTGCGGTGGCGCAGCCAGCGGAACGACTCCAGCAGCAGCGTGACCGCCACCGACACGCCCACCCCCGCGAGGACGCCCTTGACCGGGTCGCGTTCGAACGCCAGCCCGCCGAAGTAGCCGAGCAGGGCGCAGTAGAGCGCCCAACTCGTCGCCGCGACCGCGTCGAACAGCAGGAACGAGCGGAGCGGGTAGCGGACCGCCCCCATGGTGAGGGTGACCGCGGTGCGGCCACCGGGCACGTACCGGGCGGTGGTCAGGATCAGCCCGCCGCGCCGGTGCACGGCCCGGCGGGCCCACTCGGAGCCGGCCCGCCGTCGACTGTCGGCGGGTAACCGGGCGAGCCGGTTGGCGCCGCCGCCGCGCCCGATGGCGTACGAGACGTGGTCGCCGGCGCAGGCCCCCAGCGCGGCGGCGACGATCACCGCGACCAGGTTGGGGTTGCCGCCGGTGGCGAGCACGGCGGCGGTGATCACGGCCGCCTCGCCGGGTACCGCCGGGAAGAACGCGTCGACCGCGGTGAGCCCGAACAGCAGCAGGTACACCCACGGGGAGGTGACCAGCTGCCGCAGCAGGTCGAGCGCGGACTCCACGCCCCCATGCTCGCCGGGCGCGGCCCGCCCGGTGGCCGAGTCGCGAGACTCGCGGGGCAGCCGGACGTGCCGGACCGGGGCCGCGCCGCCAGACGCGCCGGATCAGCCCGACCTGCCGGGCCCGGCGTCGACCAGGGTCGGCGGGGCGAGCAGCGGGCCGTTCGGGACCTTGTCTCCGGCGGTGGGGCCGTGCGAGGTGAGCACCACCGGGGTGGCCAGTTCCTCGGCGACCGCCGACGGCCAGTCGACGGGGGCGTCGTCGTGGACCGGGCGGGAGCGCAGCAGCCGGGCGGTCAGCGCCGCCAGCCGGTCCAGGTCGCCGGGCGGGCCCGGGGTGAGCCGGTCGGTCCAGTCGTAGCGGCGGCAGATCCGCAGCCCGGGGCCGGCGAGGTCGAGGTGGGTCAGCGCCAGGCCGTCGACCCCGCCGGCGGCGGCGAGGGCGTACCGGTGGGCGACCGCGTCGAAGTGGCCGAACCGGAAGCGCCCCTGCCACGGGTTGGTCGGGTTGTGCGGGTCGGTCAGCGGCAGAGCCGGGTCCTCGGTCACCAGCGGGCCCGGGCCGTGCCGGGTGGTGACCACGCGCAGCACCCCGATCCGGGTGGCAGTGCCGGCCTGGCCCGCCTCGGCGAGCAGGCTGTCGACGTTGGCGAACGTGGTGGTGCTCCATGTCGTGTACGGGTGGAAGCCGTGCCACTCGTCGAGCAGCACCCCCTGTGCGCCCTCGAAGACGCAGGTGCCGGCGCGCAGCGCCCCGGCGAGCCAGCCCCGGTCGACGATCGCCACCCGCCCGGCGAACCCGGTGAACGCGGGCAGGCAGTCGTCGACGGGCGGCGCGTCCAGCGGGCCGAGTTCGGCGGTCAGCCGGTCCCGCAGGGCTGCCAGCCGGCGGCGCAGCAGCGCCGGGTGGAGGCAGTCGGCCACCCGGGGCGCTTCGTCGGGGTGGGCGAGCGCGTACGCCATGGTCTCGCCCACCCCCAGCCCGCAGGAGCCGTGCCGGTCGGCTCCCCGGGCGATCTCCCGGGCCCGGTTGGCGGCCCGGTGGTACGGGGTGGCGAGCAGCGCCTCCCCGTCCACCGTCAGCCGGTCGAGCGCGTCGGGCACCCCGACGGAGGCGAGGTGGTCGGCCTCGGCGGCCAGCGCCAGCGGGTCCACCACCACGTGCCGCGACAGGTGCGTACGGACGCCGGGGTGGAAGGTCCCGGCCCCGAACTGCGCGAACGTGTGGTGCCGCCCGTCGCGCAGCACGACGTTGTGCGCCGCCTGCGCGCCCCCGTTGAAGCGGACCACCGTGTGCACGGGCCGGGTGGCGCAGAGCCAGTCCACGACCGTGCCCTTGCCGGCGTCGCCGTAGCCGAGGTCGACCACCGCCACGTGCCCGCTCACGGAGCCTCCCCGCCGTAGCCGCCGTAGCCGCCGTGGCCGCCGTGGCCGCGGGAGCTGCGGGAGCCGTCGTGGCCGGGGTCGGCCACCGCCTCGTGCCTCACAGCCGGGTCACCTCGCCGCCGGTGTCGCGGAAGGCGGGCAGCGTCGACACCTCGGCGCGCCGCCCCCGGCCCAGCCGGGCCAGCGCCTTGGACACCGTGCCGGTGGCGTTCGAGCCGGCCCGGTCCAGGTGGCGCAGGCCCTCGTCCAGGTCGACGGCCTGCTCGCCGAGCCCGATGGTGAGCGCGATGGTCTCGCAGACCGCGTCGAGATCGTCCAGCACGACTGCGTTCTGCCCGAGCAGGCTCCGCCAGAAGTCCAGCACCTTGGCGTTGCCCGAGTAGTGGCTGCCGGCGGGGAGCAGGTAGTAGGTGTCCCAGCGGCGGGTCACCTCGTCGACGACCTGCCGCAGCGGCACGTCCTCGCGCGGGCCGTCGCCGATCAGGCGGGCCACCTCGCGCGCCTTCACCTGGGGGTACGCCAGCTCGTCGCCGATGATGAACAGGTAGCCGCGCCGGCCGCGCCTCTCCCAGGCGTCGGTCACGGTGTGTCGGGCCATGAAGTACATGGCCAGCTCGTACGACTCGGTCATCTGTCCGCCGCCGCCGCCCTCCAGCACGATGCGGCCGAGGTCGTCGTCCATCCGGTTGTCCGACTCGAACTGCCCCACCTGCAACGGCACCCGGTCGCAGGTGGCGTCGCCGATCGCGCCGAACATGATCTGCGGGTCGCTGGCGTAGCCCTGCCGTTGCAGCAGCCCGAGCAGCCGCGGCAGCTTGGTCTGCAGGACGCGTGGCACGTTGCGCATCGAGCCGGTCACGTCGAACAGCACCGCGATGGGCGTCGACCGGGGGTGCTCGTCGGAGTCGCGGCTCTCGCGTACCACGCCCCGGGGGTCGAGCGAGGGGTGCACGGTGCGCGCCCCGCTGTCGCTGTACGAGAACGCGCTCCTGCCGGTCTTCCGGCGGTAGCGGTCGGCGGCGTCGTACACGTCGGTGGACCACATTCCACTGCCCATGACAGCTCCTTACGGGTTGAGGGTGAAGGGTCGGAAGGTGCGCGGCCCGTAGAGCCGTTCCAGCACCTCGTCCAGTTCGTGCAGCAGGCGCCAGGCGTCGTCGGGCCGGGCGCCCAGGGCCCGCTGGCGGCAGCCCCGCGCGAAGGCGTCCAGCTCGCGCGGCGCGCGGGGCCCCATCAGCCAGCTCATGCATCCGCTGGCCATGGCGATGTCGGTGCCCGGCCCGCAGGGCCGCTTCCGGAGGATCTCGTCGGGGTACCACCGTGCGTCGTGGCCGGGGACCAGCGCGGGGACGGTGCTGCCGACGGGCGCGGAGAAGCACCAGTCGACGAGCACCACGCCGTGCTGGTCGGGCTGGATCAGCACGTGCGGCGGCAGGACCGCGCCGTGCACGATGCCCGCCCGGTGGGCCAGGCCGAGCGCGACCAGCAGCCGCCGCCACATCCAGGCGACGTCGCGGGCGTCCAGCCCGTCGGGGTACGCGCGCCGCACCTCGGTCAGGTCGTGCAGGCCGGGCGCGGTGGCGAGCACGTTGATCCGCCGTTCGGCGCCGGTCGCGGCGTCGGAGTGCCGGAACGAGTCCACCAGCCGGGGCACGTACGGCAGGTAGCGCGGGTCGCCGCGCTCGGCGATGGTGTGCAGGGCGTGCGCCTCGCGGGCCATCAGGTCGTTGTCGGAGGGCCGCCGGGGCAGCTTGAGCAGGCGGTCGGCGCCGACGTCGTAGAGGTCGGCCAGGTCACCCGAGTGGGCCGGCGTGCCGAGGCGGTAGTCGCCGAGGACGGTGACCCGGCGGGCCTTCCAGCGGGTGGTGACCCGGACGAACGCGTCGGTGGCCTCGGCGCGTACGGCCGGGTCGGCCGGCAGGCGGTCGGGGTGCAGGGCCGCGACCAGCTCGCGGTAGCGGCGGGCCGGCTGGTCCGCGCCGAACAGGTCGGCGTCGCTGCGGGCCGCCGTGACCAGGCGGATGGCCTCCGCGGTCCTCATCGCACCGTCTCCTCCCGCGCGGGGCGCAGCAGCGCCGGGTGCAGCAGCCGGGCGTCGCCGGCCCGGTAGAGCCTGGCGCGGGGGCCGCCGCGCGCGCCGCCGCGCTCGGTGTTGGCGCCGGTGCTCTCCACGAAGCCGGGCACGGAGAGCACCTTGCGGTGGAAGTTGCCGGCGTGCAGGGGGTGCCCCCAGACCGTCTCGTAGACGGCGCGCAGCTCGCTGATGGTGAACTCGCCGGCGAGGAAGCGGGTGGCGAGCGGGGTGTATTCCAGCTTGGACCGGGCCCGCTCCAGCGCGTCGTCGATGATCCGGCCGTGGTCGAAGGCGAGCTGCCGGCTGGCCAGGCCGGTCACCGGCAGCCAGGCCGCCTCGTCGGCGTCGCTGCCGGCGGCCGGGTCGGGCAGGTCGGGCGCGAACGCGAGGTGGGCGACCGAGACGACGCGCATCCGCGGGTCGCGGTCGGGGTCGCCGTAGCTGGCGAGCTGCTCCAGGTGTACGCGGCGCAGCCCCTCCCCGCCGAGCCCGGTCTCCTCGGCCAGCTCGCGCCGGGCGCCGGCGAGCAGGTCCTCGGCGGGGCGGACGAAGCCGCCGGGCAGCGCCCAGTGCCCCTCGAAGGGGGGCTCGCCGCGCCGGATCAGCAGCAGGTGCAGCGCGCCGTGCCGGATGGTCAGCGCCACCACGTCGACGGTGACCGCGACCGCCGGATAGGCCCGGGGGTCGTACGCGGCCAGGAACTCCCGCTCGTCCACGTCGTCCCTCTCATCTTGAGAACATCTCGATCTGAGAAGAACCTAGCGCACGAAGCCGCCCCTGCCAAGCCCGGTGTCCGGATCGGCAGGGGCGGCTCAGCGCACGAGACCCACCAGGTGCGGGCGACCGCGCAGGTCGTGCAGGGCGAATCCGCCGTCCGGCAGGCGCGCGAAACTCACCGTGCCCGGCAGCGGCACCGGCAGCTTGAAGGCCACCTCGACGGTGTAGGCGTCGGGCAGCCGGTTCTCCAGCGCGGCCAGGCAGCGGGCCTTGCTCCACATCCCGTGCGCGATCGGCCGGGGGAAGCCGAACAACCGGGCGCCGAGGCGGGAGGTGTGGATCGGGTTGTGGTCGCCGGAGACCCGCGCGTAGTCCGTGCCGACGCGGGGCTCGACCCGCCAGCGGGCGGAGCCGGCCGGCGCCGCGGGCCGCTCGCCCGGGTCGCGCCGCCGCTCCCCGCCCGGCGTGCGCTCCCGGCCGAGGTACGTCGAGACGCCCCGCCAGACCTCCTCCCCGTCCACCGAGCCGACGAGCACCACGTCGACCTGCCGCCCCCGGTCGTGCGGGCGCAGGTGCTCCGCGTACGCGCGGAAGTCGAGGGTCTCGTCGGCGCTGACCGGGCGGTGCACGGTGATCCGGTTGCCGACGTGCACCACGCCGGTCAGCGGGATCGGGAACTCCGGCGCGGTCATCAGCCGCAGGGCCAGCGGGAACCCCATGACGTGCGGGTACGTGGCCGGCAGTTGGTCGGTGAGCCGGAACCCGCAGACCCGGTCGTAGTCGGCCAGGTGCGCCCGGTCGACGGCGGCCCCGGCGACGGAAAGCTCCACCGCCGGCACGTCGGCCGACCGGCGACCGCCGCCGAGACCGGGCAGCGCGCCGAGCAGCGCCCGCCGGTACAGCGCACCGGCCGCCGGCATCCGGGGCAGCTCCACGCGCTCCCGGGCACCCGTCGCGGCGTGCCCGGCCAGGTCCCGCGTCACCTCGTCGGCCGCCCCGGAGAGGTCGTGCGTCTCCTCGACGCTCAGGTCGTGGCCGGACGGCCCCGGCCGGCGGACCGCCGCCAGCGTCTCCTCCGGCAGCACCTCCGTGGGGCCGTCGATCAGCTCGTGCAGGGACAGGTCGTCCGCCGGGCCCTCCGCCGGCTCCCTCCGCCCGGCCATCACGCCCCCAGCAGGCTCTGGCCGCAGACCCGGACGACGTTGCCGCTGACCGCGCCGGAGGCCGGCCACGCCAGCCAGCCGATGGTCTCGGCGACGTCCACCGGCAGCCCGCCCTGCGACATGCTGTTCATCCGCCGGCCCGCCTCGCGGAGCGCCAGCGGGATGCGCGCGGTCAGCCGTGTCTCGATGAACCCGGGGGCGACGGCGTTCACGCTGATCCCGCGCTCGCGCAGGGCCGGGGCGAGCGAGTCGACCAGCCCGATCACGCCCGCCTTGCTGGCGGCGTAGTTGGTCTGCCCCCGGTTGCCGGCGATGCCGGCGATGGAGGAGACCGAGACGATCCGCCCGCCGGCCGGGATCAGCTCCCGCTCCAGCAGCACGTCGTTGATCCGCTCCTGGCTGGAGAGGTTGACGTCGATGACCGAGTCCCAGCGGTCGGCGTCCATCCGGCCGAGGGTCTTGTCCCGGGTGATGCCCGCGTTGTGCACGACCACGTCGACCCGCCCGTGCCGCTCGGCGAGGTGCGCGGCGAGCCGGGCCGGCGCGTCGGGCGCGGTCAGGTCGAGCTGCACGGCCGTCGCGCCGATCTCGTTGACGACCGCGGCCAGCTCGTCGCCCGCCGCCGGGACGTCCAGCGCGACGACGCGCGCGCCGTCGCGGGCCAGCACCCGGGCCAGCGCCGCGCCGATGCCCCGGGCCGCCCCGGTGACCAGGACGACCTGCCCGTCCAGCGGGCGGTCCCAGTCGGCCGGGGCGGCGGCCGTGCCGGCGCCGACCCGGACGACCTGCCCCGAGACGTACGCGGACCGGCCGGAGAGCAGGAACCGGAGGGTGGCCTCCAGGCTGGTCCAGGTGCCGGGGTCGGCGTCCTTCGTGACGTACACGAGCTGGGCGGTGACGCCCCGGCCGAACTCCTTGCCGATGCTGCGGGTCAGCCCCTCCAGGGCGCGTTGGGCGGTGGCCTCGCGGGGCGAGCCGCCCTCGGCGGGCGGGGTGCCGAGCACGATCACCCGCCCGCTCGGCAGCACCGACCGGGCGTGCGGGTGGAAGAAGTCGTAGAGCTGGCGCAGGTCGGTGGAGTCGGTGACGCCGGTGGCGTCGTACACCAGGGCGGCGAAGCGCTCGGTGGACTCCACGGCGTCGGGGTCGCGCAGCTCGACCCCGGCGGCGGCGAGGAGCTTGCCGACCGGCTCGGCGAGCCGGCCCCCGGTCGCGGCGCCCAGCAGGACGGGACCGGGGGTGAGGGGGTCGCCGGGGGCGTGTCGGCGCAGTCGCGGCGGGTCGGGCAGCCCGAGGCGCTTGACCAGCGCGCGACCGGCCCCCGATTGGACGAAGCTCGCGTACCTGTCGGTCATAGGCGTAGCCTACTGGCGAGTAGGTTGAGGGCAAGCGTTTCGAGGAGGCGGGATCGTGCAGAGCATCCGGCGGGTCGCGGTCATCGGCGGCAACCGCATCCCCTTCGCCCGGTCCAACTCGCGGTACGCGAGCGCGTCCAACGCGGACATGCTGGGCGCGGCGCTGGACGGGCTCGTGGCGCGGTTCGGCCTGGCCGGCCAGCGGGTCGGCGAGGTGGTGGCCGGCGCGGTGCTCAAGCACGCGAGGGACTTCAACCTGACCCGCGAGGTCGTGCTCGGCTCGAAGCTCGACCCGCACACCCCCGCCTACGACATCCAGCAGGCCTGCGGCACCGGGCTGGAGGCGGCCATCCTGGTCGCCAACAAGATCGCCCTCGGGCAGATCGAGGTGGGCATCGCCGGGGGCGTGGACACCACCTCCGACGCACCGCTCGCCGTCAACGAGGACATGCGCCGCACGCTGCTCAAGCTGAACAGCGCCCGCACGGTCGGCGAGCGGCTGAAGATCGCCGCGAAGCTGCGCCCCAGCCAGCCGTTCCGGCCCGAGATCCCGCGCAACGCCGAGCCGCGTACCGGGCTGTCGATGGGGGAGCACGCCGCCCGCACCGCGCTGCGCTGGCAGATCGACCGGCAGGCCCAGGACGAGCTGGCGCTGCGCTCGCACCAACGGCTCGCCGCCGCGTACGACCGGGGGTTCTTCGACGACCTGCTGACGCCGTACCTCGGGCTCACCCGCGATGCGAACCTGCGCCCGGACACCAGCCTGGAGAAGCTCGGCTCGCTCAAGCCCGTCTTCGGCGCGAAGGGCCCGGACGCCGAGCGGGCCACCATGACCGCCGGCAACTCGTCGCCGCTGACCGACGGCGCCTCCACCGTGCTGCTGGCCAGCGAGGAGTGGGCCCGCGCGCACAGCCTGCCCGTGCTGGCGTGGTTCTCCTGGTCGGAGACCGCCGCCGTCGACTTCGTGCACGGCGACGAGGGGCTGCTGATGGCCCCCGCGTACGCGGTGCCCCGGATGCTGGCCCGGGCCGGACTGACGCTCCAGGACTTCGACTACTACGAGATCCACGAGGCGTTCGCCTCCCAGGTGCTCGCCACCCTGGCCGCCTGGGAGTCCCCCGAGTTCTGCAAGGACCGGCTCGGGCTGGACGCCCCGCTCGGCGCGATCGACCGGGACAAGCTCAACGTCAACGGCTCCTCGCTGGCCGCCGGGCACCCGTTCGCGGCGACCGGCGGCCGGATCGTGGCGACCCTGGCGAAGCTGCTCGCGGAGTCCGGCGGCGGGCGGGGGCTGATCTCGATCTGCGCCGCCGGCGGGCAGGGCGTGACCGCCATCCTGGAGCGCTGACCGCGCCCCTCGGGGGCGCTCGGGTGCACCGTGTCGGGCCTCGCCTGGACGCGAACGCACCGTGCCGGGGCCTCGCCTGGACGCGGTCCCGGCCCGCTGGCCTAGCCTGGGTAGCTCCCTGCCACCGTCGACCGGAGGAGTGCCCGGTGTCTGCCGCCTCGACGTCCGTGCCCGATCCCCACGCCCGTCCCGCGCCGCCGTTTCCGGCCCCGCCCGGCCCGGCGTCGTCCCGGGGCGTCGGGATCGGCCGTGGCGCGCAGGTCGTCACCGGCCTGGTGCTGCTCGTGCCGGCGGTCGTCGCCCTGCTCTGGTCGTACGTGCTGCCGTCGGTCAGCACCCTGGTGGAGAGCTTCCGGCGGGGCCAGGCGTTCCGCGACCGGACCGAGTCCGCCGGGGGCGACAACTACGCGCAGGTGATCGAGCGCGGGTTCTTCGGCGACCTGGCCTACGCGCTCCTCCTCGCCCTCGTGCCGCTGCTGCTGGCGCTGCTCGTCGCCCCGCTGCTCGCGCTCGCCGCGGAGCGGGCCGGCCGGGTGCCCCGCCTGGTGACCCGGGCGCTGCTGGCCCTGCCGCTGGCCGCCTACGCCCCGCTCGCCGTCGGAGTGGCCTGGGCCCTGGACCGGGTCGAGGCCGACCGGGACGCCTGGACACAGTCGCCCACGCTGACCGCCGTACGCACCGTGGCGCTGCTGACGGCCGGGCTGGTGGTCGCGGTCGGCGCCACCGCCTTCCTCGCCGCGCTGCGTCGCCGCCCCGGCGGCGGTCGCTCCGCCCCGGCGGCCCTGGCCGTCGGCGGCGTGCTCGCGCTGACCGTCGTCGCGGTGACCGTGCAGTCCTGGTCGCTCCAGTGGCCGGTCGTCGGCGGGCGGAACGAGCAGGTCGCCCCGATGGTGCGGATCATGCAGGACAGCCTGAGGCGGTTGGAGTTCGGCGTCGGCGCCGCGGGCAGCGTGCTGCTGCTGGCGTTCCTCGCCGTGCTCGGCGTCCTCGCCGTCGCCCTGCTCGTGACGACCCGCACGCGGATCGCGTTCACCGGCCGGCGGGAGCGCCCGGCGGGCGGCGCGCCCGCCCCGCGGAGTCCGGTCGCGCTCGGCGCGCTGGTGGTGGGGCTGCTGGTGCTCCTCGGCGTGCTCGCGTACGTGCTGGGGCCGTGGCTGCGGATGCTCGTCGCCGACGCGCCGCCGCTGCCCTCCGGCGTCTCCACCGGCCGGGTCCAGGCCAACACCTGGCTTCCGCCGCTGATCTCGGCGGTGGTCGGGGTGGGCCTCGCCGCGCTGGCCGGCTTCGCCATCGGCGGCCTGCGCCCGCTGGGCCGGGCCAGCGAGCTGCTCCTGCTGCCGTTCGCGCCCTGGCTCTTCGTGGGCGACGGCCCGCTGGCCATCGCCCACTTCCTCCGGGCGGAGGAGGCCGACCAGCTGGACACCTTCGCGGGGCTGATCCCGCCGGGCTGGCTCTCCGTCCCCGCGCTCGTGGTGTTCGCCCTGTTCTTCCGGGGCCAGCGGGAACGCTGGGAGGCCGGCAACGGGTTCGCCTCGACCATGCTGCTGCCCGCCCTGCCCATGGTGGCCGCCGCCGGGCTGCTGAGCTGGCTGGTCGGCGCGCAGAGCTGGCTGTGGCCGCAACTGGTGGTCCGGGACGTCCAGCACGCGCCGGCGGCGAACCTCGTCCTCCTGCGGCTGGCGGAGTCGTTCGGCGCCCCGGAGGCCATGCGGGGGTTCGTCGCCCAGGTGCTGCCGCTGCCGATGTTGCTGCTCTTCCTGGCCGCGTTCGTGGCGTTGCAGCTGTTCTACCTGGACCGGCTCGTCATCGTCGCGGGCCGGCGGCAGGCGGCGCCGGCCGACGCCCCGACGCCCGACCTCCCCGCCCAGGCCGTCCCGGAAGTCGTGAAGGACTGAACTGCGCCCGCCCGGCGTTCCGGTCGGGGCCGTCGCGGGGGCGCTGACTGCGTCCCCGCGTTCCCGGTCGGGCCCGCCGGCGCCGGGCGGTCACCGGCGGGCCCCGGCGTGGCTCAGCTGATCGACGGTGAGCCCGTCAGCGACCAGACCATGTCGCCCTTGCCGTCGTTGTTGATGTTGTAGATGACCCTGCCGTCGGCGGTCCAGCCTCCGCTGCCGCTGGCCCAGGCGCGGCCCGCCCGGCGACACGGCCCGCCCGGCGACACGGCCCGCCCGGCGACGTGGCCCGCCCGGCGACGTCCCCGCCTGCGGATACGAGAGAATGAGCCACGTGACGACGATCCCGAACGTGCTCGCCAACCGGTACGCCTCACCCGAGCTGGTCGCCCTCTGGTCCCCCGAGGAGAAGATCCGGATGGAACGGCGACTCTGGCTCGCCGTGCTCCGGGCGCAGCGGGACCTCGGCGTGGCCGTGCCGGACGGCGTGGTCGAGGCGTACGAGCGGGTGCTGGACCAGGTCGACCTGGCCTCGATCGCCGAGCGGGAGCGGGTCACCCGGCACGACGTGAAGGCCCGGATCGAGGAGTTCAGCGCTCTCGCCGGGCACGAGCACGTGCACAAGGGCATGACCTCGCGGGACCTCACCGAGAACGTCGAGCAGCTCCAGGTGCGGGCCTCGCTGGAGCTGGTGCGGGACCGGGTGGTCGCCACCCTGGCCCGACTGGCCCGCCTCGCCGTCGAGCACTCGGGCCTGGTGATGACCGGTCGCTCGCACAACGTCGCCGCGCAGGCCACCACGCTCGGCAAGCGCTTCGCGTCGGCCGCGGAGGAACTGCTGATCGCGTACGAGCGGTTGGACGACCTGATCAACTGGTACCCGCTGCGCGGCGTCAAGGGCCCGGTGGGCACCGCCGCCGACCAGCTCGACCTCTTCGACGGGGACGCCGACAAGGTGGCCGAGCTGGAGCGCCGGGTGGCCGAGCACCTCGGCTTCGCCCGGGTGCTCGACAGCGTCGGCCAGGTCTACCCGCGCTCGATCGACCTGGCGGTGCTCTCCGCGCTGGCGCAGATCGCCGCCGCGCCGTCCTCGCTGGCCACCACGATCCGGCTGATGGTCGGCCAGGAGCTGGCCACCGAGGGCTTCAAGCCGGGCCAGGTCGGCTCCAGCGCGATGCCGCACAAGATGAACACCCGCTCCAGCGAGCGGGTCAACGGCTTCGCCGTGATCATCCGGGGCTACCTGTCGATGGTCGGCGAGCTGGCCGGCGACCAGTGGAACGAGGGCGACGTCTCCTGCTCGGTGGTTCGCCGGGTCGCCCTGCCGGACGCGTTCTTCGCCGCCGACGGGCTGTTCCAGACGTTCCTCACCGTGCTGGACGAGTTCGGCGCGTACCCGGCCGTGATCAACCGCGAGCTGGAGCGCTTCCTGCCGTTCCTGGCCACCACCAAGCTTCTCGTGGCGGCCGTCCGGCGGGGTGTCGGGCGTGAGGTCGCCCACGAGGTGATCAAGGAGCACGCGGTCGCCGTCGCGCTCGCCATGCGCGAGAAGGGCGCCGCCGAGAACGACCTCTTCGACCGCCTCGCGGCGGACGGCCGGCTGGGCCTGACCCGCGGCGAGATCGACGCCCTCGTCGCCGACCGTACCGCCTTCGTCGGCGCCGCCCCCGCCCAGGTCGAGGCCGTCGCCCGCCGCGTCGCCAAGGTCGTCGACGCCCACCCCGCCGCCGCGACCTACACCCCACCCCCCATCCTCTGACCTCTCCCCGGAACCCCGCGGTTGATCATGGCGTTGGCGGCGAAGTCGATCTCGAGGACCGCCGCCAACGTCATGATCAACGGGGTCGGGGCGGGCGCGGGCGGGGCGGGCAGGTGGTGGGTGGGTGGGTCAGGCGTCTCGGGTGGGGGTTTCCGCCGCCGTGCCGAGGTTGGGGGCGCTGGCCGGCTCGGCGATGCCGCCCGGGGACTCGGCGAAGGCCGGGTCGTGCGCGGTCTCCGCGGCGACCAGCGGCTGGTCGGGCGGCATGACGTCGGGCATCTTGGGCGCCACGATCACGGCGGTGCCGTACGCACAGATCTCCATCCACATCTCGCCGCAGTCGCGGCTGTCGAAGCGCATGCCCACCACGGCGTTCGCGCCGAGGCGGCGGGCCTCCTCGCCGAGCCGGGCCACCGAGTCCGTACGCCACCGGGTGAGGTTGTCCGGGGCCATCGGGTCGTACGCGCCACCGCGCAGGTTCTTGACCCCCTCGCGGTACGGGTTCCGCGTCCTGGCCATCGATGACACCACTTCGCCGAGGATCTGGCGGATCTCGTACCCGGGTAGTTGCTCCGTCGTCACGACCAGCACGTTTCCGATGGTCGCAGGGTTGTGCGGACCCGATCGTGAGCCTTGTTCACCTGATCGGATGCTGCAAAACGGCGCGGCGCGGACGGCCGGCGCGTAGCCGACCATCCGCGCCGCCGGGGCGCTAACCGTCAGACACCGGCCGTCTGGGTGATCCAGGCCCGGTTGTACGCGACGCTGCCGTAGTTCTGGATGCTCTGGCCGTCGGCGGTGGAGGCGACGCCGACCTGCCGGCCGTTGTAGAACTGCGGGCCGCCCGAGTCGCCCCGCCACGCGTTGCCGTCGATCCGGGTGCTCCGGATCGCCTGGCCGCCGTACGCGTCGGTGGCGCTGTTGCTGGTCACCCGGACCGACGCGGTCTTGAGCTGGGTGGAGGCCGAGCAGCCGCTGTAGCAGGTCATGCCCCAGCCGTAGATCGAGTTGGTCGAGTTGATCGGCGGGTTGCTGGTGGCCAGCGTGACGTACGAGGTGCTCACCGAGCTGGACAGGCGCAGCAGGGCCAGGTCGTAGCGGCTGTAGCTGGCGCTGACGGTGCGGGTCTGGCCGCCGGAGGAGCGGTAGACGCTGCCGACCCGGACGGACATCGTGCCGCTCACGCAGTGCCGGGCGGTGAGCACCCACTGCGGCGCGATGATCGTGCCGGAGCAGGTGAACGATCCGTTGCTGAACACGGCGGCGGCCCACGGGGCGGACGAGACGGTGCCGCCGCCGATGATCGGCTGCGGGCCGGCCGGGGCGGCGACCGCGCCGGAGCTGGCGCCGAGCAGGCCGGCCGCTGCGGTGGCCAGCACCGCGATCATGGATCGGATGCGCATGGTGGGGCTCCTTCGGGGACGGGTCCGGGTTCACCGGGTCGAGCTGTCGGCCGGCGGGCGGGGGTGGCCCGACGGTCGCGTACGTCCAATCGACGTACGACGATGTACGGTAGGGCCCCTGAGATGTCGTTCACAAGAGTGCGATCGATTTTCTTCGATGAAGAACGGCCGGCCGGGTCGAGCGTGACGGGTGTGCGGCGGCCCGGCGCAGTGGGGCGAATCGGGCCGGTCGGCTACGGAAACGCATCGGGATCGCAACGAACCCGTATCGGTCTCCCGGCCCCCGCGCCGGGAATGTCGATCACTGCCTGAACTGCGTCCGGCCGGTGCGTCCAGGGCCGTATCTGCCAGGTAGGCTGGCTGCGCTCGCCCGTTGTGGGTCGGCACCCAACTGCGTACACAGTCAGGAGTGCCCAGTGCCTCGCGTCGTCGTCGACGTCATGCTCAAGCCCGAGATCCTCGATCCCCAGGGCCAGGCCGTCGCAAACGCGCTGCCCCGGCTCGGCGTCAGCGACGTCGCCTCGGTTCGGATCGGCAGGCGGATCGAGATCGAGTTCTCCGGTGAACCGGACCTGGACCGGGCCCGGGAGATCGCCGACAAGCTGCTCGCCAACCCGGTCATCGAGGACTTCACCGTCCGCCTGGTCGAGGCCGACGAGACCGCGGACGCCCGCTCGTGACCGCCCGGGTCGGTGTGGTCACGTTCCCCGGTTCGCTCGACGACGGGGACGCGGCCCGGGCCGTCCGCATCGCGGGCGCCGAACCGGTCCGCCTCTGGCACGGTGACCCCCGGCTGCACGGGGTGGACGCCGTCGTCCTGCCCGGCGGTTTCTCCTACGGCGACTACCTGCGCTGCGGCGCGATCGCCCGGTTCGCGCCGGTCATGGAGACGATCGTGGACGCGGCCCGGGGCGGCCTGCCCGTGCTCGGCGTCTGCAACGGCTTCCAGATCCTCTGCGAGGCCCACCTGCTGCCCGGGGCCCTCACCCGCAACCAGCACCTGCACTTCCGCAACCGGGACCAGGTCCTGCGCATCGAGTCGGCCGGCACGGCGTGGACGAACGCGTTCCAGCCCGGCCAGGAGGTGCTGATCCCGGTCAAGAACGGCGAGGGCTGCTACGTCGCCGACACCGCGACGCTGGACCAGCTCGAAGCCGAGGGCCGGGTGGTCGCCCGCTACGTCGGCGGCAACCCCAACGGATCGCAGCGCGACATCGCCGCGATCACCAACCCCGCCGGCAACGTGGTCGGCATCATGCCGCATCCCGAGCACGCCGTGGAGGCGCTCACCGGCCCCTCCCTGGACGGCCTCGGCTTCTTCACCTCGGTGCTCAAGCACCTGGTGGGGGCGCCGGCGTGACCGTGCGCGGCGGCATCATCGGTCTGCTCAGCCGCCTTCCGGGCGGCGTTGAGCGCAGCGAGGAGAGGTCATGACCACCCATCCGGACGAGGTTCGCGAGACCCCGGAGGCGTTCCCGGCCGCCCCGGCGCAGCCGGTGGAGCCGCGTCCGGCCGCAGTCGCGCCGCCGGCCGCCGACTGGGCCGCCGGTGTGGACACGGTCCCGCGCGCCGGGGACACCCCCGGCGAGCTGCAGCCGTACGCCGAGCTGGGGCTCCGTGACGACGAGTACGACCGGATCCGGCACATCCTCGGCCGCCGGCCCACCCAGGCCGAGCTGGCCATGTACTCGATCATGTGGAGCGAGCACTGCTCCTACAAGTCCAGCAAGGTGCACCTGCGCCAGTTCGGCGAGAAGGCCCCGCCCAGCGACCGGCTGCTCGCCGGCATCGGCGAGAACGCCGGCGTGGTGCAGGTCTCCGACGAGCTGGCGGTCACCTTCAAGGTCGAGTCGCACAACCACCCGAGCTTCGTCGAGCCCTACCAGGGCGCGGCGACCGGCGTCGGCGGCATCGTCCGGGACATCCTGGCCATGGGCGCCCGCCCGGTCGCGGTGATGGACCCGCTGCGCTTCGGCGCGGCCGACCACCCCGACACGGCGCGGGTGCTGCCCGGCGTGGTCGCCGGCGTCGGCGGCTACGGCAACTGCCTCGGCCTGCCGAACATCGGCGGCGAGGTCGTCTTCGACCCCTGCTACCAGGGCAACCCGCTGGTCAACGCGCTCTGCCTGGGCGTGCTGCCGGTCAACCGGCTGCAGAACAAGGCCGCCGCCGGCCCGGGCAACGTCGTGGTGCTGATGGGCGCCAAGACGGGCCGCGACGGCATCGGCGGCGTCTCCGTGCTGGCCAGCGCCACCTTCGACGAGGGCAGCGAGCAGCGCCGCCCGTCGGTGCAGGTGGGCGACCCGTTCATGGAGAAGCTGCTCATCGAGGCCTGCCTCGAGCTCTACGACGCCCAGCTCGTCGTCGGCATCCAGGACCTCGGCGGCGCCGGCCTGACCTGCGCGCTGACCGAGACCGCCGCGGCGGCCGGCACCGGCATGCGGGTCTGGCTGGAGCGGGTGCCGCTGCGCGAGCCCTCGATGGAGCCGCACGAGATCCTGGCCAGCGAGTCCCAGGAGCGGATGCTGCTGGTCGTCGAGCCGGCGAAGCTCGACGCGGTGCTCAAGACCGCCGAGAAGTGGGGCGTCTGGGCCACCGCGATCGGCGAGGTCACCCCGCCGTCGCCGGACGGCCAGCCGGGCCGCCTGCTGATCACCTGGCGGGACCAGCTCGTGGTCGACGTGCCGCCGGGCTCCCTGGTCGACGACGGTCCCGTCTACGCCCGTCCGATGCGCGAGCCGGCCGACCTGATCCTGCTCCAGGCCGACCGCGCGGAGACGCTGCCCCGGCCGGCCGACCCGGAGGCGCTGCGCGAGACCGTGCTGCGCATGATCGCGTCGCCCAACCTGGCCGACAAGACCTGGGTCACCGAGCAGTACGACCGGTACGTGCTGGGCAACACCGTGCTCGCCCAGCCGGAGGATTCCGGCGTCATCCGGATCGACGAGCGGACCGGGCTCGGCGTGGCGCTGTCGGTCGACGGCAACGGCCGCTACGCGCGCCTCGACCCCTACCACGGCACCAAGCTGGCGCTGGCCGAGGCGTACCGGAACGTCGCCGTCACCGGCGCGAAGCCGATCGCCGTCACCAACTGCCTGAACTTCGGCTCGCCGGAGGATCCGGGCGTCATGTGGCAGTTCGCCGAGGCCGTCCGCGGCCTGGCCGACGGCTGCGCCGAGCTGGGCATCCCGGTGACGGGCGGCAACGTCAGCTTCTACAACCAGACCGGTGCGGCCGCGATCCACCCGACCCCGGTGGTCGGCGTGCTCGGCGTGCTCGACGACGTGGCCAACCGGGTGCCGATGGGCTTCGTGCCGCGCCCGGGCGGCGACCACGACCAGCTCTTCCTGCTCGGCGAGACGCACGTGGAGCTGTCCGGCTCGGAGTGGGCGTGGGTCACCCACGAGCACCTCGGCGGCGTACCCCCGCAGGTCGACCTGGCCCACGAGCGGCTCCTGGCCGAACTGCTCGCCGAGGCCGCCCGGGTCGGGCACCTCAGCTCCGCGCACGACCTCTCCGACGGCGGTCTCGCGCAGAGCCTGGTCGAGTCCTGCCTGCGGCGCGGGGTCGGCGCGCGGATCGCGGTGCCGGAGCGGTTCGCCGGCGGCTCGATGCCGTTCGTCTACCTGTTCAGCGAGTCCGCCGGGCGGGCCCTGGTCTCGGTGCCGCGCGGCCACGAGAAGGCGTTCACCGCCCTCTGCGCCGAGCGCGGCGTGCCGTTCGAGCTGATCGGTGTCACCGACCCGGCCGGCGGCACGCTGGAGGTGCACGGCCAGTTCCGGATCGGCCTGGACGAGCTGCGCGCCGCGCACACCGCGACCCTGCCGCGCCTCTTCGGGGGTCCGGCCCTCGTCGAGGTGCCCGCGCCGGCCGCCGGCGTGGCCGGCGCGGTCGAGGCCGTGCCGCTGCCCGACGACGAGCGGGCCGAGGCGGCGCCGGTGGACCCGGCGGAGGTCGCGGTCGAGCCGATCGCGTCGGCTGCCCCGGTCCCGGCGACCGGCGCGGTGGAGCCGGTGACCCCGGCCGAGGCCGCCACCCCGGAGCAGCCGGCGGCCGAGGCCGTCGACGCTCCGGCCGAGGCCCCGACGGAGCCCGCCGCGGCGTCCGAGCCCGACTCCGGTGAGACCGAGCAGCCCGCCGCGCCCGACAAGCGCTGAGGCGTTGGCCGCGGCGGTCTACGGCCAACCCGGATCCGGCGCCCGGTTCGACTGGGGGCTGACCGGGGCGGCCGAGCTCGGCCGGGTCTGCGCGGTGCTGGTGGTGGTGGACGTGCTGTCGTTCACCACCGCCGTGGAGGTCGCCGTGGGGCGTGGCATGCGGGTGCACCCGTTCCCGTGGGGCGAACAGGCCGGCGACTACGCGCGGCGAGTCGGCGCGGTCGCTGCGGTGGGCCGCCGGCGGACGACCCCGGAACACCCGTGGTCGCTCTCACCGGCGGCGCTGAGCACCGCGCCGGTCGTCGCCGACCTCGTGCTGCCGTCGCCGAACGGCTCGGCGATCAGCGCCGCGGCCAGCGCCACCGGCATGCCGGTCGTCGCGGCCTGCCTGCGCAACGCGCCCGCCGTCGGGCGTTGGCTGCGCCACCAGGGGTACGGCTCGACGGACGCCCCGATCGGCGTCGTCGCCTCCGGCGAGCGGTGGCCGGACGGGTCGCTGCGCCCCTCGGTGGAGGACCAGCTCGGGGCGGCCAGCGTGCTGGACGCCCTCTCCGGGGTGCCCGGCGGTCTCTCCGTCGAGGCGGCCATGGCGCTCGCGGCGCTCGCCAGCACCCCCGACGTTCCCGCCGCCGTGCGCGGGAGCGTGTCCGGCCGCGAGCTGATCGAGGGTGGTTTCGCCCAGGACGTGGAGGTCGCCGTCCGGGTCGGCGTGTCGGACGTGGTCCCCGTGCTGCGCCAAGGGGTCTTCTCCGCGGCCTGACGGTCGTCCGGTTCCGCCGCCCGGCGGTCCCCGCATCCGCCCCCGGCTGCCGGTCGTCCGGGTCTCCCTGCCTGGGCGGCCGTCGCGCCTGGCGACGCCTGAGGGCCGTCGGGCTTCTCCGGTGTGCCTGGGGCGTGGCCTGGGGGCCGTCGGGCTTCTCCGGTGTGCCTGGCGCGGCCGGGGGCCGTCGGGCTACTCCAGGGCGCGGAGTCTCGCACGAACGGCGAGGGCCGCCCGGGAAATCCCGAGCGGCCCTCGCCGTGCTGTCGTGCCGTCGGGCGCGTGGCCCGCCGGTTCAGTCGTCCAGCCAGTCCAGCCGGCGGCCCCGGTCCTGCTGCGGCGGGCCGTCCGCCCGGCCGCGCCCGGCCTGCGGGTCGTCGTAGCCGCCCTGCTGGCCGTAGCCGCGGTCGTCGTAGCCGCCGCGCTGCTGCGGGGGCTCCTGACCGTAGCCGCCCTGCTGGCCGTAGCCACCCGGGTCGTAGGAGGTGGGCTGGTCGTAGCCGCCCTGCTGGCCGTAGCCGCCGCGCGGGGCGGGCTCATTGCCGTAACCGCCCTGCTGGCCGTAGCCGGGCTCGTCGTAGCCGCCCTGCCGGTCGTAGCCGCCGCGCTGGTCGTAGCCGCCGGTCGGCTCCCCGCCCCGGCCGTACGGCGCGGGCTCGGACCGGCCGTAGCCCTGCTCCTGCTCCTGCTGGTAGAGGCCGGTCGCGTACGGGTCGGCCGGGGCCGGGTACTGGGTGGCCTCGCCGGTGTAGCGGCCGGTCGGCTCGTCGTACCGCTCGCCGTAGCCCCGGCCGCCCCCGGAGGCCGACGAGTAGCCGGCCGCACCCGCCGCCCCCGCGGCACCGGCCGCGCCGTAGTCGCGGCTGCCGTAGCCACCGCCGGAGGAGGGCGCGTTGCCGTAGCCGCTGCCGGAGGACGGCGCGTTGCCGTAGCCGCTGCCGGAGGACGGGGCGTTGCCGTAGCCGCCCGCGCCGGCCGGCTCGTCGCCGTAGCCGTTGCCGGCCCAGCCCGCCCCGGCTCCCGCCGCACCGTACGGCTGCGGGGGCGCGCCGTACGGGTCCGGCGGCACGTCGTCGACCACGGGGCGGTGCATCATCGTCGGGGCGTCGCTGAGCGAGGTGCCACCGACCATCGTCGGGTCGGGCCCGGCGCCGACCCGGTTGACCACCCGGGTCTGGTCGTCCGCGCCGGCGCCACGGTAGCCCCCACGGGCCGCCGGAACCGCGCCCGCCGCAGCGCCCGCCGGGGCGTCGTCGGGCTCGTCGTCGTTGTCCTTGCGCCGCATCCAGAGCAGCACGATGGTGCCGACACCCGCGGCGACGAGCAGGCCGCCGAGCAGGATGAACAGCCAGTTCCCCATGCCGCCGGAGTCCTCGTTGCTGGCGTTGGCCGCCGCGCCCGGGGTCGCCTCGGTGCTCTCCTCGGCGGTCTCGTCGAGGGCCTCCTCGGTGGGGAGGGTCTCCGCGCTGGCCGAGGGGGTGGGGCTCGGGGTGGTCTCGACCTTGATCGCCAGGGCGATGCGCTGGCCGGTGATGCTCTGGCCGGCGGCCGCGTCGAAGCTCTTGGTGGCGTACACCTCGCCGACGCTGGCGCCGACGGCGAGCCGGCCCGGCGCGATCGGCTTCTCGGTGGTGCCGGTGAAGCGGAAGTTGCCGCTGTCGTCGCTGACCGTGTCCCGCTTGTTGCCGGCGCCGTCCTGGAGCATCACCACGGCGTTCGGCACGGCCTTGCCGTTGGCCTGGGCGACCACCTTGCCGGAGACCGACCGGACGGTCTGCGTCTGCGGCTGGGTCGGCTGCGCCTTGCCCTTGACGGTCAGCTGGAAGCTGCCGGTGTCGGGGTTCGACTTGTCCGGCACGACACGCACGGTGACCGACGCGTTGGCGTCGCCGGCATTGTCGCTGGCGCGAAGGGTGAGCAGGTGGGTCTTCGGCGCGCCGGGCGGCCCGTTGAACTGGAATCCGCCGCAGCCGCCGCAGCTCACTCCGGAGGGGAGGCCGGTCAGGCTGATCTCGCCGCTCTTGTCCTCCAGGCCGGGCGTGATCTGCACGGTGACGGTGGCGTCGCTGCCGGCACTGACGGTGACCGAGCCGGGCGACACGCTGACGTCGGCGGCCAGCGCCGGTGTGGCGGGGGCAGCGAGCACAGCGCCGACAACCAGCGCCACGACCACACCGGCCCGCTGCTTCCAGGCACGTCGGTGTGTTGACACGTCCACCGCCTTCCGGACTGACTTCCCTCGACCGGCGGGGCGCCGGGCCGGGGATCATCACGGTACGAATACGCCGTCGGCAACTATGCCTTGTCTGACCGGATCGGCGCGACCCAGGGCCAGCGTCAGGCGTGGCGCGCTGAAGCCGTATCGTCCCGTCGTGTCCTCTCCGCACATTAAGTCCGCCGCGGTCGCGGCGGCGTTGTCGGCGCTCGACGAGGGGCGTACGCCCGAGCGGCCGGTCCTCCGAGACGCGGTCCGTGCCCTGTTGACCGTCCTCGCGGAGCGCGCCCCCGGCCGATCGGTGGAGGTGCGTGTCCCACCTTACGGCGCAGTTCAGTGCATTCCCGGTCCTCGACACACCCGCGGCACCCCGCCGAACGTGGTGGAGATGGACCCGGGGACCTGGCTGGCGGTGGCCACCGGGCGGCTCGAATGGGCCGAGGCGATCACCCAGGGTCGCGTACAGGTGAGTGGAATTCGGGCGGATCTCTCCGCGTACCTGCCGCTCTAGCTGCGGCGACGCGCATCGACGGGTGACGTTGGGGAGCCGGGCCGTGACTTTCTGTGTCGACGGCGATTCGCGTACACTGTCAGGCGACGACAGTGGTCCCGGTCGAGGAGTGCGGATCCGCCCCCGCGTGGTGCGCACGGCCGGTCCAGACCAGCATGAGGGAGCGCAGGTGCCCCGAGGCGACGGCCGGCTGAGCCACGACCTTGACCCCCAACGACCCGGCCCGCAGGACGCGTGCGGCGTCTTCGGCGTGTGGGCGCCCGGTGAGGAGGTCGCCAACCTCACCTACTTCGGGCTCTACGCCCTCCAGCACCGCGGCCAGGAGGCGGCGGGCATCGCGGTCAGCGACGGCTCGGGCGTGGTGGTCTACAAGGACCTCGGCCTCGTCGCACAGGTCTTCGACGAGCCGACCCTGGCCAGCCTGCGCGGGCACGTGGCGATCGGCCACGCCCGCTACTCCACCACCGGCGGCTCGACCTGGGAGAACGCCCAGCCGACCATCCGGTCCACCACCTCCGGCACGACCATCGCGCTGGCCCACAACGGCAACCTGGTCAACACGGCCGAGCTCCAGCGCGAGGTCACCGAGCGGGGCCTGGTCGCCGACGGCTCGACCAACGACACCTCGCTGGTGACGATGCTGCTGGCCAGCCGCCCCGACCTGTCGGTGGAGGCGGCGGCGCTGGAGGTGCTGCCGCAGCTGCGCGGCGCGTTCAGCTTCGTGTTCATGGACGAGTCGACGCTCTACGCGGCCCGCGACCCGCACGGCGTACGCCCGCTGGTGCTGGGCCGGCTGGAGCGCGGCTGGGTGGTGGCCAGTGAGACCGCCGCGCTGGACATCGTCGGCGCGAGCGTGGTCCGCGAGGTCGAGCCGGGCGAGCTGATCGCGATCGACGAGGACGGCCTTCGCTCCAGCCGGTTCGCCGCCCCGGAGCCCAAGGGCTGCCTCTTCGAGTACGTCTACATCGCCCGCCCGGACGCCACCATCGCCGGGCGCAACGTGCACTCCGCGCGGGTGCAGATCGGCCGCCAGCTCGCCAAGGAGCACCCGGTCGAGGCCGACCTGGTCATCCCGGTGCCGGAGTCCGGCACGCCGGCAGCCATCGGCTACGCCGAGGAGTCCGGCATCACCTACGGCGCCGGCCTGATGAAGAACCCGTACGTCGGGCGCACCTTCATCCAGCCGTCGCAGACCCTGCGCCAGCTCGGCATCCGGCTCAAGCTCAACCCGCTGCGGGAGAACGTCCGGGGCAAGCGGCTGGTCGTGGTCGACGACTCGATCGTGCGCGGCAACACGCAGCGGGCGATCGTGCGGATGCTGCGCGAGGCCGGCGCGCTGGAGGTGCACGTGCGCATCTCCTCGCCGCCGGTCAACTGGCCCTGCTTCTACGGCATCGACTTCGCCACCCGCGCCGAGTTGCTGGCCAACGGGCTGGACAACGAGGGCATCCGGCGTTCGATCGGCGCCGACACGCTCGGCTACGTCTCGCTCTCCGGTCTGATCGCCGCCACCGAGCAGCCGAAGACCCGGCTGTGCCGCGCGTGCTTCGACGGGGAATACCCGATCGAGCTGCCGGCCGGCAACCTGATCGGCAAGCACGTGCTCGAGGGGGTGGGTCGGCGGGTCGCCGCGGCGCCCGACGCCTCCGAGCACACCGCCCCTCCGCTCGTCGCCACTCCGGGCGGCGTGACCACACACCGCCCGTAGCACCACCCGGCGCGGCCGGTCACCGCCGGCACGGCGCCAGAACCACAAAGGGGAGAACCGTGACGCACGTGTCCGAGCGCAGCGGCGCAGGAAGCAGCCCGACCGGCGCCGGCGGCGACCGCCAGCCCTGGACGGCCGGCGCCGGCCGCCAGGCGCGCAAACGCTCGGTCTCGTACGCGGACGCCGGCGTCTCGATCGAGGCGGGCGACCGGGCGGTCGAGCTGCTCAAGTCGAAGGTGAAGCAGACCCGGCGCCCGGAGGTGATGGGCGACCTGGGCGGCTTCGCGGGCCTGTTCCGGCTGGACACGAAGAAGTACAAGAACCCGATCCTGGCGTCGTCCACCGACGGCGTGGGCACCAAGCTGGTGATCGCGCAGCAGATGGACATCCACGACACGGTCGGCATCGACCTGGTCGCGATGGTCGTCGACGACCTGGTCGCCTGCGGCGCCGAGCCGCTCTTCCTGCTCGACTACATCGCCACCGGCGAGGTCGTGCCGGACAAGGTCGCCGAGATCGGCGCCGGCATCGCCGACGGCTGCCGCTACGCGGGCTGCGCCCTGCTGGGCGGCGAGACCGCCGAGCACCCCGGCGTGCTGCGCCCGGACGAGTACGACATCTCCGCCACCGGCGTCGGCGTGGTGGAGGAGGCCGACATCCTCAGCCCGGAGCGGGTCGAGGTGGGCGACGTGGTCATCGCCATGCGCTCCTCGGGCCTGCACTCCAACGGCTACTCGCTGGTGCGGCACGTGCTGCTGGGCGCCGGCCGGATGCGGCTCGACGTGGTGATCGACGACTTCGGCCGGCAGCGCACCCTCGGCGAGGAGCTGCTGACCCCGACCAAGATCTACGCGCAGGACTGCCTCAAGCTCATCGCCGAGGCCGAGGTGCGGGCGCTGGCCCACGTCACCGGCGGCGGCATCCCCGGCAACCTGGTGCGGGTGCTGCCCGAGCACGTCGACGCGGTGGTCAACCGGTCCACCTGGAAGCCTCAGCCGATCTTCGACCTGATCCAGTCCAAGGGGCGGATCGAGGACCCGGAGATGGAGGCGACCTTCAACATGGGCGTCGGCATGTTCGCGATCGTCTCCGCCGAGGACGCCGACCGCGCGCTGGCGACCCTGACCGGTCGGGGCGTCGACGCGTGGCAGGCCGGCGAGATCATCGAGGGCTCCGGCAACGTGCAGATGATCGGCCAGCACACCCGGGGATGATCACGCTCCGGTGACCGTACGGGCACCTGATCAGGGCTTCACCCGAGTGGCCGTCGCCGCCTAGCCTGAAGGGCACCCTCAAAGCTGTCGGGGCAACCCCTCACCGGAGTTTCCCGGCAGCCCTTCAGGCGCTGAGGAGGGCAATGGCTGCTCGGGGACAGTCGTTCAGCGGGATGCGCGGCCTGGCCGCCGTCCCCTCGTACGTCGTGATGCAGCCGACCACCCTGTGCAACCTGGATTGCGCGTACTGCTACCTGCCGTTCCGGGCCGCCGACCGGCGGATGCCGGTGTCGGTGGCCGAGGCGGTGGCCGAGTCGGTCAACCCGTGGGCGGCGGCCGGGCGCTTCTCGGTGGTGTGGCACGGCGGGGAGCCGCTCGCCGCCGGCCGGGAGCACCTGGCCGCGCTGATCGCGCCCTTCGGGCCCGAGGTCGAGCACCACGTGCAGACCAACGCCACGCTGATAGACGACGCCTGGTGTGCGTTCTTCGCCGAGCACCGGGTGCGGGTGAGCGTGAGCGTCGACGGTCCGCGCGAGCGCAACGGCGACCGGGTCACCCGGGCGGGCGGGCCGGCGTACGACCGGATCGTGCGCGGGGTGGCGGCGCTGCGCCGGCACGGGCTGCCGTTCTCCGCGCTGGCGGTGGTGGGTCGCCCCGGGCCGGGCCTCGCCACGGAGCTGTACGACTACTTCCTCGACCTCGGCTGTGACGTGCTCGGCGTCAACATCGAGGAGACCGAGGGGGTCAACCTCCGCGACAACTCCCATGACGCCCGGGCGGTGACCGCGTTCTGGGCGGAGCTGGTGGCGGCCTGGCGCCGGGATCCCCGGATCCACCTGCGCGAGGTCGAGTGGTCGTTGCGGTACGCCGCCGCCGTGCTGGACGGCACCGCCGACGACGTGCTGCCCCGGCGGCTGGACCCGATTCCGACGGTCGGCCATGACGGCTCGGTGACGGTGCTCTCGCCCGAGCTGGCCGGCTTCACCGACGCCCGGTACGGCGACTTCAGCAGCGGCAACGTGCTGACCGCCCCGCTGGCCGAGATCCTCGCCGGGGCGGACCGGACGCCCTGGGTCGGCGAGTTCCTCGCCGGCGTCGAGGCGTGCCGTTCGTCCTGCCCCTACTTCGGTTTCTGCGGCGGTGGCCACGCGGCCAACCGTTACTTCGAGCTGGGGCGTTTCGACGGTACGGAGACCGCGCACTGCCGCAACAGCAAGATCCACCTACTGGAGGGAGTGTTGGAGCATGCCCGAGACCACCAGTCACCGGCAGCCTGAGCGCGGGGTGGACGCCGCCGCGGGTCGGATCGCCGATCGGGTGCGGGAAGCCGCGCCGGGACTCACCGCGCTCCTCCACGAGGCCGAGGCCGCGCGACGGATGCGGGCGGAGGTGGCCGGCGGCGACGGCGCGAGCGCCGTCTGCGCCTGGAACCACTTCGAGAACATTCCGACGTTCTACAACTGGAACAACCGGCCCCGCTGAGGGCGCACCGCGATCAGGGGACCTGCCGAGCGGCCGGAGTCGCCTCCGGCGTCGGCAGGTTCCCTGATCGTCGTCTTGGCGCCGCTTCGGATGGGCACATGCGTGAGCACGCGGGGGATTACCGCGTGCTCAGCTGCGACCGGAGGTCAGCGGGTCGGACGTACCCAGGGATCCGGGTCTTCGTCCGCGTGATCCTCATCATCGTCGTCGACATACTCTTTGTAGTCGTCGTCGAAGTTGTGCTCAGACTTACCAGCACCCGCCAACTCGCGCTGCAAGGCGGTGAGGTCGGTGTTCGGGGAGTGGTACTTCAACTCCCGGGCCACCTTCGTCTGCTTGGCCTTAGCACGGCCGCGCCCCATGGCTCGACCCCCTCGCACAGAATGCGGGGCAGCCCGAAGGCGGGCCCCGATGACGTCAGGCATCTCTCGTGGCTCTTACGGTACATGGGGATGCCATCGTTCGGCACCTCGGGTTACCGTCGACCGGCACCGCGCGTCGCGGTCATCCAGCCGTCACCGATTGTACCGGGTAAGGACCGGTGCCGGGAGCGCCCGTGACACCGGACAAAGCCCTACGAACTCAGCTTAACGGCGCCCGGCACCGGGGTGGCGGGGTGGGGCGGAACCGGCCCGGCTCCGCCCCGTGACGCTCATCGCAGCAGGATCGTGCGCAGCCGGCCGACGTCGGCCATCCGCCGCTCCGCGAGCCGGTCCGCCGCCACCGCCGGCGGCACGCCCTCGGCGTCGGCCAGCCGCAGGATCTCCCGGGTGGTGTCGTAGATCCGGGTCGCCCGCAGCTTGGCCCGCTCGAAGTTGAAGCCCTCGATCTCGTCGGCCACCTGGATGACGCCGCCGGCGTTCACCACGTAGTCGGGGGCGTAGAGGATGCCGCGGTCGGCCAGCAGCTTCTCGATGCCGGAGTGGGCCAGCTGGTTGTTCGCCGCGCCGGCGACCACCTTGGCGCGCAGCACCGGCACCGTGTCGTCGTTGAGCGCGCCGCCCAGGGCGCACGGGGCGTACACGTCGATGTCGGCGGCGACCAGCGAGGCGACGTCGTCGACCAGGGCGACCTGCGGGTGGGTGGTGCGCGCCCACTCCAGGGCCTTCGGGTTGACGTCGGTCGCCACGACCTCGGCGCCGTCGTCGAGCAGGTGGCCCACCAGATACTTGCCGACCTTGCCCAGGCCCGCCACGCCGACCCGGCGGCCGGCCAGCGTCGGTGCGCCCCAGACGTGCTCGGCGGCGGCCCGCATGCCCTGGAACACGCCCCACGCGGTGAGGATCGAGGAGTCGCCGGCGCCGCCGTGCTCGACGCTGCGGCCGGTGACGTACGACGTCTCGCGGGCGATCACGTCCATGTCGGCGACGTAGGTGCCGACGTCGCAGGCGGTGTAGTAGCGCCCGGCCAGGGACTCCACGAACCGGCCGTACGCGCGCAGCAGCGACTCGCTCTTGATCCGCTCGGGGTCACCCCAGATGACCGCCTTGCCGCCGCCCAGGTCCAGCCCGGCCAGGGCGTTCTTGTAGGCCATGCCCCGGGACAGGTCGAGCACGTCGGCGAGGGCGGCCTCCTCGCTGGCGTACGGGTAGAACCGGGTGCCGCCGAGCGCGGGGCCGAGCGCGGTGGAGTAGATGCCGATGATCGCCTTGAGGCCGGACTGCTTGTCCTGGCAGAACACGACCTGCTCGTGACCGGTGGATCCCGGGTCGTCTGTGGTGGCGAATACGCCCATGACTAGCTCCTGGTGTGGGGTGCGCCCTTGTGGGACGTGGACCGTGGACGCCGGCGGGATGCTGCCGGTGCCGCTGAGCCTAGTATCGGCCGACGCCGTCCGACCGCCCACGGCACGCGTGATCGCGGCGCCGACGACGGTCGGGTTCCGATTCGTGGGAGGATCGCGCCGTGCCGTCGCTCTTCGCTTCATACCTGCGCGTGTACGAGCCGCTGACCGCCTTCGACCGGGACCGCCAGACGTACTGGCGTCGCTACGTCGAGCAGGGGCGGGCGGTCGCCCCGGTGGAGGGGCCCGGCCGGCAGCGGACGTCGGTGATCGAGGCGCTCGGCGCGGGCTGGACGCGGCTGCCCGACCTGCCCGACGAGGCGTACGTCCTGGAGACCGACGAGTCGTTGCTGGTCTGCCCGTGGAACCTGCGCGTCCGGGTGGCCGAGGCGGCGCTCAGCGCGCGCGACGGCGTGCCGCCGGTGCTGGCCGACGCGTTCGTCCCGCCGGTGCTCGCCGGGCAGGCCAAGGCCGTCGTGGAGGACTGGCGCAGCGGGGCCCGGGTGCTGGAGCACGGCGTCCCCCGGCTGCACGAGCAGATCGCCACGTGGGGTGTGCCGCTGCGCTGGTTCGTGCTCTTCGACCCGGAGGAGCGGCACCACGTGACCAGCCCCGGGCGGCGGGCGCTGCGCTACCGCACGGAGATCTCCAAGGCCCGGCGCCGGTCGTCCCGCGCCCTGTCGGTGCTGCGCAAGTCGGTCGGCGACGCGCCCATCACCGAGGCGGTCGAGGAGGCCGCCCGCTGGCTGGAGGAGTTCCACCCGCGCTCGGTGGTGGAGCTGGACTACGGCGGCCTGGTCGAGCTGCTCTCCGACGAGACGCTGGCCGCCGACGACTCGCCCGAGCTGGTGGCGAGCGGGCTCGCCGGGCTGTCCCGGGGCGAGGCCGAGGAGGCGTCGGCGGCGTACGACAAGCTGGTCGCGCGGTGGCGCGCGGTGCAGTTGTTGGAACGGTGCAACTAGCCCCAAAACGCCCAGGAAGCGCCTCGAATTCGAGGCGTCTTCGTAGTCGACGCATCACGAACCGTGATCATGAGTCCGAATAAGGTACTTTCTGCCGTGTAAAAGTCGCATAAATCGGGCATGGTTCATCCGTCCGTCTAGGGACGTTCGGCCGTTCGGCCCATGTCGGACATCGGGGACTAGCCGGACCATGGGAGACGCGTCGGCCGGCGGGACCCCGGCCGATGTCTATACATGTGGAGGAGTGACCGATGGCATCGCGAACGCACGAACCAGAGCCGCTACTCACACCGGCCGAGGTGGCGTCGATGTTCCGTGTCGACCCGAAGACGGTGACCCGGTGGGCCAAGGCTGGCAAGCTCAGCGCCATCCGGACCCTGGGGGGCCACCGCCGGTACCGCGAGTCGGAGGTCAGGGCCCTGCTGCAGGGGCAGATCCCCCAGCAGCGCCAGGGGGACTGACGGCCGGAAGTCAACAGGTGTGCACGAAGGCGGCGGACCCCGGTCCGCCGCCTTCGTCGTGTCCGGGGGCGGAAGGGCGCCGCCGCCCGCGCCGCGACGGTCAGCCGCCCGAGGGTCGCTCCGCGAGCGAGACCCGGATGCCGACCGTGCCGCCCTCGCCCCGCCGCAGCCGGCTGCCGAGCAGGCTGAGCCGGCCGATCAGCCGGTACTTCCGCTTGATCAGGTCGCGTACCCGCCGGGTGTCGGCCGGGTCGCAGAGCGTCGCGTGGGCGGGCACCGCCTCGCCGTGCGGCCGGCCCCGGACGTCGCACGGCGCGACCGTGACGTCCCCGCTGCGCCGGATCCGCTTCACCTTGCCGGAATCCGCCGCCGACCACACCGCCAGCGCGTCGCCGTCACGCACCGCCCAGACCGGTGTCGGCACCGCCCGACCGTCCTTGCGGAACGTCGTCAGCAGGACGTACTTCTCCGCCGCGAGGCGATCCAGAGTGGTCACGCCGCCAGGATACGGCGGTCGCGGCTGACTGACCGGCCGGATAGCGTGAAGCCGTGACGGTGGAGCCACGGATCGGTGACGTGTTCGGGGAGATGCTGCGCGACGCCCTCGCCGTGGCCACCGGGGTCGGCCCCCGTCCCCTGGCGGGCGGGCGGCTGCCCAGGCCCGTCATCGAGATCATCGAGCGGGACGACGGGCTGGTCAACGGCGCGCCCGCCGCGCACTACCTGGACGGCCCGGCGGACTGGGAACCGTACGACCGCCGGGCGGTGGACCGGGTCGAGGGCGCCACCCTCGACGTCGGGGTGGGGGCGGGCCGGATCGCGCTGCTGCTCCAGGAGCGGGGCGTGCCGGTCACCGGGCTGGACACCTCGGCCGGCGCGCTGGCCGTCTGCCGGCGGCGGGGCGTCCGCGACCTGGTGCACGGCACGGTCGACGCGCACGTGGCCGACGGGCGGCGCTACGACACGTTCCTGCTGCTCGGCAACAACGTCGGGCTGCTGGAGGGGCGGGAACGGGCACCGGCCCTGCTTGCCGCGCTCGCCGCGTTGGCCCGCCCGGGCGCGCGGATCATCGCGCAGGGCACCGACCCGTACGGCACCCGGGACCCGCTGCACACCGGCTACCACGAGCGCAACCGGCGTCGGGGCCGGCTCGGCGGGCAGCTCCGGCTCCGCCTGCGCTACCGGGAGCTGGGCACCGAGTGGTTCGACTACCTGGTCTGCTCGCCCGACGAGCTGGCCGAGCTGGTCCGGGGCACCGCGTGGCGACTGACCGACGTGGACGACCGGGACGCGCCCTACTACCTGGCCACGCTGCGCCTGGCCGGCTGACGCCCGGAGCCCCGCCGCAACGGCGGAGCCCCGGACCGCCGGCGTACGCCTCAGACCTGGACGGTCGGGGGAAGCTGCTCGGGCGGGAGGCCGCCGTCGCCGTCGACCACCTCGTCGGGGGTGCCGTCCTCGTCGAGGTCGACCATCGTGATGTCCACCTTGCCGTCGTGGTCGGTGTCGAACTGGAACAGGTCCGGCTTGCCGTCCCCGTCGGTGTCGGCCACCCAGACGTCGGTGCGCCCGTCGTTGTTGGTGTCGGCACGCAGCAGGTCCACCCGCTCGTCCCCGCGGGTCTCCACGGTCTCCGCCGTGCCCGCACTGTCCACGGTCTCCGGTGCCTGGCTCATCTCGGCCCGTCCTTCCCTGTCGTTGCCGGCCGTCGTACCCGATCCGCGCCGCCCCCACGCATGCCCGGGGGAGCGCCGCTGCATAGGGTCGGCCCATGAGCGAGTGGAGCGGGTGGCGGAGCGCGGGTCGACCCCGGGTCGCCGCCGCAGGCAGGGAGGCGTCATGAGCGACCGCTTTGTCGTCGTCGGGGCCGGCACGATGGGGCTCGGCATCGCGTACGTGGCGGCCGGGTCCGGGCACGCCGTCGAGCTGGTCGAGGTGGACCGGGCCCGGGGCGCGACCGCCGTGGACCGGCTCGCCGAGCTGTGGGACAAGGCGGTGCGGCGCGGGAAGCTCGGCGCCGAGCAGGCCGCCACGAACCGCGAGCGGGTCACGCTGCGATCCGCGCTGGCCGAGGTCGCGCCGGAACCCGCCGTGGTGGTGGAGGCCGTGCCGGAGCGGCCGGACCTCAAGCGGGCGGTGCTGCGCGAGGCCGAGGCGCTGCGCCCGGCCCTGCTGGGCAGCAACACGTCCAGCATCCCCATCGCGGAGCTGGCCGACGGGCTGGCGCGGCCGGAGCGCTTCCTCGGGCTGCACTTCTTCAACCCGGTCTGGGCGATGGCGCTGCTGGAGGTCGTGGTCGGCCCGGCCACCGCCGACGAGACCACCGCCGCGGCCGTCGCGCTCGCCGGCCGGCTGGGCAAGGACCCCGTCGTCGTACGCGACATGCCGGGCTTCGCCACCTCCCGGCTCGGAGTCACCCTCGGCCTGGAGGCGATCCGGATGGTCGCCGACGGGGTGGCCGCCCCGGCCGACATCGACAAGGCGATGGTGCTCGGCTACCGGCACCCGGTCGGCCCGCTGGAGTTGACCGACCTGGTCGGGCTGGACGTGCGGCTGGACATCGCGCGCACCCTCCAGGCCGCGTACGGGGACCGCTTCGCGCCGCCGCCGCTGCTCGTGGAGATGGTGGCCGCCGGCAAGCTGGGCAAGAAGTCCGGCCAGGGCTTCTACCGCTGGGAAGGCGGTGTCCGTTCGTGAGCGCGAGGAGTGAGCTTGCGAGCCCCGCAGTCGCGAACGGAAGGTCGGCGCGGGTGAGCGCGTCGGGTGCGCCCGCGAGCCCCGCGGACGCGAGCAGAGGAGGCACGGCGTGAGCGGGCTGCGCATCGAGGAGCGGCCGGACCGGCTGGTCGTCACGCTCGACCGGCCGGAGAAGCGCAACGCCATCGACGCCGACCTGATCGCCGAGCTGCACCAGGTCTGCGCGGAGCTGGAGGCCCGCCCCCGCCTGCTGCTGCTCACCGGCGGCGCCGAGGGGATCTTCGCCGGCGGGGCGGACATCGGCCAGTTGCGCGAGCGGGGCCGGCTGGACGCCCTGGCGGCCATCAACTCGGCCGCCTTCGCCCGGATCCGGGCGCTGCCGATGCCGACCGTGGCGGCCGTGGACGGGCCCGCGCTGGGCGGCGGTGCCGAGCTGGCGTACGCCTGCGACCTGCGGGTCTGCACGGCGCGGGCCGTGTTCGGCCAGCCGGAGGTGCGGTTGGGGATCCTGGCCGGCGCGGGCGCGACCCACCGGCTGCCGGCGCTGGTCGGCGAGGCCCGGGCCAAGGAGCTGCTCTTCACCGGCCGCCGGGTGGACGCCGAGGAGGCGCTGCGGATCGGCCTGGTGAACCGGGTGGTGGCCGAGCCCGTCGAGCTGCTGCCCACCGCCCACGACCTGCTGGACGAGATGGCGAAGGGGTCCGCCCTCGCCCTGCGGCTCACCAAGCTGGCCGTCGACGCACCCCCCGCCGCGCACCCGCACCTCGACCTGGTCAGCCAGGCGGTCCTCTTCGAGGACGAGGAGAAGCACCGGCGGATGACCGAGTTCCTGGAGCGGCGCCGGCCCCGCTGACCGTCCGCTACCGGGGGCCGGGCGCCCTGCCGCGCCTCGGAGACCCCCGACACGACGACGGCCGCACCGGATCACCGGTGCGGCCGTCGACCAGCCAGAGCCGGCGGCTCAGTTCCGGAACTCCACGCCGGCGTCCGCGAGCGCGCGGATCATCTGCGCCGACTCCGCGAAGCCGATGATGAGCACGGCCTCCGCGCCGAAGTCCTTGATCTCCTTCGCGCTGGCCGAGAAGTCGACCGGGCTGGCCTTGGCGTCGGCCGGCGGGTCGTAGGTCAGCAGCTTCAGCCGGTCGCCGCCGACGCCGGCGCGCTCCAGCTCGGCCTTGACGGTGGCCTGGAGGCCCTCGCCGTAGGAGTCCTTCCGGGCCACGATCGCGATCTTCTGCGGCCCGTCGCGGAGGATCACGTCGGCGAGCGCCCGCCCCTGGAGGCTGTCCGGCGGCGCGGTGCGGAAGTAGAGGCCCTTGTCGTCCAGCTCGGTCAGGCTGGCGTCGGTGTTGGACGGGGAGAAGAGGACCTTCCCGGCCGCCACCACGTCGGGCAGCACCTCGCGGGAGATCCCGGAGCCGCCGGCGCCGATGATGACGTGCACGTTCCGCTCGACGTGCCGGGCCACGGTGGCCTTGGCCACCGCCGGGTTGGTGCCGTCGTCGCCCTCGATCCAGACCATCGGCTCGCCGAGCACGCCGCCGGCCGCGTTGATGTCCTTGACCGCGAGGGTGACCGCGGTGGCCATCTGCGGGTACGCCAGCGCCAGGTCACCGGTCTTCGGCAGCAGACCGCCCACGACCAGCGGGGAGCCGTCGCTGCGGTCGGTGCGGCCCCCGCGCTGCTTCTTCCCCTTCGGCGGGGCCTTCGTGCTCGCCGCCGACTCGTCCCCGGCGCCGACGAACTCCGTCTTGCCGTCGTTGAGCTGCTGGCCGTCGAAGTGCAGGGTGGCGTAGCTGGCGGTGGCCGGCTCGCCGGCGTCGGTGAACCCGGCCCGGGTCATCGAGACGCTGCGGTACTCGATGTCCTGCCCGGCGCGAGCCAGCGCGAGGCACGTCGCCGCGTCCTCGCAGCGCTGCCCGCCGTTGGTGACCCCGACGATCTGCCGGGCGATCGCGGCCGGGTCCGTGCTGCCGGCGAGCTGGGCGGCGAGCGCGCTGATCACCACCGCGTCGTACGTCTCGGCGGAGTAGACGAAGTCGTTCAGCTTCGGGTCGACGGTGCGTAGCCGACTCTTGAAGCTCTCCGGCAGCGGCGTCATGGGCGTGGTGCCCTTCATGCCGTCGACGAGGCCGGCGCGGTCCTTCAGCTCGGCGGGGTACGAGTTGAGCATGTTGCCGTCGGTGCCGTAGAGGCGCACCTGGTGGGTGGTCGCCTCTTCGGGGCCTTCGGTCCCGCAGGCGCTGTTGGCGAGCAGGAACGTCACGCAGGTGGCCAGGGTGGCTGCCCGCGAGGCGCGTGACTTGAGCATGGTCGTCCTTCCTCCGGCGAAGGTCCGCTGCGCACATTAGCGTGCCGAGGCGGGTGGCGTGACCACGGAGGCGACTCAATCCGCAGGTCGCCCGCCCTGCTCACGCAGAGTGACGTTGGCCCGGCCGCTTGACCCGCTGCCCTACCGTGCGGTGCGTGACCGAATCACCACAGCAGACGCTCGACGACGCGACCGCCGTGCTCCGCTCGGCGCTGGCCGGGGACGGCGACGCGGTGGTGGGGGCGTTCGACGCGGTCGTCGACCGGTCCGGCCTGGCCGGCGCGTACGGGGTGGCCTGGTGCCTCGCCGCGACGATGGTCGGCGAGCCGGTGCCGCCGGGCACCTGCGCCCTGGACTTTCCCGGCATCGACGAGGCCGACTACGACACCCGCTGGGTGGCCCGCTTCGTCAGCGCGTACGCCAACGCCGACGCCGACACCGGCGAAGCGCTCTTCGGGGCGGCGGTGGCCGACGGGCTGCTGCCCGACTGCCTGCTCACCCTGGCCGGCTCGACGGTGGCCACCCTGCGCAGCCGGGCCGGCTGACGCGCGGCCGGCCCGCCGGTCCGCCGTCTCCCGCGCCGGGTGCCCGGCCGGGCCGGCCCGGTGCCGACCGGCCGGCGTGACAGTCTGGGGGCATGTCCGAGGCCATGCTCAGCAAGGTGCGCAAGCTGCTGGCCCAGGCCGAGGACCCGGCCTGCACCCCCGCCGAGTCGGCGGCGTTCACCGCCAAGGCGACCGAGCTGATCGCCCGCTACGGCGTGGACCGGGCGCTCCTGGCCGCCCGCGACCCCGCCACCGACCCGGTCGGCGACCGGGTGGTCGAGGTCGTCGCCCCGTACGCCCGGGACAAGGCCGGCCTGCTCGCGGCGGTCGCCGACCCGCTGCGCTGTCGCTGCGTGCGGCGCCGGCAGGGCAGCGGCTTCGCCATGCACCTGTTCGGCTTCGCCAGCGACCTGGAACGGGTCGACGTGCTCTTCACGTCACTGCTGGTGCAGGCCGCGCACGGGTTGGCCGCGACCCACGTGCCGTCCGGCGAGCACCCCGCCGCCTTCCGGCGTTCCTGGCTGGCCGGCTTCGCCCAGGCGATCGGCGCCCGGCTGGCCGCCGCCGAGGCCGACGCGGTCGCCGGGTCGGGCAAGCCGTCGGTCGCGTTGGTGCTGGCCGACCGCTCCGACCGCGTGCGGCACCGCGTCGCCGAGGTGTATCCGCGGCTGCGCACCGCCGCGCCGCGCCGGCTGGCCGGCACCGGGTTCGGTTCCGGCGCCGAGGCGGGACGCCGCGCCGACCTCGGCGGCCGAGGTGTCGCCACGGCCCCCGGCGCCCGCCCCGGCATCGGCCGCTGAGGGGGCACCGGAGGTCAGCCGTCATCGGGGCGGGTGGCGTCGCCTGTCGGGCGGGTCAGCCGGTATCGGGGCCGGTGGCCTGGCCCCTCGTGCGGGCCAGCCGATATCGGGTCGGCGGCCTGACCTGTCGCGCGGGTCAGCCGTCATCGGGGGTCGGGCGGGCGGGTCAGCCGGCGCCGTGGGTCACCGCGGCGGCGTAGCGGGTGAGCAGCTCCTGCCAGCCGGCGGTCAACGCCTGCCGGTAGCCCTCGGCGGCCTCGCCGTGCCGGTCGAAGTGCCGGTGCTCGACCTCCACCCGGGTCCGCTCCGGTCCGTCCGGGTGGAAGAGCACCTCCACCTCGCTGGCCCGCGCCGGATCGGGCACCGGCGCCCGGTCCGCGCCGATCTGCCAGGTGAAGACCAGCCGCCGGGGTGGGTCCCAGGTCAGCACCCGGCCCCAGTCGCAGCGGAAGCCGTACGGGCCGATCTCGTAGAGCATGCCGCCGGCGTGCGGCTCCATGCCCAGATCGGCCAGGTGCTCCGGGCCCGACCACGTGTACTCGGTCACCCACCAGCTCGCCAGCGCGTCGGTGAACACGGCGAACGCTTGATCCGCGGGGGCGGGGACCAGGAGGACGCCGCGCAACGCGAACCGTTCGGACTCCTGCCGGATGTCGATCGGGTCAGCCATCTCCTGTCCCATAGGCCCGGACCATACCGGCTGATGCCCGGGTGTGCAGCTTCGCGCGCTGCCCGGTTCCGGACACCTCATCCGGTGTGCCGCGGTGCCGGACGTACGGCGAGGCCGGTCGCCGCGCCTCGTCCGGGGCGGGTCGGAGGGCGGATTGTCGGCCGGATATCGGGTAACCGCGCCGGACGGTCCCGGCCGGCCGGGCCGGAGGATGCGGAGCGGGGAGCATGAGCGAGAACGCGCAGCAGCGGGAACCGGAGCGCACCACCCAGCGGCCAGCCGGACGGGAGGCGGCCGAGCCGGACGTCCTGCTCGACGTGCCGAAGGTGTCGGTCGACTCGATCCGCCTCGCGGTCGACGGGCTGGACGCCGACCTCTCCCTGCGGGCACGGTTGGCCAACCTCCTCCAACTCGACGCCGGTGTCCGGGTGCACCTGCAGGGCGTGGAGCTGGACATCACCGGGGTGCACGCCGAGGCGCAGCTCAAGGTGCGACTGGAGAAGGTGGTTGACATCCTGGAACGCGCGCTGACCACCATCGACCGCAACCCGCAGATCATCGAGGCGCTGTCGCGTACGGCGGCGCAGTCGATCGACGACGTCAACCGGGCGACGCAGCAGATGACCGCCCGGGGCGGACAGGCCGCCGGGGCGGCGGAGCGGTCGCGCGGGGAGGCCCACGAACCCGGTCGGCAGGTCGTCGGCTCGGTCAAGCGGCCCGGCGGGGCGACCGACGAACTAGGCCAGCAGGTCGGCGCGATCGGCGCGGTCGCCGACCGTTCCCTGCGCGAGCCGGGCGGGAAGCCGGGTGGCCAGGCCGCTGGCCAGGCCGCTGGCGGCGAGCAGGGCGGCGGTCAGGGCGGTGGTCGCGAGCAGGGTGGCGGGCCGGGCGGTGGTCGCGGGCCGGGCGGCGGGCCCGACGCCGGTCAGGCGGCGCGGGGTGGCGGTCTCGCCAGCGGTTCGGGTGGAGGCGGCGAACAGGGCCAGGCCCAGCGCGCCCGGGAGCAGGCAGGGCGGGAAGCGGCCCCGGCCGCCCAGCCGTCCCGGGACCAGAGTGGACCTCCGCAGCGCGGGGAGCAGGGCGGCCCCGCGCAGGCTCGCGGGGAGCAGGCCGACCGCGAACCGGGCGGCCCCGCGCAGCGTGGAGAGCAGGGCGGGCGCGGGCCGGACGACCAACGCGGCGAGGACGGCGGTGACGGGCCGCCGAGCGCGGCGCAGCTCGCGGAGCAGGCGGGCGAGACGCTGCGGCAGGCCGGGCGAAGCGTGTGGGAGGCGATCCAGAGCGGGATGGCCCAGCGCCGCCAGCAGGGGCGCTGACGCCGCGACGACCGGTCCCCACCCGTGTCCTGCTCGGGTGGGGACCGGATCGTTCATCCCGCCGCGACCGGTGACGGCGCCCCGTCCTGGAAGCGCACCTCGGGGTAGGCCGGGGCCGGCGCGTCGAGCAGCGGCTGCGGTCGCCCGCGCAGGTGCGTGTCGAGGAACGCCGCGACGTACGCGCGGGTGATCAGCAGTTGCCGGTCGCCCGGAATGGCGCCCGGGTCCATGCCGAGCTGGGCGCCCAGCACCGGCCGGTCGGTGAAGGAGAGGTGACCGCTGCCGGTGACGGTGAGCCAGCGCTTCCAGCCGGCCAGGCCGGGCCAGTCGCGCAGCCAGCTCCCGTCCGTCGGCCCCTCCGAGCCGACCAGCAGGAACGGCTTGGCCACCGTGCCCGCCGGGACCGGGACGAAGTGGGTGCCGTCCAGGTTGATCCCGGCGTCGACCCGCCGGTCGGTACGCAGCGCCTGGGCGGCGCTGGCGCCGCCGACGGAGTGCCCCACCATGCCGATCCGGGTCGGGTCGAGGAACCGGGCGCCGCGCCACACCGGACGCGGTCCGGTCAGCCGATCCAGCAGGAACGACACGTCGGCCGCCCGCCCCTCGACCACGCGGGGCATCCGGTCCGGCCCGGTCGCCTCGCAGGCGAGGCAGTCGGCGACCCTGCCGTCCGGGAACTCGACGCCTCGCGCCTCGTGGGGATGGTCGACGCCGGCCACCACGTACCCGCGGCTGGCCAGCTCCTCGGCCAGCCCGGTCAGCGACTCCCGGCTGAGGCTGAAGCCGGGGGAGAGCACCACCAGCGGCCAGCCCCGGACGGTCGGGCGGACCGGCACGTCGCGGCGGGCGTTGGTGCGTACGCTGGTCAACAGGTCGGGTGGGAGGGGCAACCCCTCGGCGGCGATGATCCGCGCGGAGACCGCCGCCGTGGTGTAGGGCGCCGGCGTGCCCGGCGCGGCCACCGCCGGATACCAGAGCGACACCATCAGTTCCCGGCGCACCTCGGGCCGCCACTGGTCGGGCCGCGCGTCGTCGGTCAGGTGCAGCCAGGTGGTGCCGACCGGATAGCGGCCCGTCGGCGCCGGCAACGTCAACGCCGGCGCCGACGCCCGGGCCGCGACCGGGCCGCCGGCCAGCAGCGTGGCCAGGAGCGTCAGGAGTACGAGCAGTGCCCGGCCGCCGCTACGCAAGGCGGCCGCCGGCCGGTGCCGTCGAGCCGGCGCGCGTCATTGGTGTGATCATGCTGCCTCCCAGGGGATCCGTCGTGACGCGTCGACGGTAGGGATCCGCCCGGGGTCGGCACCGCGCCCGAACGACAGGCGGGCGCACCCACCTTCGTCAGGGCCCGAGCATGCTGGTTCACCGCCTCGTCCGGGATGACCGTCCCCTGTTCGGGGCGCTGTGACTGAGGTCGGCGACGCGGAGGCTTGTCGGCTGCTGTCGCTCGCGCCTACTCCTGCGGTGCGAGGGTGCGTAGGACGCAGAACTCGTTGCCCTCGGGGTCTGCCATGACCACCCAGTTCCGGTCCGGGCCCTGGCCCACGTCCGCCCTGGTGGCGCCGAGGTCGAGCAGTCTTCTCACCTCGTCCTCGGTGCTGCCGTCGACCGGGCTGACGTCGAGGTGCAGTCGGTTCTTCACCGTCTTGCCCTCGGGCACCCTGGTGAACAGCAGGGTGGGCGGCATCTGGCGGGCCCGAACGTCCTCGACGGTCGGCACCCAGGAACCGATCTCGACCTTGCCCGCACTCCGGTCGATCACCGTGAAGCCCAGGACCTCGCACCAGAAGGCCGCGAGTCTCTCCGGATCGTGGCAGTCGATGCCCAACTCGGTGAATCTGCTTGTCATGACGCTCCCAGGTGGTCCGGACGGGACCCGCGGTGTGGGCCCGTGCCGCCGCCCATCCTGAACGAAGATCACGACTGTCACAAGACGTTACCGAGGAGGGCTGAACCGCGTGCAACCGCCCATCCGGAGCCGCGCAGGACCACCCCGAACGCAGAAGCGCCGACCGGCGTTTCCGCTGGTCGGCGCTTCAGTAGCCCGGCGAAAGGCTATGTGGCCAGGGGCGGGGTCGAACCGCCGACCTTCCGATTTTCAGTCGGACGCTCGTACCAACTGAGCTACCTGGCCGTGGTGTTCGGTTCATGCTACCCGCACGACGGGCTCGCCGCCGGGAGGGTCGCACGCTCCGATACGCAGAACGCCGCGCATATGGGCGCGGCGTAAGCGCTGCGGTCCTGACGGGACTTGAACCCGCGACCTCCGCCTTGACAGGGCGGCGAGCACTCCAACTGCTCCACAGGACCTAGCTTTGTTGCCTCCGGCCGAAGCCGGACCGTGCCCCCAACGGGATTCGAACCCGTGCTACCGCCTTGAAAGGGCGGCGTCCTGGGCCGCTAGACGATGAGGGCGGCCCCGCCATCATTGCACACTCGCAACTTCAAGCGGACTTGCTCCCATCCGGCCCCGCCGGAGGCTTGGATAGCTTACGTGATGGCCCCCCGGTCGACCAAACCGGTATGGCCCGAGCCACACAGGCCCGTAAAAGCGCAGGTCAGGGGCGGTCTAGCGGAGCCGGGTGATGCCGTACCGGCGCTTCAGGTCGACGATCAGGTGCGGGCAGGCGGCCAGCGTCGCGGCCCGATTACCGCCCCCGTCGTGCAGCAGCACGACCGATCCGGGCCGGGCGGCGGCGCGTACCCGCTTGGTGATCGTCGGGGCGGTCGGCTTGTCCCAGTCCTGCGGATCGACGTTCCAGTGCAACGAGCGCATGCCGAGCTGCTTGGCGACGGTCACCACCTCGCGCGTCCACCGGCCGCCCGGCTGCCGGTAGAACGGCACCTTGGCGCCGGGCACCGCCGCCAGGATCGCCGCGTTGGTGCGGGCGAGGTCGGCGCGGATCTCGGCGACCGGCCGCCGGGCCAGGTCCAGGTCGTGGCGCCAGCTGTGGTTGCAGAGCTGGTGCCCCTCGCGCACGATCCGCCGAATCAGGTCGGGGTGCCGGCGGGCCTGGGTGCCGACCACGCAGAACGTGGCGGTGACCCGGGCCGCGCGGAGGCGGTCGAGGACCTTCGGCGTCCAGACCGGGTCCGGCCCGTCGTCGAAGGTCAGCGCCACCGCCCGTGCGCCCGTGGTGCGGTGCAGGCCGGCCGGCAGCGTGGTCGGCAGCGGCCGGACCGGGCGCCTGGGCGGCGGCGTGGTGCGGCTCGGCCGTGGACTGGCGCTCGGCTTCGGTGCCGGCGGCAGCGGCGCGGAGGCGACGGGGCTGGGGCCGGCCGCCCCGGACCCGGCCGGGGTGGTGTCGCCGCAGCCGCCGAGGAGGAGTGCCAGGGCCAGGGCGGACGCCAGTACGGCGCGTGGGCGCATCGTTCGCTCCCGAAGAGGGGGTCGGGGTCAGCGGACCCCCGACGCTAGTGGACGGCGTCGCGTCCCGGCACCCCCGGTCAGTCCGCCGTCGACTGGCCCAGCGAGTCACGTACGGCCAGCGCGAGCGAGACCGCCTCGGTGAGGTCGACCGGCCGCACCACCCCGGCGGGCAGCGAGTCCGCCAGCCAACCCGGCCCGGCGGCGAGCACCAGCAGCGGCCGGCGGGGCGCCGCGAGCAGGGCGGCGAGCTGGGCGGGATCGGCGGTGGCCCGGGTGTGTGACCAGATCACCACTGCGGCCGGCCCGGTCCGGTTGACCGCCTCGACCAGCGCCGCCACCGGTACCCGCGCGCCGAGCATCCGGTAGCCGACCCCGGCCTCGGCGAGCGCGGCGGCGAGCGCCTCCAGCGGCAGGCTGTGCTGCTCCTCGTCGGCGCAGGCGAGCAGGATGCGCGGGGGGTCGCCGGGCGTCGCGGCCCGGGCGACCGCGGCGAACGCCTCGGACACGCAGCGCGACACGAGGTGCTCGACCTCGACCAGGCCGGCGGTGGCGGCGTGCCGTTCGCCGATGCCGGCGAGCACCGGGCGCAGCAGCCCGTCCCACGTGGCGACCACGCCGTCCGCCTCGATGGAGTGCGCGATCGCCGCGCTGATCGCCACCGAGTCCAGCCGCATGGCGGCCCGGGCCAGCCCCCGGGCGGCCGGCCCGGCCCGGCCGACCGGGATGGTCGCGCCGCCGCCGTCCCGGGTGCCGGCGGCGCGGGCGCGCGGGCGGTCGCCGGCCGGCGCGACGTCCGGGGCCGCACGGGCCCACCGGGCCGCCTCGGCGGGCGTGACCCCCTGGGCGGTGAGCCGCCGCATGATCTCCAGGCGCGCGAGGTCGGCCGGCGTGTAGCGCCGGTGGTGGCCGGGGACGTGCTCGCTCGGGCCGAGCCCGTAGCGCTGGTGCCAGGTGCGCAGGGTGGTGACGGCGACCCCGAGTCGCCGGGCCACGGCCCCCGCGCTCAGCGCCTCATCGGCCACCCGACCGCTCCGAGGCGTCGTCCGCCGGCAGGCCGGAGGGGGTCGTGGCCGCATCCGGCGGGTCGAGGGCCGGCCCCGTCGGTCGCAGCAGCCGGTTCACCACCCCGCCCAGCCACGGCGCGTACGCGCGGGGGTCGGCGTCGAGGTCGGCGGCCAGGGCGACGGGGTCGACCCAGCGCAGCTCGGCCACCTCGTCGGGGTCGGGCAGCAGCGGGCTGCCCGGCCGGAACCCGCCCCGCAGGACGTGGTCGTACTCGAACTCGACCCGGCCGGTGGCCGGGTCCTCCGCGTAGTAGACGTACACCCCGACCTCGGTCAGCTCGACCGGGTCGGCGCCGAGCTCTTCGCGCAGCCGGCGGTTCGCGGCCTCCGTCAGCGACTCCCCGGGCGCCGGGTGGCCGCAGCAGGCGTTGGCCCAGCGCAGCGGGAAGCGCGTCTTCACGGGCGCCCGCCGTTGCAGCAGCACCCGGCCCTCGGGGTCGACGAGCAGCACCGAGAAGGCGCGGTGCAGCTGGCCCGGGGGCTGGTGCGCGGCGGCCACGGTGGTCTCGCCGCGCGCCCGCCCGGCGTCGTCGACGAGCTCGACGAGATGCTCCTCGCGGGTGGTCACGACACGCGCCTTTCGGATGTGCGGGAAAGGGTCAACGGGATCCCCCGGTGATGCGACCGGCGGCGAGCTTGCCGGAGATGAGCACCATCGGCACGCCCACGCCGGGCTGGGTGCCCGAGCCGACGAAGACGACGTTCGGCAGCGTCCGGTGCAGGTTCGACGGGCGGAACGGGCCGGTCTGGAAGAGGCTGTGCGCGGCGGCGAACGGGGTGCCGGCGGCCATCCCCTGCTCGGCCCACTCGGCCGGGGTGACCGCCCGGAGCACCTCGACGCCCTCGCCGAAGCCGACGTAGCCCCGCTCCTCCAGGGTGCCGACGAGCTGGGCGGCGTAGCGGTCCGTGAGGTCGCCCCGCCAGTCGAACGGCGCCCGGTCGAGGTTGGGCACCGGGGCGAGCACGTAGTAGGTGTGCCGGCCGGCGGGCGCCACCGACGGGTCGGTGCGGCTCGGGTTGGTGACCAGCAGGGACGGGTCGCTCATCAGCTCGCCCCGCCGGATGACCTCATCGAAGGTGCCCTTCCAGGACCGTCCGAAGTGGATGTTGTGGTGGGCGATCTTTCCATAACCCTGCCGCGATCCGACGTGCAGGACCACGCAGGACGGCGAGTAGGTGAGCCGGCGCGGGCGGGTCGGCGGCAGCAGGTCGCGGTAGGCGACCGGCAGGTCGGGGTTGAGCACCACCACGTCGGCCGGGACCAGCTCGCCGTCGGCGGTCACCACGCCGGTGGCCCGCCCGTTCGCGGTCTCCACCCGGGTGACCGTGGTGTCGTAGCGGATCTGCACGCCGTGCTTCTCGGCGGCGCCGGCCATCCCCCGGGAGACCGCGTGGATGCCGCCGCGCGGGAAGTAGACCCCGGCCACCGAGTCGAGGTACGCGATCACGGCGTAGATGGCGAGCGCGTCGTGTGGGGCGAGCCCGGCGTACATGGCCTGGAAGGAGAAGATCCGCTGGGTGCGCGGGTCCCGGAAGAACTGGTTGATCTTCGTCTGGAGCCGGCGGAAGGCGCCACCCGCGAGCAGCTTCACGAGGTTGCCCGTGAGCAGGTCGGTGGGGGCGTCCAGGTTGCGCTCGATGAAGTCGGCGCGCTCCCACTGCCACAGCTTGCGGGCGTAGTCGACGAAGCGCAGGTAGCCGTCGGCCTCGCGGGGGCCGCAGACCCGGGCGATCTCGGCGGCCATCCGCGTGGTGTCGGTGATGACGTCGAGCGTCGACCCGTCGGGGTAGTAGGCCCGGTAGGCCGGGTCGAGCGGGGTCAGGTCGAGCCAGTCGTCCAGCTCCTCGCCGACCGCGCCCAGCGCCTCGGCGATCAGGTCCGGCATGGTGAGCACGGTGGGGCCGGTGTCGAACTCGTAGCCGTCCACGCCGAGCCGGCCGGCCCGGCCGCCCGGCACCGGCTCGCGCTCCAGCACGGTCACCTGTCGACCGCTGCCCGCCAGGTGCAGCGCGCACGCCAGCCCACCCAGGCCGGCGCCGACGACCACCACCCGGTCCGTACGTCCGTCAACGGTGCGCACGCGACCACCTCCTTGTGCGAAGTTGCCCATCATGCCCGCCGGTCGGTGGCGGCGGTGGCGAGACCCGTGAGCGCGGTGCGCGCGGTCTCGTCGATCGACGCGGTGTCGAGCGCGGCGAGCGCCTCGGTGACCCGGTCGGAGATCATGCGCTCGACCCGGTCCACCGCGCCGGTGTCGGCGACCAGGCCGGCGAGCCGGGCGATCTCCCCGTCTCCCGCCCCCGGGCGGGCCCGCTCCAGCGCCCGCCGCTGGGCCTGCGTGGCGAGCTGCCGGGCCAGCATGAGCAGCGCGGTCGGCTTGCCGGTGCGCAGGTCGTCGCCGGCCGGCTTGCCGGTGGCCGACGGGTCGCCGTAGACGCCGAGCAGGTCGTCGCGGAGCTGGAACGCCTCGCCGACGGCGAGCCCGTAGCGGGTGTACGCGGCGATCAGCGGGGCGTCGGTGGCGACGCCGGCCACGCAGGCGCCGAAGAGCAGCGGACGCTGCACCGTGTAGCTCGCGGTCTTGTAGCGGGCCACCCGCAGCGCGCGGTCGACCGACCAGTTCGCCGCGTCGCTCTCGCCGAGCACGTCGAGATACTGCCCCGCCACCGTCTCCACCCGCATCTGGTCGTAGCAGCGGCGGACGTCGAGCAGCCGCGCCGGCGGCAGGGCGGCGTGCGCGAGGAGCCGGTCGGCCCAGACCATGCAGAGGTCGCCGACCAGCACCGCGACCGCCTCGCCGAACCGGCGCGGGTCGCCCCGGTGCCCGGCGGCGGCGTGCCGGGCGGCCTGCGCCGTGTGCACGGTGGGCCTGCCCCGCCGGGTGGCGGAGGCATCCATCACGTCGTCGTGCACGAGGGCGAAGGTGTGCAGCAGCTCCAGGGCGGCGAACGCCGGCAGCACGGGCGGCAGCGGCTCCGCGCCGCCCACCACGCCGCGCCAGCCCCAGTAGGCGAACGTGGGGCGCACCCGCTTGCCGCCGGCCAGCACGCTGTCGCGCGCCGTCGCGGCGAAACCGCCCATCGCCGCGTCGATCTCGGTGAGCGAGTCGACCTCGGTGGCGAGGAAGGCGGCGAGGGTGTCGTCCACCGCCGCGACCAGATCCTTCGTGTACGCGGCCAGGACCGCGCCGACCGGATCTTCTCCGTCGGCCGGGCCTGTCGGGGCCACGCGGAGGGTATTACCCGCAACTGCGTCGTTGGCCATGCGGCTGAGAGTACCCTAGGGTTACGTGTTGCGTCGGTTGGTGCGTCGATAACTGAGGAGGGCCGGTGGACATCGATCTCACCGCTGCCTATGACCGTTGCCGTGAGCTGCACAGACACCATGGCCGCACCTACTATCTCGCCACCCGGCTGCTGCCCGCTTGGAAACGGCGGCACGTTCACGCCTTGTACGGATTCACCCGCTACGCCGACGAGATCGTCGACCGGACCGAGGAGTTGCCCCCGGCCGAGCGCGCCGCCCGACTCGACGACTGGGCCGGCCGGTTCGTCGCCGGGCTGCACGGCGAGCCCGTCGACGACCCGCTGCTCCCCGCCGTGCTGCACACCATCGCCGTCTTCGACCTCGACCGCGACGACTTCGCGTCGTTTCTCAAGAGCATGGCGATGGACCTCACGGTCACCTCGTACCGCAGCTACGACCACCTGCTCGACTACATGGAGGGCTCGGCGGCCGTCATCGGCACCATGATGCTGCCGATCCTGGGCAGCTCCGACCCCGCCGCGGCCCGGGAGCCGGCCCGCCAGCTCGGCTTCGCCTTCCAGCTCACCAACTTCATCCGGGACGTGGCCGAGGATCTCGACCGCGGGCGGACGTACCTGCCCGACGACGACCTGGCCCTGTTCGGCGTGACCCGGGAGGAGCTGGTCGAGGCCCGCGCCCGGGGCCGCGCCACGCCCCGGATCCGGGAGCTGATCGCGTACGAGGTGAGCCGCGCGCAGGCGCACTACGCCGCCGCCGCGCCCGGGATCACGCTGCTCGCGCCCGCCTCGCAGGCGTGCATGCGCACGGCGTACGCGCTCTACGGCGGCATCCTCGACGAGGTGGCCGCGCAGGACTACGACGTCTTCGCCGGCCGGGCGCTCGTGCCGCGCCGCCGCCGGCTGGCGGTGGCGGCCCGCGCCCTGCTCACCCCGCCCGGCACGCCGGTGGTGATCCCCGGACCGGCCGTGCTGCCCACCCCGGTCACCGTTGCCGTCCCGTGACCGTCGCCCGGTCCTGCCCGGTCCTGCCCGGTCCTGCCCGGTCCTGACCGGGTAGCCGGGGCCGGGTCCCGCCGGTCCTGGCAGATCGCGCCGATGCCGGGCCGGTGCCGGACGGGCAGCGGAATTTCGGGGCGACCCGTTGGCCCGCGACCGGGGGGTGCGGAATGCTGGCGGGATGGCGGAGCCGGAACTGGTGGACGTGGTCGTGGTCGGGCTTGGAGTCGGCGGCGAGGAGGTGGCCGGACGGCTCGCCGAGGCCGGGCTGACCGTCGTCGGCGTCGAGCGCGACCTGGTCGGCGGGGAGTGCCCCTACTGGGGCTGCGTCCCGAGCAAGATGATGATCAGGGCGGCCAACGCGATCGCCGAGGCGCGCCGGATCGACGGGCTCGCCGGCGCCGCCGAGGTCCGGCCCGACTGGGCGCCGGTGGCGAAGCGGATCCGCGAGGAGGCCACCGACACCTGGGACGACACGGTGGCGGTGGAACGCTTCACCGGCAAGGGCGGCCGGTTCGTCCGGGGCAGCGCCCGCCTCGACGGCCCCGGCCGGGTCCGGGTGGGCGACCGCGTCTTCCGGGCCCGGCACGGAATCGTGCTCGGCACCGGCACCAAGCCGTCCGTGCCGCCCGTCGACGGGCTGGCCGACACTCCGTACTGGACCAACCGCCAGGCGATCGAGGTCGAGGAGCTGCCCGAGTCGCTGCTGGTGCTCGGCGGCGGCGCGATCGGCCTGGAGCTGGCCCAGGTCTTCGCCCGGTTCGGGGTCCGCGTCACCGTCGTCGAGGCGGCGGACCGGGTGCTCGCCGTCGAGGAGCCGGAGGCGTCCGAGGTGGCCGCCGCCGCGCTGCGCGCCGACGGCGTCGAGATCCACACCGGCGTACGGGCGGAGCGGGTCCGCCACGACGGGCGCGGCTTCACCCTGCACGGGGCCGGCGGGGCGGAGTTCACCGCCGAGCGGCTGCTCGTGGTCACCGGCCGCCGGGCCCACCTGGACGAGCTGGGCCTGGACAGCGTCGGATCGGACGCCGGCCAGCGGTACCTGGCCGTCGACGACCGGATGCGCGTCACCGAGGGGATCTGGGCGGTCGGCGACGTCACCGGCGAGGGCGCGTTCACCCACGTCGCCATGTACCAGGCGGGGATCGTCGTCGCCGACGTGCTCGACCACGTCCGGCGCGCCGACAGCGGGCCGGACGCCAGCGGCACCGCCCGCGTCACGGGCGGCGCGGCCGGCGCGGTCAGCGCGTCGGGTACCACCGGGTCGGGCGGGTCCGCCGGCGCGGTGCCGCGCGCCGACTACCGGGCGTTGCCCCGGGTCACGTTCACCGACCCCGAGGTCGGCGCGGTCGGCCTCACCGAGCGGCAGGCCCGCGAGCGGGGCGTCAACGTGCAGGTCGGCCTGGCCGAGCTGCCGTCGTCGGCGCGGGGCTGGATCCACCGCAGCGGCAACGAGGGCTTCGTCAAGCTGGTCGCCGACGCCGACCAGGGCGTGCTGATCGGCGCGACGTCGGTCGGACCGGCCGGTGGCGAGGTGCTCTCCGGGCTGGTGGTGGCGGTGCACGCGGCCGTGCCGCTCAGCCGGCTCCGGCACATGATCTACGCGTACCCGACGTTCCACCGGGCGATCGAGGACGCCCTGCGCAACCTCCGCTAGACCGCCGCGCCGTGCCGGCCGGCCCCGGCCGCGAACCGGGCCGCCCCGACCGCCGCGTCGGCGGCCAGCGAGTCCATCCCGTACGCCAGCTCCGTCGCCAGCGCCACCGGCTCCGGCTGGCCCGCGCCGGCCAGCACGGCGGCCCGGTCGTTGCGCAGACAGGTCTGCGGGTGCCGGGCGATCTCGGCCGCCAGCCGCTCGGCCGCCGCCCGCGCCTCGCCCGGCGCGACCAGCCGGTTCACCAGCCCCATGGCGTACGCCTCCTCGGCCGGCACCGGCCGGCCGGTCAGGATCAGGTCCATCGCCCGGCTCTCGCCGATCAGCCGGGGCAGCCGGACCGTCCCCCCGTCGATCAGCGGCACCCCCCAGCGCCGGCAGAACACCCCGAGCACCGCGTCGGACTCGGCGACCCGCAGGTCGCACCAGAGCGCCAGCTCCAACCCGCCCGCCACCGCGTGACCCGAGATCGCGGCGATCACCGGCTTGCCGAGCGCCATCCGGGTCGGACCCATCGGGCCGTCCCCCTCCGGCTCCACCCGGTTGCCGCTCGGCGTGCCGATGGCCTTCAGGTCGGCCCCGGCGCAGAACGTGCCGCCCGCGCCCCAGAGCACGGCCACCGCCGCGCCGGCGTCCGCCTCGAAGGCACGGAACGCGTCGGCCAGCGCCCGGGCCGTCGGCCCGTCGACCGCGTTGCGCGCCGCCGGCCGGTCCAGGATCACCGTGGTCACCGGCCCGTCGCGTTCGACCCGTACGCCCATCGGGACAGCATGCCCCCGGCGGTGTCGGCGGCGCCAGGGCCCTCAGCTCACCGGGCGCGTGGCCCATTCCGCCGGGGCGCGTCGCGTTCCTCGGGGGTGGAACTGCCCCGGACCAGGGTCGCGCCCAGCGCCGCGCCGACCACACAGGCCACCCCGAGCGCCTGCGACCAGGCCAGCAGTTCGCCCAGCAGGACCAGCCCGACCAGCGCGCCGATCGCCGGCTCCAGGCTGAGCAGGACCGCGAAGACCCGGGCCGGCATACGGCGCAGCGCGGCCAGCTCCGCCGAGTACGGCAGCACCGACGACAGCAGGGCCACCGCGACGCCCAGCGCGAGGGTCCACGGATCGAGCAGCGCCGCGCCGCCGTCCGCGACCCCGAACGGCAGCACCGCCAGCGCGGCGACGGCCATCCCCAGCGCGAGGCCCCGGCTGCCCGGTACCTGGGCGCTGACCGCCTTGCCGAGCAGCACGTACCCGGCCCAGCCGACCGCGACGGCGGCGCAGAGCAGCAGCCCCACCCCGTCCAGCCCGGCACCGCCCAGCCCGCTGATCAGCAGCACCCCGCCGCCCGCCAGGGCCGCCCACGCCACGTCGGCGGCGCGGCGGCTGCCGGCGAGCGAGACCAGCAGCGGCCCCGCGAAGCCGATGGTGACGGCGACGCCGAGCGGCACGCGTTGCAGGGCCGCGTAGAAGGAGAGGTTCATCAGCGCCAGGCTGAGCCCGAACGCACCGACCAGGCCGGCGGCGCGCCAGCCCAGCCGCAGCCCGGGCCGGGCCACGAGCAGCAGGATCAGCGCGGCGAAGCCGAGCCGCAGCGTGGTCGTTCCGCCGGCACTGGTGCTGCCGAAGAGCTGTTTGGCGACGGCCGCCCCGACCTGGGTGGAGAGCATGCCCAGCAGCATCAGCAGCGGCGGAGGCACGGCCCGGGGTCGGCCGAGGGCGACGGTCAGGCGGGCAGCCGGGTGCCCGGCCGGCAGGGGGCGGGAGGCGAGCGCGTACACCCGGACCACGGTGCTCGGCGACGGCGCGCGCCGCGACCGGATTTCCACGCCGACCCGGCGATCGCTGCCGGTGGGTTCTGGCTCGCCGGCTGTCGGCGGCGCCGGTCCGGTGCGCCCCGGCCGTCGGTGGTGCGCGGCGGGTCCCGCTACCATGCCGGGCGGCACGATCATGTGAGGTGCCCCGCGCGAGCGGGGAGAATCGGGAAGCCGGTGCGAATCCGGCACGGGCCCGCCGCGGTGACCGGGGAGCCACCGTCCACGCGCGAGAGCGCAGCCACTGGCCCGACGGGCTGGGAAGGCGGACGGCCAGGCGTCGATCCGGGAGTCCGAAGACCGGCCTCGCGTCAGGTGCCCACGCCCGGGGCGTGGGCCGAGCGCAGCGGGAGCCTGCCTTGGATCTCTACGACGTCATCCACCTCCGCCGGGACGTACGCGCCCAGTTCACCGGGGCGCCCGTGCCCGAGGAGACGCTGCACCGGGTGCTCGCGGCGGCACACGCCGCGCCGAGCGTCGGCTACTCCCAGCCCTGGGACTTCATCGTCGTCCGTGACCCGGAACTGCGGCGCCGGTTCCACGAGCACGTGCACACCGAGCGGGCCACGTTCGCCGCCACGCTGGACGGGGAGGCCGCCGAACGGTTCGCCCGCATCAAGATCGACGGCGTGCTGGAGTCGACCCTCTCGGTGGTGGTCACCTACGACCCGGCCCGGGGTGGCCCCGCCGTGCTCGGTCGGCACGCCATCGCCGACACCGGGCTCTACTCCGCCTGCCTCGCCATCCAGAACCTCTGGCTGGCCGCGACCGCCGAAGGGCTGGGCGTCGGCTGGGTGTCGTTCTACCGGGAGCCGTGGCTGGCCGACCTGCTCGGCATCCCCGACGGCGTCCGGCCGGTGGCGTGGCTCTGCGTCGGCCCGGTCACCCACTTCGAGCGCGTACCCGACCTGGCCCGGCACGGCTGGCGGCAGAAGCGCCCGCTGGCCGAGGCGATCCACCACGACCGCTGGACCCGACCGACCCTCTGACACCCCCGCGCCCCGCACCGCGCCGTCGGGCGGGTGGCGGCGCGATTCCCGGAAACAGTGGCCTCCGGGACGTACGGACGTACCCGGGCCACTGTTCCGGGAAGTTGTCCGGATCCTGGGTTCGCTTCGCGTGGGTGTTGGCGGTGTCCAGTTTTCGAGCGGGCGGTGCACCGGGCGGCCGGCTACGGGCGGCGCGGTCGCGGTTCGAATCGTCAGCGCCCGCTGTCCCATCGTCTGTGGAGGGTCGGCGAGGTTGTCGCTGTCCAGCGGCCGCCGGACGGTACGGGACCACGCCGGTGGCTGGCAGGGGCCGGACGTGCGTGGCCGGCCGCCCCGTGGCCAGCGCGCCGGGTAGATCGTCCCGCCGTCGCGACGAACCGCTGCGTGCCGTGGTTCGCGAGAACTGGTCACGTCCGAGTATGTGGTCCTGTCTATTGAGGATTGTTCTGAATTGATCCTGACGAGGTAGCGATCCGTTGACTGATCGGCTTGAATCGGGCGGCGCGGCTGTACGCGCTGGACCTACGCGCGGGGGAGGATCGGTCGATGGCGAACGAGCAGCCCACCGCCGGCCGGGCGCCTGATCCACAGGCCGTCGGGTCAGCGGCCGAGTTCGTGGCCCAGATGCGCGCGCTACGTCAGTGGTCCGGACTGACCATCCGGCAGGTTTCGAGGAAGGCGCGGGAAGCCGGCGACGTGCTGCCGCACAGCACGCTGAACACGGCGTTGGGCCGAGCCACCCTGCCGAGAGAGGAGCTGGTCGCGGCTTTCGTCCGGGCCTGCGGCGGTGACCAGGAAACGGTGGACGGCTGGATCACGGTGCGCAAGAGGCTTGCCGCAGCCATGGCGGGCCAACCCGAGCCGGTCGCCGCCACTGACGCCGCGGGCAAGGCTGCCGCCGGCTCATCCGTCGACGAGCCGAGGGTTCGCCCGCCGTGGGGACTACTCGACGAGGTACCTCCCTTACCGGACGAACTCTCGCAGGTGCTTGGCTGGGAACGCGGCGGCGGGGAGCGGCTGGAGGCGGCGACCGGCGGCGACCCGGACCTCATTGGTGCCGCGAGGCTGACCGCCGAGCCGGTTGACGGCACGTCAACCGGCGTCGAGCCAACTGCCGTCGAAACACCCACCAGCGAGCCGCACCGGGACGCCGCCGAGCCGGGTTCGTCTACCGCGAGCGAGCGCCCGGGGACAGACTCGACCCACAGACCCGACCCGACGGAGGCGCGGCCCGAGCCGGCCGGGGGCAGGTCGGCCCCGAGCGTGGACAAGCCGGTCCGCCTCCCCACCTATTCGGAAGGGCCGCTGGCGACGGCCGTGAAGAACCGGCGCGACGCCACCTGGTCGGGACTGCACCGCAAGCCGACCGCAACTGCCGAGCCGCTGGGTCTGCGGGATTTTGTGCCGCCACTGGCCTTCCGGGCCGGCTGGCCGAGGCGCATCCTCGGCATGCTCGTCGCCGTGCTGGTCCTGGTGGCCGCCGGCGTGGCCGTCCGGACACTTCGCGAATCCAACAGGGGTGACGGTCCGGCGGACGTGCGCGCTGAGCAGACGGTCGGGCCCGGCGCCGAGGAACACCTGCCGTCGGAAGATGCCGGCGTGAAGACATCCAGCCCCAGCCCCAGCCCTCGGCCGAGCAGCGCCGCGCCGGCGCCCACGAGCACCGCGCCGAGTCCGCCCAGGGTGTCGCCGACGAGGGCGGCCACCGCGCTGCCCGCGCCCGGAAAGTACCGCATGATGCCAGCGGCCACCGCCGGGAAGTCGTTCTGCGTGGGCGTGGGTCCGGAGCCCGGGAACGACCGGCCGGAGGTGGCCGTCCTCGTTCCCTGTGCCGAGGCCCAGCCCGCCACCAGCGAGCTGCGGAAGGTCGCAGCGAACACCTACCAGATCTACTGGGCGCACCCGTCCGGGGGCGGCGGATGCCTGCAGGTCGACCCCGATCCGAACGGCGAACCATCGACCGCCGACGGGGTGCTGCTGGCGCCGCGCCGCTACTGCAGCCGCCCGGACCAGCGGTTCATCCTCGAACCGGTCCAGACGAACGCGGGCCGGGGCTACCGGCTGCATGCCGCGACCGCGCCGAAGATGTGCATCGGCCCGATCGACGGGGGCCGGACCGCGGGTACCGCCGTGGCCCAGGTGCCGTGCTTCAACGACGACGTGCAGGTGTTCCTCTTCAAACCGTAGCCCTCCGCGGTCGAAGCCCTCGGCCCGGCGGCCCGCATCCAGGTCCGACGCGCGGACGGCGTCGACGGTGTGCACGCCCACTCCGTACTCCTGATCTCCGAAGGCTTCGCCCGGTCGGTCCGGGCCGCGCGCGTGCCGTTCTCCAGGTGCTTGCGTACTACTTCCTGCTGCCCGTCTTCTTCCCGGTCCTGCTGCCGGTCGCCTTCTTCGTGGTACGCCCGCCGTCGCCTGCGTCCGCGTTCTGCTCGCGGAGCTTGCGGGTGCGTTCCTTCACGCAGGTGTCGTAGCCGCCGCACTCCCGGTTGGCCTGCTCGTACGCCTGCCGGTGCTTGCTGTCGCTGCTGGTGGTCTTCGCGGGGGCGTCGGTCTTCTTCGTGGTGGTCCTGCTGCCGTTCGTCTTCCTCGTGTCGGGCCTACCGTCGCCGACACCGGCCCGCTGCTCGCGGAGTTTGCGGGTGCGTTCCTTGACGCAGGTGTCGTAGCCGCCGCACTCTCTGCGGGCCTGCTGGTATGCGGGGTCGTTGTTGGATCGGTCGGCCTGCTTCTTGAGCTTGGTGTTTTGTTCGCGGAGTTTGCGGGTGCGTTCCTTGACGCAGGTGTCGTAGCCGCCGCAGTCCCTGCGGGCCTGCTGGTATGCGGGGTCGTTGTTGGATCGGTCGGCCTGCTTCTTGAGCTTGGTGTTTTGTTCGCGGAGTTTGCGGGTGCGTTCCTTGACGCAGGTGTCGTAGCCGCCGCACTCTCTGCGGGCCTGCTGGTATGCGGGGTCGTTGTTGGATCGGTCGGCCTGCTTCTTGAGCTTGGTGTTTTGTTCGCGGAGTTTGCGGGTGCGTTCCTTGACGCAGGTGTCGTAGCCGCCGCAGTCCCTGCGGGCCTGCTGGTACGCCGGGTCGGAGTTCGACCGGTTCGCAATGTCCTCGGCCTCTTGGTAGGTCATCAGTTCTGGACCGATCCGCAGGGCCTCGGTCTGCCGGAAACCCTTCGAGGTGTCGAAGTCGCGCATGGTCTTCTCCCACGGGCTGCGCCGGGGGTACTCGCGGTAGTCGTCGATGATGCGCTTGCGCAGTGCCGGGTCCTCCTTCGCGCGTGCCAGCAGCTTCTCGTCCTCCACCCGGCCGCGAGCGCGGATCTCCTCGGCGACGCCTTGACCGATCAGCTCCGCCGCACCGCTGTCGGTCCGGGTGCCACGCGGCCAGAGCCTGAAGCGGCCCGGGCGCGGTCCCCCGGGTCCGACGGACTGCGATCGGTCCGGCCCTGCCTTCGTCTCACCGGTAGGCGACCCCTTCGGCCCCTTCGGGGGACGGGCCGTGGTGCCGGAGGAGTCAGAGTCGTCGCCGTCCTGGCGGCGGTCGCGATCGGCCTTCGCCGCCCTGGCCTCGTCCAGCTTCTTCTGCGCGGCGTCGAGCCTCTCCTCCAGCCTCCGCTGGGCGACGGGGAGAGCGCGCTTCCGCTTGGCCTTGGCCAGGTCACGCTTCAGATCCCGAACCTGGCTCTTCAGATCCTTGATCTCCCGGTCGTCCTCGCCGCCGGCGATCGCGGCCTTGGTCTTGAGGTACGCCCGGCGTGCTGCGGCATGCTTCGCTCTTGCCCGCTTCAGGTTTCGCTCAGCCTTGGCCTGCTGCTTCGGCGACAGCGTGGTGTCCCGCGCAGCCTCCGTCAGCTTCCGCAGCTTGCGCTCGGACTTCTTGAGCTTGCCCTTCAACCTCTCAAGACTCTTCTGCGACTTGCGGTAGATCTCCTCGGCGTCCTGGACTGCGACGTAGACGTCCTTCCAACCGAAGCTCGTCTTGCCATCCTCCACCCAGGCCTGGACCCTCTTCATGACCTGGTTGGCGATGATCTTCCTCTGGTAGTTCGGGTCATCCGGGTCCGGTGACCCCAGGGCCGAGACCTCGTAGCCGAGCTGCAGGAGCAGCCGCCGGGCTCGCCCCATCGGGTCGCCGGCGTCGGCCGGGCCAGGCGTCGGGCCCGCTGCCGGGCGCTCGTTCGGATCGGGGGCCGCCGCAGAGGCCGGTGCGGCCAGCAGGAGACCCGCTGCGACGGCGACCACCGCCACCATCGGCACCAGCCGACGACGCAACACCGTCATCCACTGCGCCAACAGCCATCCGCTCCGCTCAGGGCGGCACCGCTCGTGCTTGTTTCTCATCGCTGCTCCTTCAGGTCACGCCTGCCGTGGTCACCTGCCGCCTGGCCGGCAGGGCGGCCCGTCTCGTTCCCGGACCGGTGGGGGAATGGCAGCTCGGCCAGCACCCACGCGTCCCATGACACTTGTCCGCGCCCACGTCCCGGAAGTGCAGACAGCGGTCGGGACAGTCCCGAGCAACCCCGGTACCTGGGCCTGAACAAACCGGGACAGGCAGCGGTCCGGTCGCTTGGACGGGTCCGAACCCTGGCCGTCGACACTCCCGCCGACGGGCGTCAGCGCTGAGTGCTCGCCGGTGCTGCCATGCCACGGAATCGAGACCGGACCCCGGCGGCGAGCACCGGCAGCCCCGTCGCCCGGCACCGCGCGCCCGGTTGTGGGCCGGGAGGGGCCTTGTCACGTACGGCTGCGGATCCGTCACCGGGGACCGGTTTGCGGTCGCTCCTGCCGGGAAGTCGGTACGGGTGCGAGCACTGATGACGAAGATCGAGCAGGCCTCCGGGCTGGACCGGATCGGCGACCGGCTGCAGCGTGCCGTCCAGGCGACCCTCCGTCCGCAGCGGGTCAGGGACCTGCTGCACGGCGTCTGGCTGGGGCACCCGCTGCATCCGGCGATGGTGCAGGTGCCGGTTGGCGCGTGGATCAGCACCGCCGTGCTGGACGTGCTGCCGGGGCAGCGTCGGGCGGCCACCACGCTGTGCGCGGTCGGCACCGTCAGCGCCCTGCCGGCGGCGGTGGCCGGGCTCAACGACTGGGCGGCCCTCGCCCGCGACCAGCGCCGGATCGGCCTGGTGCACGCCGCTTCCAACAGCGTCGGTCTGGTGTTCTACGCCGGCTCCGTCGCCGCCCGATTGTCCGGCCGGCACAACCTCGGCCGTACGCTCGGCTTCCTCGGGCTCAGCGCCGCGAGCATGGGGGCCTACATCGGCGGGCACCTGGCGTACAAGCAGGGTGCGCAGGTCAACCAGAGCATCTCCGAGCTGCACCGGATGAGCGACGGCTGGCACGCGCTCGCCGACATGGCAGCCCTGCCGCAGCGGAAGCTGATCACCCGGGAGATCGACGACGTCTCGGTGATCCTGTATCGGCACGGCGACGAGGTCACCGTGATGCTGGAGCGGTGCCCGCACCAGAGCGGCCCGCTCGCCCAGGGCGAGGTGCGTGAGGTCGACGGGCACGAGTGCGTGGTCTGCCCCTGGCACGGCAGCACGTTCCGGCTCAACGGCGGCGAGGTCGTGCACGGGCCGTCCGGCAACGACCAGCAGATCCTGCCGACCCGCATCGTCGACGGCATGCTGGAGGCCCGCCTCCCCTGACCGCCCGCCCGCCGCATCGCGTGCCGTCCTGACCGGCGTACCGCCGCGACGACGTGTACGTGACCGCGTGACCCCATGCCGCCACCCGCTGCCGGGGTGCGTCGGCCAACTGGTGGTCCCGGTTGGTTCAGGGGCGGCGGTGGCGGCCGACGGGGGCCTCGCCGACGGCGTCGGCGTGCACCCGCGCCTGGGCACCGACGATCGTTCCGCCGGTCGCGCTTCCGGTCGCGCCGCCGCGGCCGGTCGCGCGCCCGCCTCCGCCGTGCCCCACGCCGCCGGTGCCCGACTGACCCGCGCCGCCGGTGCCCGAGCGCGCCGCTGTGCCCGAGCGCCTCGCTCCTCCGGTACCCGAGCGAAGGGCGGTGCCGGTGCCCGAGCGGCGGGCGGTGCCGGTGCCCGAGCGGCGGGTGGTGCCGGTGCGGGCCGCGCCCGCCGACACGTGTGCCGGGCGGCGGCGCAGACCCAGGACCGCGCCGATCTGCGCCCCGACGATGCTCGCCACCGCGAGGACAGCGGTGACCGCGAGCGGCCGGTTCACCCGGTCGGGCTCGCCGGGCCGAGCCGCCCCGACCGTCACCGTCGGACCGTCACTGCCGGGCGCGTCCGCCGGCGGGAGCGGGGCCTCCGCCGATGGGGCCGGGGCATCCGCCGGCGGGGTCGGCGCCGCCTGCTCCGGGGTGACCTGTTCGGGCGCGGGCCGGGGAGCCGGGGCCGGCGCTGCCGGACGGGCGACGAGGCGACCGGTGGCGTGCCGGCGGGCACCCCGGTCCTCGGCCTCCTGGGGGAGCTTCAGCAACTGTCCCGGGTGGATCCGGTCCGGATCGGCGAGCCGGTTCAGCGCGGCCAGCTCACGGTAGTCGCCGAAGTCGTCCAGGTAGCGCTCGGCGACCGTGCCCAGGTGGTCGCCCCGGGCCACCCGGTACACCACCGGGCCGTCGTCCGAAGCCGCCGACGCCGTCGAAGCTGTCGGAGCCGCCCATGCCGTCGATGTCGCCGGAGCCGTCGACACCGCCGGAGCCGCCGACGCGGTCGGAGCCGCCCATGCCGTCGGGGCCGCCGTGGTCGGTGCCGGCAGGGCGTACGGGCCGGCGACCGCCGTGGCCGCGCTCGCCGCCGGGCTGGCCGCGACGATCAGCGCGACCGAACCGACCAGCGCGGCGGCGGCCCGCTGCTGGCGGCTCATCCCGGGCAGCCGGGGCGCCGGGCGGCGCAGCGCCTGCGCGCAGAGTTCCACCAGCACCGAGAAGGCGAAGGTGGCCCAGCCGAACCACCCGGCCAGCGCCAGGGCGCGCAGGAAGAGGCGCCCGTCGTCGCGGCTGGTCAGGGTCGTCCCGATCTCCGCGACGGTGGGCAGGTGGTCGGGCAGCGGATTGCCGGCGAGGGCGAGCAGCGCCACCGGCGCGCCGACCAGCACCGCGCAGAGCACGACGAGCGCGCCGAACCCGGTCAGGATCCGTCCGGTCCGCCGTACGGCGGAACGTCCCGATGCGACCATGGCTGCCTTCCTTCCTACGGTGCCCCGGTGAGCGGCCGCGCGGTCGCCTCGCCGGAGACGGTGACGGTCTCGTCGAAGCCGAACAGGCCGAGCATGGATCGGTGGTGCGTGACGGTGACCCGTACCCGGACCCGGGTCTCCCCGTCGACACGCGGGAAGCTGACGGTGTGGCCGGTGGCGCCGGCTGCGGCGAGGTAGTCCGCGACGGCCCGGCGGGCCTGCGGGCGGTCGATCCGCGTCGGCCCGCCCTCGATGGCGGCGGCCCGGTCGATGGCCTGGCCACCGGCGCGGGCGGCCTCGGCCGCGAGGTTGTCGGCCCGCTGCAACGTGCGCAACTGGCCCGCGCCGTCGAAGGCCATGCCGATGACGGCCAGTACCCCCACCATCGCCACCGCGAGGAAGACACTCACCCGCCCGTCGTCGTGTCCGCCGGGCAGGCGGCGACGGGCGATCATCCCCGGCTCCGGTAGCGGTCCAGGGGTGAGGTGAAGCTCGCCGACACGCGCTTGCCGGCGGGCATTCCCGGCAGAGCCGACAGGCGCAGGTCCTGGTAGGACACCGTGCAGGCGATCCGGACGGTCACCGAGGCGTCCTGGCCGGCCGGGCTGCGGAACGCCGCGTCGAAGCTGGTGGCGCGACCACGTACCGCGCCGCTGAGGGTCACCTGCGGAGCGCCGACGCAGTTCAGGCCGCGCCAGTCGAGCTGCCGGCGGGCCGCGTCCCGGGCCTCGGCGCGGGCGGTGCGGGCGTCCCGGGAGATCGAGGCGGCGCGGGCCGCGTCGTGGGCGGCGGCGTCGATCGCCTCGGCCGCCACGGCGGTACGCCCGGCGACGCCGGCCAGCACGATCAGCGCGACGAAGGCCGGGGCGAGCACCGCCACCTCGATCGAGACCGAGCCCCGCTCGGTGGTACGGCTCACGGCGTGGTCCACCGTTCCACCGTCCCGTGCGCGGTCTGGCGCACGGGGAAGTCGACACCGGGTACGACCGACAGGGATCGACCGCGCACCGTGCAGGTCACCTCGGTGGCGCTGGTCTGGCAGCTCGGGCCGGGGTCGTCCCAGTCCACGAGCCAGCCGCCCGCGGCGCGCAGGAAGCGGGCGGCGCGGGCCTCGCCGGTGCCGGGCGGCGCCTGGTGCAGCCGCTGGGCGTTGACCGCGCTCTGCGCGGCGTTCAGCGCGGTGGAGCGGGCGACGAACCACGCGGCGGTCTGGATCGAGGCGAAGAGCAGCAGGAGGATCGCCGGCATCGCCACCGCCAACTCGACCGGGTTGGCACCCCGGTCGACCCCGCCGGCCGCCAGCCGCCGGACGACGGCCGCGACCGGTTGTCGGTCGGCGGCGACGCGGCGTCGGCCGGCCGCGCGGAGCTGGTGTCGGGCGGCGCGCGGCTGCGGCGGAGCCAGGGCCGGAACGGAGTGTCGCCGGCCGGGCGTGCGGCGCCGGACGACGGCCGCGACGGGGCGTCGGGCGGCGGTGGCCGCCCGACGCCCCGGGACGGAGTCTGCTCGGCGCACGGCCCGGCGTTACTTCGGGTCCTGGTGCTTCGGAATGTTGTCCATCCAGTCGTTGGCCGCGCCGAGGGCGGCGGCGGTGACCGCCATCGCGACGGCGACCAGACCGAAGATGATCACGGCGGTGGGTACGGGGCTGTCGCCCCGCTCGCCGTCGCGACGCAGCTCGGCCAGGCGCGCCGCCAGCGCTACGTGCAGACAGGTGATGACGGACATGACGTGCTCCTTCTCTCGGGGTCGGATCACAGGCGGGCGATGAACGGATAGACGGCGAAGCCGAGCAGGACGAAGACGAGCAGCGCCCCGGGGATGTCGAGCCGGCTGGTCACCCCCTCGGCCCGGGCCAGGTTGTCCGTGCGGATCTGGTCGCGCAGCGAGTCGGCGCGGCTGCGCAGGGTCTCGTGCACCTGCGCGCCCTCGCTGCCGGAGGAGCGCATGATCGCCCCGACGTCGCCCAGCTCCGGGATGCCGATCCGCTCGGCGAGGTCGCGCAACTCGTCCCAGGGCGAGTGCATCTGCATCTGCGCGATCCGCAGGGCCTCGGAGATGCGTTCGAAGACCCAGCCGTCGCAGACCGCCGCCGCCCGTTCCAGCGACTGCACCGGCCCGTGCGCGGCGGAGAGTTGCAGGGCGACCAGGTCGAGGTAGGTGCAGACCGCCTGGCGGAACTCGTCGCGCGCCTTGTCCGCCCGGTCCAGCACCGACCGGTGGGCGACCAGCGCGCAGAGCAGCGCCAGCCCGAGGCTGCCGAGCACCGGCACGACCACCGGCAGCCGTACGCCGACGGCCAGCAGGGTGACGCCGAGCAGCGTCGGCGCGGCGAGCCCGATCAGCGCCGAGAGCAGCATCGACAGGGCGTACTGCTCGGGGGTTTGGTCGATCAGGGCGAGCTGCCGGTGCGGTGGCCGCAGCCAGCGGGACAGCCCGGTGAGCCACTCCAGCCGCCGGCCGGCGGGGGCGGTGAGCTGCCCGGCGCCCGGCGGCTGGTGCAGCCGGCGCAGCGCGGGCCCGAGCGCCGGCGTGGCGGGCACCAGCTCGCGGACCACCAGGAATACGCCCAGCCCGATCGCCGCCCCGCCGCTGACGGCGACCGCGAGCTGCCAGTTGAGGACCACGCTCATGCCAGCACCTCCTGCGGGTCGGGGGCGGGCAGGAAGCGGGCCGGCCGGCGCGGCTGGCTCATCGACCGCACCCAGGCCAGCAGGCCGACGAAGGCCGCGCCGAGCGCCGCCATCACGAGCTGCCCGGAGGGCGTGCCGTACGGGCTGATGTATTCGGTGTTGAGCAGCCCGTACGCGACGGTGGCCAGGGTCATCCCGGTGAGGAAGCGAACCGCGAAGCGGGGCTGGGTGCGTTTCGCCTCGATCTCCCGGCGGGTGGCGACCTCGGCCGCCGCCGCGTGCGCGATCGAGCCGAGCACGTCGCCGAGGCGTTCGCCCCGGTCGGTCACGTGCAGGATCAGCGCGGCCACCACCTGGTCGCAGACCGGGTCGCCGATCTCGTCGGCGAAGGCGAGCAGTGCGGAGCGGGCCAGCCACCCGGCCTGGAGGCGGGCGGCGAGCAGGCGTACCTCCTCCTGGATCTCCTCCGGCGCGGTGGTGACCGTGCCGATGATCGTCTGTTGGAGGCCCTGGCCGGTGGCGGAGACGTCCTTGAGCCGGCGGGTCCACTCGCCGACCGCCTCGATGCGGGCGATGGCCCGCTGCTCGGCCTTGCCGACGGAGAACAGCCACGGGGTGCCGGGGACCGCCACCGCGACCAGCAGGCCGACCACCGGCAGCCCGGTCACCAGGAAGGCCAGCGCGCCGGCCACCAGGGCGCCGACCAGCAGTGCCTGGTGCTCCCGCTGCTTGCGGGGGGTGGCGCCGGAGCCCTTCCACAGGCGGTCCAGGCCTCGGCCCGCGCCGGGCCGGGCGGGCGGCCGGCGGGTGCCGACCAGCGCGACGACCGTCAGCAGCAGCCCGGCCACGCAGGCGGCCCCGGAGAGCACCGCGACGAGTTCGACGTCGGCCAGCATCTCCGGTCACCGCCGCCCGAGCCGGGTCTGCCGGGGCCGTCGCCAGGCGCCGGTGCCCGCCTCGATCCACCGGCTGAGCAGCCGGGCGTCGTAGCCGACCCGGAGGAGTTGGGCGCGGATCCGCTCGGGCAGGTGCCGGGGCACCGCCCGCCCGTCCGGCCCCGGACCGAACACCTGGGTGGTGGTGATCCGGTTGCCGTCGCCGACGCCGATGACCTCCTCGACGTGGGAGACGAAGCGGTGCTTGCGCCCGCCGATGGCGGTCTCGTCCTCGACGGTGACGTAGACGATCAGGTCGAGCGCGTTGCCGGCCATCCGGCGGGCCTGGTCGACGGTCATCTCCCGGCCGTGCGCCAGCGCCAGCTCGATGATCCGCTCGCTGACCCCGGCGGGCGTACGCGCGTGGATGGTGCACATCGAGCCGCGGCTGGTCGTCATGGCCTGGAGCATCGGCACGATCTCCCGGGACCGGACCTCGCCGACGATGATCCGCAGCACGCCCATCCGCAGCGAGACGGGGATCAGGTCGGCGATGCTCACCTCGCCGGCGGGGCGGCCGTCCGGCCCGCGTTCGCCGTGCCCCTCCCGGGCCTCGAAGCTCATCACCGCCCGGTGCTTGAGGCGGCGGCGGGCCGGCAGCAGCTCCCGGCTCTCCTCCAGCAGCACGTACGGCTCGTCGGCCGGGATCTCGTCCATCAGCGCACGGATGACGGTGGTCTTCCCGGCGCCCGCGAGGCCCGCCACCATGATGTTCAGCCCGGCCCGCATCGACGCGCGGAGGAAGTCGCGCACCAGCGGGTCGATCATCTCGTCCAGGTCACCCCGGCCGCCGGCGAGGTCGTCGAGGCTCACGTCGAGGGTGTTGTGCTTGCGGATCACCGCGTACGGGCGGTGGCTGACCAGGAACACCGCCGCCAGCCGGCTGCCGTCGGGCAGTTGCAGGTCGAGGGTGGGTTTCGAGGTCGACAGCGAGCGCTCGGTGGCCCCGGCCCGACGGGCCGCCGCCTGGAGGATCTCCACCAGCTCGTCGTCGCTGTCGGCGATCGGCTCGGCCCAGTCCACCCCGCCGCCGTGCCGGGTGACGCGCACCTGGTCGCAGCCGAGGATGTGCACCTCCTCGATGGTGTCGTCGACCAGCAGCGTCTGGAGGCGGCCGAGCCCGGCCAGTTCGGCGGTGACCTGGTCGAGCAGGAGCCGCTCCTCGCCGGCCGCCATCGGGGTGCCGGCCCGGCGCACCGCGTCCGCGTACTCGGCCACCACCGCCACCGCGAGGCGGGCGCGCTCGGTGTCCTCCTCGTCGACGGTGAACTCCCGGCCGCGCTGCCAGCGGGTGAGCCGCTCGCTGAGTTCGCGGCGCAGCTCCCGGACCACCTGGAAGTCGACCCGGGCCCGGGCCGGCGGCTCCGGCGGCGGCCCGGCCGGGGGCGCGGGCAGTGGCAGGGGATGGTGGTGCCGCCCGTTGGGCGGGGCCAGCGGCGGCGCGGTGGAGGTGGCGCCGGCCGACGCGGCGGGGTTCGCGTCGGCCGGCAGGGCGGTGGCTGCCCCGGGCGGCCGGCGGCGCGGGTCGGCGGAGACCGGCTCAAAGCGCATCCGGCACCCCCTGCGACACGGGCCAGGCCAGCCGGGCGCGCCGCCGCTCCAGCAGCGCCCCGACCGGCACCTCCAGGGCCCCGGCCGCGCGCATCAGCGGCCGACCGGCCCGCACGGTGCCGCCCAGGCTGAGCACGTCGGCGGTACGCGGGTCGTGCGGCAACCGGGCGACGACCGGCAGCCGCAGCGCCTTGCTCACCTCGCCGCTGCCGTGGCCGTCGCCGACCAGCAGCAGCCGCAGGCTGCCCGGCGGCACCCGGTGCTCGGCGAAGTCCCGCTCGATCGTCCGGACCATGGCGCGGGTGCCGGACAGCTCGGGCAGCCGGGCGCGGCTGACCAGCAGCACCACCGAGGCGGCGCGCAGGATCGGCCACGGTGGACCGACGACGTGCAGCCGGCCGCAGTCGACGAGCACGTCGTACGGCGGGTCGCCGTGTTCCAGGCCTCCGAAGAAGTCGGCGAAGCGCTGCCAGAGCGGTGCGACGCTGCCGGCCTGCGCCGGGTCGACGACGCCGGGCAGCAGCAGCCGCTCCCGCCTGGGCGCGTCCAGGTCGACCAGTTGCGACCAGAACGTCGTCTCCAGGCTGCCGTCGCGCAGCTCGCCGACCGCCAGCTCGCCGATGCCGCGGGGGCCGTCGAGGGCGCCGCCCAGGTAGCCGGCGAGCACCGAGCCGCCGGCCGGATCGCACTCGGCGAGCACCAGCCGCCGGTGCCAGGTCAGGGCGCAGGCCAGGGCCGAGGTGGTCACGCCCGGGGAGCCCTTCGCCGACACCAGCGCGATGATCGCCATGCTCAGGCCGCCCCGGTCAGCACGACGGCGATCCGTTCCTGCGCCGACAGCGCCACCACGGCCGGCACGTCCCGTACGGCCAGCGCCAGGTAGAGCACCACCTCGTCGTCGTCCGACGTCGCGGTGTCGATCACCGTCGCCTCGAACCGGGTGGCGGCGCCGGCCGGGCGGTCGTCGTCGCTGTCCGGCGTGCTGACCAGCAGCACCTTGTCGCCGGGATGCATCTCGCGGGCGGGCACCTCGGCGGGCCCGAGGCCCAGCGCGAGCTGCTGCTGCCCGGGGCCTAGCAGCGGGTCGTCGGTGAGCTGGGACATCGTCAGCAGGGTGCCGGGGGTCAGCGACACGGCGGCCCGCTTGCCGACGACCTCGTCGAGCCGGCCGGTCGGCACCGGGGACAGCCCCTGGCCGCCGGCCACCTGCACCGGCACCAGGTCGTCGGCGGCGAGCTGCCGGCCGACCTCGACCGGCCGGGCGATCGCCAGGTAGGTGCCGGTGGCGCGTACCGAGGTGACCGCGAACGCCGCCCCCAGGCCACCGAGGGCGATCAGCAGCACCGCCAGGCCGAGCAGCCCGGGCCGCATCCGGCGCTGCCGGACCACCTTCGGCGGGGCGATCGGCGCGTCCACCGGCCCGGTCCCGCTACGGGTCGCGACGCTCACCGGGCCGTCTCCGTTCGCGACTGCGGGGCTCGCAGGCCCGGCTCGTTCCTCACGCTCACTCGGACACCACCTGTAGTTCGTTGATCCGGACCGGCACCGTGCCCGTCGTCCGGGTGAGGGGTATGACGCCGCTCTCGCCGCCGCCGCGCCAGGTCACCGTCCAGTACGTGGTGGCGCGCACCCGGTAGTCGCCGGCCTTCGGGTAGCCGCTGTCGTAGCCGCAGTCGGGGGAGGGCCGGCCGGCGAGCCGCCCGTCGGCCGCGTACGGGGTGCCGGCGTCGGCGCAGGTGACCGTCCGGCCGTTGCCCATGTCCCAGACGATCCGGTCGAAGGTCGCCGTGATCTCCACGGTCAGGCCCCGGTCGGTCTCCGACGCCTCCCGGGTCGGGCCGAAGTACTTCGGGTCGTCGCTGCTGCCCCACATCCAGACCGGCAGCCCGACCAGGCCGGGGCCCTTGCTCCGGCGCGGGGCGACCGCGATCCGGGGCGCCGCGATGGTGATCTTGGCGAGGGCCCGTCGGGCGAGTTCCTCCGGGTCGGGCGGCGCGCCGAAGCCGGGCGGCGGGGTGTCGCGCAGGACGTTGACCTGGCTGCCGATGGCGCCGCCGTTGCAGGTGCGCGTGTACCACTGCTGCCCCTCGGGGGCTGCGGGCTGCGGCTCGGTGAGCTTGTAGTAGCAGCCGTCGCCGTTGTTGAACCAGCCGAGCACGTCGTCGTAGCACTTGACCGTGTGGCCGTTCCACTGGCACTTCCCGCCGCCGCCACCGCCGCCCGAGTCGCCGCCTCCGCCGGTGTCCCCGCCTCCGCCCGGGCCGCCCGGGGTGCCGGGGTCGTCGTCCCAGACGCTGCAGTCGCTCTGCCCGGGCGGGCACTCCGCGCCGGGGTCCGCGCGGGTCGCGGCGATCGCGGGCACGGCCGCCCCGAGCGCCAGCAGCAGCGCCAGCCCGGCGCCGGCGAGCGCCCGCCGGACCGCCCCGGCGCGGCTGGCGGCGGTGGCGGGGCGGGCCGCCCCGACCCGGACGAGGTCGGCGGTGGCGGGGTGGGGCGCCCCGGCTCTCGCGTCGGCACCGCCTTTGCGGCTCGCTCCGGTCGCCGGGTCGGCGGTCCCCGGGCGGGCTGCCCCGGTCCCCGGGCGGGCCGCCCCGGTGCCGGTCGGCGCGGGGGTCGGGGCGGCCCTTCCTCCCCAGGTCAGCACGGCAGGTCCTCGTGGGCGGCGCCGGCGCTGATCAGCCAGCGGCCGTCGGGGTAGCGGGTGGCGGTCGCGGTGGCCAGGTGCCGGGTCCCGCCGGTGCCGGGGACGACCCGCTTGGTCCTGGCGTAGACGAGGCGGTAGCGGGTCGCGTCGAGGCAGTCCTGGATCTCCACGGTGGGCGGGCTGGAATCCAGGCTGACCGACGTCACGGTGGGGTCGGAGACCAACGTGCCGGTACGCATCGCGCCGTGCTCCTTCGCCTCGCGGATGGAGAGCCGTACCCGGGTCAGCAGCGGGTCGGCGAGGAACCGCGCCAGGTCCGGGTGGTGGGGGTCGCCGCGCCCGCTCGCAGTGCGGGACGCGGCGAGATATCCGGCGTACGCGGCCAGCGCCGCCTCCCTGGCCGCCCGTTCGTCGGCCTCGGAGTGGGTCGGCGCCGGCGCGCTCGCGGCGGGGGCGGTCCCCGCGGTCGACGCCGGTTCGGCGCCGCAGGCCGTGCCCGCTCCGACCGCCGCGATGGCGAGCAGGCTGGTTGCCCGTCGGCCGAGTCGCCGTCCGCGCACGTCGTGCCTCCTCGGTGGCCGTCCGGTGACCGGAGTGTCGGTCCCCGGGCATGCGGCGGCGCGGCCGGATGAGATTGTCCGGACCTGTCGTAAAGCGCCATCGCATTCGCCGCTATGGATCTCTACAAATGCAAATCCTGGGTCGTTCCGTCGTTTTGTCGTGGGGTTGCACCGCACCCAAGGGGCGAGCATAGGCTGACGTTCGCCGATGCAACAGGGGCAATTCGGCTCGATACGTTGAGTGATGACAGGTGGTGGGGCGGGTGGCAGCGGGCGACCTCAGCGGGCCGGCTGACGGGGCTGGGCGGGGCGCGTGGGAAAATCGGGGCAGCAATAGCGCATGCGGCGGGTGGGTCGCCGGGATGGCCGACGGCGGCTGTCCCGGACGTGACGTCTGGTCCGATCCGTCCCCCGTCGAGGCGGCTCGGCATTCCATTGGCGTGGGATTCCCGCTCATGCGCCCGCGTCATTTCCGCGCGCATTGCACCGCAATTCGCGGCAGGGGCCAGGACCGTTTCACCAGTTACCGAGTCGCGCGACGGTCGTCACCCTCCGTGTCGTGCGCCGCAGGGTCGGAGGCGTGGTCGTGGCGCTGACCGGACGACCGGTGGTGGCGGAGCCGACCGAGCCGCCGGTCGCCTCCCGTGCCGCGCGGGCGGCGGCCGTACTCGCCGTCGGCCCGGTGCTCCGCCTCGCCGCGCTCCGGCACGCCGTACCGCCGGGGGCGCCCGACCGGGCCGGGTGCGACGCCTGCGGCGCCCCGATCGGGCTGGCCCGGCCGTGGCCGGCGCTGGGCCCGGCGGCCCGGTGCGGGCGGTGCCACGCGCGCGTCGGCCCGCCGCCCGGCGCGGTGGAACTCGCCGCGGTGGCGGCGGCCGGCGTGCTGCTGCTGGCCGGGCCGCCCGCCGCCGTGCTGGCCGCCGCGGCCTGGTGGCTGGGCTGGGCGATCCCCCTGGCCTTCGTCGACGCGGCCGTGCACCGGCTGCCCGACCGGCTCACCTGGCCCGCCGCGGCGGGGACGTGGCTGCTGCTCGGCGTGGCCGCGCTGGCCGGTGCCGGGCCGGGGCCCTGGCTGCGGGCCACCGGGGCGGGCGTCGCGCTGGCGCTCTTCTTCGCCACCACCACGCTGCTGCTCGGCCGGCGCGGCTTCGGTCTCGGCGACGCCAAGCTGGCGCTCGGCGTCGGCGCGCTGCTGGGCTGGTACGGCTGGGCCGTCCCGGTCGCGGGACTGCTGCTCGCGCTGCTGCTCTCGGGCGTGGTGGGCGTCGCGCTCCTGGCGGCCCGCCGCGTCGGCTGGCGCAGTCACCTCCCCTTCGGCCCGTTCCTCGCCCTGGCCACCGTCACCACCCTCGCCCTCCTCCCCTGACCCACCCCGCCCGCCCCGCCCCCTCCGCCCCCGCCTCGCCCCCGCCCCGCCCCGCCCCGCGATCTTGCACTTGTGGCCCCTGGAGCGCGCTGGTTGCCCCATTTGTCCGGGCAGGAAGTGCAAGATCGCCGGGACGACGGGCGTGGGCGACGGGCGGCGGGGTGTGGGTCAGCGGCGGGCGGTGGGGGTGGGGTCGGGGACGGGGCGTTCGGTGCGGCGGGCGCGGCGCTGGAGCAGTCCGGTGGTGGGGCGGGCGAGCAGCGGGACGAGCAGCGCGGTGAGGGCGGTGCCGAGCAGGACGCCGGCGATCACGTCGTGCGGGTAGTGGACGCCGACGAAGGTGCGGGAGAACGCGGCCAGCGCCGCCAGCGGCAGCGCCACCCAGCCGACCCGGCGGGAGAGCAGCAGCGTCGCCATCGCCAGCCCGCCCGCGATCGTGGAGTGGTTGCTCGGGAAGGACCAGTCGCCGGTCGGCGGGCACTCGCCCGCGACGATGGCGAGTTCGGTGACGACGGCCCGACAGGGACGCTCCTGGTCCACCACCACCTTCAGCGCCTCGCTGCAGCCGTACGCGAGCACGACCGCCGCCGGCGACACCAGGGCGTACGCCCAGCCGCGCGGCCCGCCCCCGAGCCGCGACAGGGCCGCGACCAGCCACAGCGCGCCGAGCAGCAGGATCGCGCCCTCGGTGAAGTGCTCGGCGAACCACTGCACCGGTTGCGGGGTGTCGGCGGCGAAGTCGACGATGTCCTGGTACCACTCGACGCTGATCTCCGGAACGTCCGCATCAACCATGATTCACCTCACCAATCGTTCATACCGTGTTTACCTCGCGGACAACCCTGGAACACCTGGAAGCCGGACGCAGTGTGCGTTGGTCGGGTCGAGGCCCCGACTTTCGTCTCAGCGACCTCTCAGCCCGGTCTGCCACGATTGATCCGGTCCGCCGGATCCCCTGGAGGCGCTGTGCACGACACCCCCACCGCCGATCGACCGCCGGCCGCACGCGGAACGGGGGACGAGGAGGCCTGGCGGATCCGGCGTACGGAGGCGGACTTCGACCGGCTCGCCGAGACCGAGTCGATCTTCGCGCTGGGCAACGGCTGGGTGGGCTGGCGCGGCAACCTGGACGAGGGTGCCCCGTACGGCATGCCGGGCAGCTACCTGAACGGCTTCCACGGGCGGCGGGAGCTGACCTACCCCGAGGACGGGTACGCGTTCCCGCAGCTCAGCGACACGGTGATCAGCGCGCCGAACGCCGCCCTGATCCGGCTCTGGGTGGACGGCGAGCCGCTGGACGTGCGCACCGGCACCCTCCGCGTCCACGAGCGGGTGCTCGACCTGCGCGCCGGGGTGGTCGAGCGGCACACCGAGTGGGTCTCCCCGGCCGGGCACGGCGTACGCGTCCGCAGCACCCGACTGGTCTCGCTGCCCCGCCGCCCGGTGGCCGCCGTCCGGTGGACCGTCGAGCCGCTGGACGGCACGGTCGAGGTGCGGGTCTGCGCCGACCTGCTCGCCAACGAACGGGTGCCGCAGCGCTCCGACGACCCCCGCGCCGCGTCGGTGATCAGCGACCCGCTGACCGCCGAGTACCGCCACTCCGACGGGCACGACGGCGTCCTCGTGCACCGCACCGGACGCAGCGGGCAGCGGGTCGCCGTGGCCGTCGCGCACGACGTGCGGGCCCCGGAGGGCTTCGCCGCCGGCGTCGACTGCTCGCCGGACCGGCTGCGCCTCACCCTGACCGGCACGCTGCGCGCCGGCGAGGCGGTGCGGCTGACCAAGTTCGCCGCCTACGAGTGCGCGCCGGTGGACGCGACGCCCCCGCAGGAGCTGGCCCGGCTCGTCGTCGCCGAGGCCGGTGCGGCGCGCGCGGAGGGCTTCGAGGCGCTGCTGGCCGCCCAGCGCGCGGCGCTGGACGACGCCTGGCGGACGGCCGACGTGCAGCTCGACGGCGACGACGAGCTCCAGCAGGCCATCCGGTTCGCGGTGTTCCACCTCATCCAGGCCGGCCGGCCCGACGGCGACCGGACCATCCCGGCCAAGGGCCTGACCGGCAACGGCTACGACGGGCACGTGCTGTGGGACACCGAGGGCTACGTGCTGCCGGTGCTGACCTACCTCGCCCCGCGGGTGGCCCGGTCGGCGCTGCGCTGGCGGCACGCCCACCTGCCCGAGGCCCGCGAGCGGGCGGCGGAGCTGCGGCTGGCCGGAGCCACCTTCCCGTGGCGCACCATCGGCGGCCGGGAGTGCTCCGGCTACTGGCCGGCCGGCACCGCCGGGCTGCACGTCAACGCCGACATCGCCGACGCGGTGCTGCGCTACGTCGCGGCCACCGGCGACGAGGAGTTCCACGCCGAGACCGGGCTGGAGCTGCTGGTGGAGACGGCCCGGCTGTGGCACGGCTTCGGCCACTGGTCCGACGCGGGCACCTTCCACCTGCACGGAGTGACCGGCCCCGACGAGTACTCCGCACTGGTGGACGACAACGTCTTCACCAACCTGATGGCCCGGCGCAACCTGCGCGGCGCGGTCGACGCCGCGCAGCGGCACCCCGAGGCGGCGGCCCGGCTCGGCGTCGACCCCGCCGAGGTGGCCGGCTGGCGCGCCGCCGCCGACGCGCTCTTCGTGCCGTACGACCGCAAGCGCGGGGTGCACCAGCAGGCGGCCGGCTTCACCGAGCAGCCGGAGTGGGACTTCGCGGACATCTCCGACGACGACTACCCGCTGCTGCTGCACTTCCCCTACCTGGAGCTCTACCGCAGGCAGGTGGTCAAGCAGGCCGACCTGGTGCTCGCCATGCAGCGCTGCCCGGGGGAGTTCACGGCCGACGAGAAGGCGCGCAACTTCGCCTACTACGAGGCGCGGACCGTCCGGGACTCGTCGCTGTCGGCCTCCCCGCAGGCGGTGCTCGCCGCCGAGGTCGGGCACCTCGACCTGGCGTACGACCTGTTCGCCGAGTCGGTGCTCCAGGACCTCGCGGATCTGGGCGACAAGACCGGCGACGGGCTGCACCTGGCGTCGCTGGCCGGGGCGTGGCTGGCGCTGGTGCAGGGCTTCGGCGGGTTGCGCGACGACCGGGGCGTGCTCTCCTTCGACCCGCGGCTGCCGGCGGCGATCGACCGGCTGGCGTTCCACCTGCGCTGGCACGGTCACCGGCTCCGGGTCACCCTCACCCGCGACGAGGCCCGCTACGAGCTGCCCGACGGCGGCCCGGAGGCCGGCATCGAGCTGTGGCACCACGGCGAGCCGCTGAGGGTCACCGGCGCCGGGCCGGTGACCCGGCCGATGCCCGAGGTGCCCGACCCCGGCCCGGAGCCGCCCTCCCCACCGGGCCGCCGCCCCGCCCGCCGCTCGACCGGCGAGCGCTGAGCGGGCCGCTCATCCGCGAGCGCCGGTCGCCCCGTTCGCCGCTCGGCCGCCGAGGGCTGAGCGCGCGGCTCACCCGTGAGCGCTGAGCGCCGTGCCCGCCGCAGGTCGGCCGGGGCGCGTCGAGCGGCATCGGAATTCGGAGGCGGTCGCGGGTCCGCGCTGGCTAGGGTGGCGCGGTGCCCGACCTGCAACGGCTCGCCGCCCTCCACGCCGCCGCCGTGCTGCGTTTCGAACTGGACAACCGGGAGTGGTTCGCCCGGTCGGTGCCGGACCGGGGCGACGCGTACTTCGCCGACTTCGACGCGCGGCACGCGGGGCTGCTCGCCGAGCAGGAGGCCGGGGTGTGCCACTTCCACGTCCTGGTCGACGCCGACGGCACGGTGCTGGGCCGGTTCAACCTGGTCGACGTCGTCGACGGCGAGGCCGAGCTGGGCTACCGGGTGGCCGAGCGGGCCGCCGGGCGCGGGGTGGCGACCGACGGCGTACGCCGCGTCGTCGCGCTGGCCCGCCGCGCGTACGGGCTGCGTCGGCTGACCGCCATGACGACCGTGGACAACGCCGGCTCGCTCGCGGTGCTGCGGCGCACCGGCTTCACCCAGGTCGGCGAGCTGTCACTCGACGGGCGTCCCGGCCTGCGGTTCGTCCGCGAGCTGACGGCCGACGACTGACACGCCGGACATCCGCTGCCGCACGGCCTCCAGCGCCTCGAAGGCGTACGCCCAGTTGTGGCACTTGAAGCTGCGCAGCCCCTCGATGGGGGTGCGGCAGTCGGAGCAGCGGACCCCGGCGATCGCGTCCGGGACCTCGGTGTTGACGTACTTGCGGTCGCCGAGGATGACCGTCGCGATCATCATCCGGTCGTGCACGCCGGAGAGCGCCGACGAGACGATGTCGTACCAGTTGGCGCGCCGGCCGCACTTCGGGCAGTCCGGCTCGTCGCCGCTGACCCAGAGCGGGGCGCCGATGCTGCGCAGCGGCATGCCGAGCAGCTTCTCGATCCGCCGTACGTCCGACTCGGGCGTCGTCCACCGGTGGGCGCCGGGCAGCGACGCGGGCGAGTCGTAGACGGCACGGAACAGGACCGGGTCGACCTCCACGGTCTCGCGCTGACGGGTCATCGGCGTGCCTCCTCACGGTCGGTGCCCTCACCGTCGTCGCAGGTGGGGGCAGGCTCAACCGGATCAACGACACGGGGGCCTAGCCGGTGATCTTCGCCAGCGCGCGTAGCCCGGCGACCACGTCCGCGCCGGTGACGGGGTTGTCGGGGTCGGAGAGCGTCTGCATGATCACGCCGGACATCAGCGCGAGCTGGACCATGCCGAGGGTGCGGACGGACCGTTCCGGCACCTCGGCCTCGGGGACGCTCGCCAGGATCGCCGCCATGCCGCTGCGCCCCTGCCGCATGCCCTCGGTGAGCTGTGGCAGCAGCTCGGGCTGGCGCTGCGCCCGCAGGAACAGGTCGATCGAGACGAGCCACATCTTCGGGTGGGCGCGGGCCTGCGCGAGGAGTTCGTCCCACATCCGTTCGTAGGCCTCGGCGGGGTCGAGGTCGGGCGCGTCGGCCGGGACGAGCGCCCGCCCCGCCACGTCGCCCCATTCGTCGAGGATCGAGAAGAGGGCCTGGAACAGCAGGTTCTCCCGCGAGCCGAAGTGGTAGCCGATCGCGGCCATGCTCACGCCGGCGGTGGTGGCGATGTCGCGCACGGTGGTGCGGTCGAAGCCCTTTTCCAGCAGGCAGGTCTTCGCGCCGGCGAGGAGCGCTTCCCGGTTTCCCATGGCCGCAGGATAGCAACCGGCTGGAGCGTACGTCTCAGGCGATCGCCTTAGGCAACCGTCTTGCGCGATCGCCCAAGTCTGTCCTACGGTTCTCGGCACGACCACTCCGGTCGTGCCCGCCCCGACAGGAGAGCCACCATGGACACCCCTGCCCGAACCCGGAAACGCGTCCTCGCGTGCCTGGCCGCCGCCGCGCTGGCCGCCGTCGCGATCGGCGCCGCCGTGCCGGCCACCGCCACGATTGGGGCCGCGCCGGCTTCCGCCGTGCCCGGCGACCCCGCCGTCGTCACCACCGACAAGGGCGCCGTCCGCGGCGCCGTCCACGACGGACTGCGGTCCTTCCAGGGCATCCCGTACGCCGCGCCGCCCGGCCGCTGGGCCTCACCCGGGCCCGCCGCGCCCTGGACCGGCGTACGCGACGCCACCCGGCCCGGCCCCGGCTGCGCACAGCCGGTCGGCCTGCCCGTCGGGGTGCCCGGCGAGGCGGAGGACTGCCTCTACCTGAACGTCACCACGCCCGCCCGCAGGGGTGACGACCTGCCGGTGATCGTGTGGATCCATGGCGGCGACATGATGTACGGCACCGGCGACATGTACGGGCCGGACCGCCTCGCCGCCGACGCAGTCGTGGTGTCGGTGAACTACCGCCTCGGCGTGATGTCCTTCCTCACCCACCCCGCCCTCGACGCCGGCTCGGCGTACGGCTCGGGCAGTTTCGCCCTCGAAGACCAGCAGGCCGCGCTGCGCTGGGTGCGCGCCAACATCGACCGGTTCGGCGGCGACGCCGGCAACGTCACGATCATGGGCCAGTCCGGCGGCGGCTACGCGGTCTGCGACCACCTCGCCTCACCGGCGTCGGCGGGCCTGTTCGACCGGGCGGTCATCCAGAGCGCGCCCTGTGCCACCGGCGGCTCCCGCACCCGCGCCGAGGCCGAGGCCGACAGCGCCGCCGTGATCAAGGCGGTCGGCTGCGACGCCGCCGCCGACGTGGCCGCGTGCCTGCGGTCGTCCGAGACCACGGTGGCCGAGCTGCTGGCGGCGTACGGGCCGTGGGGCGAGCCGCGCCCGGTCTCCGGCACGCCCCTGCTGCCGCTGAGCCCGGCGGAGGCGTTCCGCACCGGCCGGTTCAACCGCGTCCCCGTCCTCGTCGGCGTCAACCACGACGAGGAGAACGGCAGGTACGGCGGCATGGAGGTCAGCCCGGGTGGAAAGCCCATCCCCGCCGAGGCGTACGAATCGACGGTCCGCGAGCGGTACGGCGCCCACGCCGACGCGATCCTGGCCCGCTACCCGCTGTCGGCGTACGGCAACTCGGCCGGGCTGGCGCTGGCGACCATCGACAGCGACCGGAACTGGGCGAAGCCGACCTACGACACCGCGAAGCTGCTGTCGAAGTGGACGAGGACGTACATGTTCGAGTTCGCCGAGGAGGAGACGCCGTGGTTCGTGGGCTACGACGAGCCGAGCTTCCCGTGGCGGGCCCACCACATGGCCGAGCTGGCCTACCAGTTCGACCTGGCGCTCTTTCCCGCGCTCACCGACACGCAGGACCGGCTCGCCGACCGGCTGATCGCCGCCTGGACCCGGTTCGCCGAGGACGGCGACCCCAACGGTGGGCGTGACGGCGGCTGGCGGCGGTTCACCGAACGCCGCCCGCACGTCCAGTCGCTCACCTCGGGCCGGTGGAAGCCGACCGACTTCACCCGCGACCACCGGTACGCCTTCTGGTCGAGCCTGAGCTGACCCCGTACGCCAGTCCGAGCGGCCCCGGCGCGCCACGCGCCGGGGCCGCCGCGCGTCTCCCGGCGGCCCCCGCCGTCAGCGGTCGGTCAGCATGAGCAGCACCGTCCGGTGCTCGACGTCGAGGAACGCCACCCGCCCGCGCGTGGCGGGCGGCGCCTCGTCGTACGACCGGCTGTGCCGCCAGCGGGCGCCGGCCGGGACGTACGGCTGGAGGCCGTGCCGCACGTCGGCGGGCGTCTTCCCGGGAGCGGCCTGGCCGGGACCGCCGGCCGGGACGGGCGCGAAGTCGTACCGCTCCGCCAGCCCTCGCGCGTCCTGCGGATGCAGCCGGACGACGACCTGGCACGCCCCAGGCCGTCGGACCCGGCGCCCGGGAACGCGCCAGCGCTCCCGTTCCCATGGCGAGGACAGTGGAGGGTCGCCGCTCGCCTCGGTTCAGGCCGACCTGGGGTGGCTCGGGAGCGCACCGGTGTCAGGCGTCGGCCGGGGCGGTGAGCGCCCGCCAGGCGGCGTCGGCGAGTTCGTGGACGTCGGCGTCCGTCAGGGTGCCGTTGACCAGCCACCGGTAGACGAGCGGGCCGGCGAGGAGGTCGCGCGCCGTGGCCGGCGAGGTGCCGGGGGGCAGGTCGCCGCGGGCGATGCCGCGGTCGACGACGTCGGTGACGGTGCGGAGGCGGGGGCGCAGGTACCGGTCCCGCAGCGGCGCGGCCAGGTCTTCGCGCCCGACGCTGTCGGCGAGCACGCCGAGGATCACCGGCGCCAGGCCGGCGAGCCGGTCGACGAGGCCGCGTGCCACGTGGTGCAGGTCGGTGCGGGTGTCGCCGGTGTCCGGGGCGAGGGCGACGGGCACCGCCTCGGCCAGGGCGTCGACGACCAGACCGGCCTTGTCGGGCCAGCGGCGGTAGACGGTCGGCCGGGTCACGCCCGCGCGGGTGGCGACCTTCTCGATGGAGAGGGTGCGGTAGCCGCCGTCGCGGAGCAGCTCCAGGGTGGCGCGCAGGATCGCCGCATCGGTCTCCGGCCGCCGGGGCCGGCCTCGCTCGTTGGCCACGTCACATCCTCTTTAATTTACGACTTGTATCGTAAATTATATGGCCCATGACTTCGCGGACGGACGTCGCCCTCCCGGCAGCGGCCACCTGGGGACTGCTGGCGGCCTGGGTGATCCACGACATCGAGGAAGCCGCCACGATGGGCGGCTGGCTCGACCGTGCCCGGCCACGGCTGCGGGCCCGCTTCCCGCAGGTGCCCGAGCAGGTGTGGGACCAGTTGAGGGTCAGCCCGGCGCAGGCCCGCATCGCCATCGGCGCGATGGGCGTCGTGATGACCGCCGCCGCGGCCCGGGGCGCCCGCACCGGTGGGCGCAGCGGCTTCTACCAGGCGGCCCTGGCCGGCTTCGGCCTGCACGCGGGCACGCACGTGGCCCAGGCCGTGGCCTTCCGGGGGTACACCCCCGGCGTGGTCACCGCGCCGCTGGTCGTCGCCCCGTTCTCGCTGTGGGCCTGGCGACGCCTGCGCGCGGCCGGCGTGCCCCGGTCGGGTGGTGGCGCGGCAGCCAGCGCGACCCTGCTGCTGCCGCTGGCCATTGGCACGTGCCACGCCGTGGCCCGCATCCTGGCCCCGGAGCCGCCACGCGCGACCCGGGGCGAGCCAGCCGGTCAGCCCTCGTAGAGCGGGTGGTCCGACGGGCTCGGCATCGTGTCGTCGACCCCGATCGCCCGCAGGTCGGCGGGGCTGAACGTCAGCACCGCGCGGTCGCCGAGCAGCACCGCGACGAGCGCGTCGAGCATCTCCAGGTGGGTCTCCCGGGACTCGGCGGTGAGGGCGTCGACGCGTTGGCTGGCCGCCATGACGCGCTCGCCCTCCGCCCCGGCCTCCTCGACCATCCGGACCAGGAGGCCGGCCTCCAGGAAGTTCGACCACGGGGTGCGGAGGGCGAGGAACGAGTCGGCCGTGGCGGAGAAGAGCCTGAACAGGACCCGATGGGTGAAACTGCCGCCGCCGTCCGCGTGCAGACGCAGGCCGAAGAGTTGCTGGAGTCCGTCCAGCATCGCCGTGTGGTGCGCCTTCAGCGCCGCGTTGTAGGCCGAGGACTCGGGACGGTAGCCGCCGAACCGCCCGCCCTGCGCGGCGAGATAGGCGTGGACGAGGTCACGCCGGTCATACATGCAGCCTCCCCGTGGTGAGCCACGGACGCTACCGCGTCCGCCGCGCCACGACCGCTCCTTCGAGCGCCCCAACTGTCGCTCTTGACCTCAACCGAACTTGAGATTTTACCGTCTTCGGCATGACAGGCACGATGCTCGACGAGGCGTACGAACGGGTGCGGCACACCGGCCCGGAACGGAACGGCTGGTTGTCCAACCACGCCCCGATGGCCGTGGAGGCGCTGGTGCACCGCGGTCACGGGGAGGCCGCCCACCGGTGGCTCGACTCCTACGCGGACAAGCTGGAGGACCGGCCGCGAGGCATCCGCACCATCGCCGCAGACGAGTGGCGTGACCCGCTCGGCGACCCGGTACGCACCGGCGACTGGCTCGACTACTTCGACCGCGAGCTGGCCGGCGAGCACTGGCGTGAGGTGCTCACCCGTTGGTGGCCGCGCCTGCTCCCCGGCATCGCCGCGGGCGCCACCCACGGCGTGATCCGCGTCGGGCACGCCGTACGCGCCCTGCTCGACGAGGAGACCGGGCCGCGCGTCGCGGAACTCGGTCAGGGGCTGGCCTACTGGGCCGCCCGGTGGCAGCCGCTCGCCTCGCCCGGCACCGGACCGTACCGGACGACCGACCCCCGCTCCGCGCTCGACGCGGTGCCCCTCGTGCCCGACCAGCGGTTCGGCATCCGCGCCCGCCTCGCCCAGCTGGCCGACCTGGCGCAGTGGCCGGCGGCGGCCGGCGCGGTGCCCGGCCGCGACGGTGACGACGTGCCGGTCCGCCTCGCCGGCATCGTCGACGCCGCCGTCGAGCGGCACGGCACGCACGGATACGCCAGCCCCGTCATGCTCGTGCACGCGGCCACCGCGCCGAACGCGGTCCTGCGCACGCTGCCGGCTCTGCCGGCGACGCTCTGGGCGCCCAGCCTCGCCGCCGCCTGGGCCGCGACGGCCGCGGTGACCGCCGCCTTCGCCCCCGCGGAGGGACGGCCCGCTCCGCGCGCCGGTTCCGCTCCCGACCCCGACGAGGTCATGCGCCGCGCCATGGACACCGGCGACGCCCACGCCATCAAGTTCGTCGACACCGCGATGGACACGTACGCCCGCAGCGGCAGCGCCGACATCCTGGCCGTCGCCGCCGAGTCGACGGATCAGATCGCCGCCGACTGACCGGCGCCGCTCCGTGGCGGTCGCGCGGGCGGGCAGGCCACCGCCACCACCGCCGCGTCCAGGCCCCGCCCCGCGCGCCGGCGGTTGGACTTCGTCGCCTGGGTCGCCACCGTGCCGACGCCCGGGTGGACGTGTGCGACGAGCTTCCCGACCGCCGGCCCGTCGTGAGCGCTCCCACTCCGAGCTGGCCGGTACGCGGACACCGCGTCGTGAGGTGCTTCACGCCCACGGCGTCGACCCTTGGTGTCCCGACAGGGTGTCGGTATCTTTCCCGACATGCTGTCGACTACCTGTCGGACGGGGTAGACCCATGTTCCTTGCGCTTCGCGAACTCGCCTTCGCGCGCGGCCGGTTCGCCCTCATGGGCGTCGTCGTGGCGCTCATCGCCGTCCTCACCGTGCTCCTGAGCGGCCTCTCCGTCGGGCTGGTCAACGACGGCGTCTCCGGCCTGCAACGACTTCCCGTCACCTCGCTCGCCTTCCAGCACGAGGTGGCCAGGGACTCGGCGTTCTCCCGCAGCGTGGTGGACGTCGGGGCCGTCGACACCTGGGCGAAGCAGCCCGGCGTGGCCGAGGCGGCGCCGCTCGGCAACACCCTCGCCAACGGCCGGAGCAACCGGGGGACCGAGATCGACCTGGCGCTCTTCGGCGTCGAGGTCGGCTCGTTCCTCGACCCGGAGGTCGCCGAGGGCAGGCGCCTCGCCGGCGAGGGAGAGGTCGTCGTCAGCGCCACGGCGGCAGAGGAGGGGATCGGGGTCGGCGACACCATCACTGTCGAACCGGCCGGCACCCCGCTGAAGGTGGTGGGCATCCTCGCCGAGCAGCACACCTTCGGCCACGTGGACGTCGGATACCTGCCCCTGCGGTCGTGGCAGGAGGTGAAGGCCGGCGTGCGCGCGGGCGACGTACCGCCCGGCCGCATCTACCAGGAGATCACCGCCGTCGCCGTCCGCGCGGAGAACGACGCCGACGTCGCCCTGGCGGCCGGCGACGAGGCGGCGGGCACCACGTCGATGACCCGCGAGGAGTCCTACGGCGCCTCGCCCGGCTACACCGCCGAGACCTCGACGCTCCAGCTGATCCAGGCCTTCCTCTACGCGATCTCGGCGCTCGTCGTGGGGGCCTTCTTCACGGTGCTCACGGTGCAACGCAGGCAGGAGATCGCCGTGCTGCGGGCGCTCGGCGCGAGCACCCGCTACCTGCTCCGGGACAGCCTGGTGCAGTCGGTGGTGCTCCTCGCCCTGTCGGTCGCCACCGGCGTCGCCCTCGGCGTGGCGGCCGGCGCCGCCATCTCGTCCACGCCCATGCCGTTCGCGCTCGAGGCCGGCCCGATCGTCGTCGCCGCCGCCCTGCTGCTCATCCTGGGCGTGGTGGGTGCCGCCGTGGCCGTCCTGCGTATCACCCGCGTCGACCCGCTCACCGCGCTGGGAGGCAACCGATGACCGCCGTGCTGTCCCTGTCCGACGTCACCCTGGTGCACGGCGACGGCGAGGAGACCGTCACCGCCCTCGACCGGGTCGGCCTCGACGTCGCGGCGGGGGAACTCGTCGCGATCGTCGGCCCCTCAGGCGCCGGGAAGTCCAGCCTGCTCGCGGTCTGCGGGGCGCTCACCAGCCCCACCTCCGGCGCGGTCCGGCTCGGCGACGTCGACCTCGCCGCGCTGACGCACCGCCGACTCACCGCGATCCGCCGCGAGCGGATCGGGTTCGTGTTCCAGAGCGGCAACCTCATCCCGGCCCTCACCAGCCTCGACCAGGTGCGCCTGCCGCTCACCTTCGGCAAGGTCGCCAACCCCCGCGACCCCCGGGAACTGCTCGCCGAGGTCGGCATGACGCACAAGGCGAACCGGCGCCCGCACCAGCTCTCCGGCGGCGAACGGCAGCGCGTCGGCATCGCGCGGGCCCTCGTCACCCGCCCCCAGTTGCTCCTGGTCGACGAGCCCACCGCCGCGCTGGACCGCCAGCGCAGCCAGGACGTCGTCGCGCTGCTGGCCCGCGAGGCCCACGAGCACGGCGTCGCCACCGTCATGGTCACGCACGACCACGAGGTGCTGCACCAGTGCGACCGGGTCCTCAAGATGGTCGACGGCCGCCTCTCCGCCGACGAGGAGAGCCGCGTCTGAGCCATAGACTCGGGGCCGACCACCTGCCACGAGGAGGAGTGCGTGCCGCGGATCCAGGCGCCGAGCGTCGCCGAGCACCACGCCCGGCAACGGCGTGCCCTGCTGGACGCCGCGCGCGCACTCCTGGCCGAGTCCGCGCAGGCGCCGTCCATGGCGGCGGTCGGGCGCCGCGCCGGGCTCGCCCGCACCAGCGTCTACCAGTACTTCACCTCCGCCGAGGAACTGCTCGCCGCCGTCGTCGCCGACGTCTTCCCCGACTGGGCGGGCCAGGTCGTCGCGCGGGTGGCGGCGGCCCCGACGCCCGCCACCCGGGTGTGGGCGTACGTGGAGGCCAACGTCGATCTCTTCACCAGCTCCGAGCAGGCGGTGGCCCGCGCCCTCACGCAGGTGGTGGAGCCGCGCATGCTGCGCGGCCCGATGGAGGAGTTCCACGCCCGGCTCCAGGTGCCCCTGCGGCAGGCGCTCGCGGACTTCGGTGAACCCGAGCCGGAGACGATCGCCGAGCTGGTGGACTCCCTCATCGTGCAGGCGTCCCGGGCGGCCGGCCCCGCCGACTGCACGGAGGCGGCCGGGGCCCGGAACGTCACGCTGGCCCGCCTGCGGCGACTGCTCGGCCCGTACCTCGGGCTGAACCCCATGGCCGAGGACTGACCGGGCCGATCCCTTCTTCCTCCCTCTGCCGCTAGCTGGCCGCTCGCGTGGCCCAGGTCACGTGCGCTCCCGGAGGCGGGCCGCCAGGTCGGCGTAGTCGTGGTGGGGAAAGAGGCGTGGGAAGACGTCGAGCATTTCGGCCAGTCCGTCCACGAGCGGGAAGAATCCCATGCCGCAGTCCTCCGGCGCGCAGTACAGGTACTGCCAGCCGATCACGCCCTTGGTGACCAGCAGCGCCTCCAGATAGCCCGGGTAGTCGAGGTCCATGCGAAGGGCACCGTCACGCAGGTCGTGGAACCAGATCTCCGGGTCGCTCGCCCCGGGGGTGGCTCGCACAGCCGCCATTTTCCCGTCCCGGTGCGGGGGGTGTCGTCGAAGACGTGCAGCTCGCTGTAGAGCGCGCGCCCCTCGTCGTCCTCCCCGTCGAAGACATCGCCCAAGCATCCTCGCGTCGCGGCGCTCAGCAGATGCCACAGCCTGAACTCGCCGACCAGCTCCGAGCGTTCGTCCAGCGGACGCCAGTAAGCCGCGATCTCCTTGTGCCGGAAGTAGTACTCCCGGATCTTCTCGCGCAACGGAAGACCACGTCCGCTCACCACTCCCGATTGGCGATCAGTCGTTCGACGTCCGCGTCCGGGAAGCCGTAGCTCGTCGCGACGAACCAGAAGTCGTCGCCTATCGCCTCACGCGCAACCGTCTCGATCTCGCTGCCGGCCGCGCTGATCGGCATGATGCCCCGTCCCCTCCCAAGGTCGGACCGCCCGATCATGCAACAGGTGGCCGACAACATGAGCGGCTGGAACCAGGAACCCGAACTCTGCCGCCATCTGCTCCGCTCGGGCAGGCAGACACCCGGCGGACCGGTGTGGAACCGCGGGTGCACCGATCCGGGCGAGCATCTGCTCAGTTCACGCCCGCCAGGATCTCCCCACCGGCGCGTCGACGACGGCGCCCGGCTCGACACCGTCGCGCGGTAGCACCAGGTCGGCAGCAGCCCTCCGGCGACATCGCCCACGACCGTGGGACCGGCATCCCGAGGACGCGGTGCAATCGCAGCGATGAGTTCCGGCGGCTTGGCCAGTCAACCAGGAGCATCGGAACCAACTGGAGGTGTAGGGCGTGCGAAAGATCGTCGTGACCGAGTTCCTGTCCCTCGACGGGGTTGCCGAGGCCCCGGACACTTTCATCACCGACTGGGACGACGTGGTGGACGCCAGCATTCCCCGTGCGATCGCGACACAGGACGCGGTCATCCTCGGCCGCCAGAGCTACACGGAGTGGGCGCAGTTCTGGCCGAGCAGCCAGATCGAGCCATTTGCGACGTTCATCAACGGGGTCGCGAAGCATGTCGCAACAGCCACGCCCCTCGACCGGGACTGGGCCAATACCACGGTGATCGACGGCGGGCTGGTCGAATTCGTTCGGGATCTCAAGCGGCAGCGCGGGGGCGACATCGGTGTCCACGGGAGCATCTCGGTCGCGCAGGCGCTGCTCGCCGCCGACGTTGTCGACGAACTCAGGCTCGTGATAGCGCCGTGTGTCGTCGGTCAGGGACGACGGCTCCTCGACGGACTGCCATCCCTTCGACTCGCACCAACCAGAAGCGAGACCTCGCCGACCGGCTACCTACTCGTCGACTATCGCGTTGTCCGTTAAGGGCTCGAAGTGGCACTGGCATGGCTCCCGTTGGCCTGCGCCACCCGGGGCGCCTACACGGGAGGCTGGTACCAGAGGTAGGGCCTTGGGCAAGGAGAGGTGGATCTTCCGAAGGTCCAGTCGGTCGAGGGCCGCGCGCGACGACCGCTCAGCGGGCAGGACGCGGAACGAATGCGTCGCCAGGGGCCATTCGGTGAGCAGCCGGTCGATCAGCCTCGGCCCTGCTTTCGGCCGCCGAACGCCGTGCCGGCTCACAAGGGCGCGAGGAAGATCGGACCGCGCGTCCTGGCGACCAGCACCGGCGCCTTCCGGCTGTACGAACAGCACGGCTACGCCGTCGAAGGCCGATACGTCGACGAGTCCTGTCGACGGCGCTCACCTGGACGACATCAGCACGGGCAAGCGTCTGACGCCGCCCGCGCAAGGGACTGTCTGAACGAAGACGTCGGTGCTGCTGCATCCGCTGCCGTAACGAACCAAGATCACGGCGCTACGGCCTCGATCGGGATATCGGTGCTCCCGCTTCCAGCCCGGTCCGCTAATGATCGCCGTAGTGGTAGCGGCAGGCGATGATCTCGATGTCGTCCTTGGTGATCCGATGCACCAGCCGGTGCTCGCGATCAATCCGGCGGGACCAGAAGCCGGACAGCTTTCCCCGAAGGGCTTCCGGCTTGCCGATGCCCTCGTACCCGTTGCGCATCACGTCCGCGACGAGGTCGTTGATGCGCTCGACCATTTTTCGGTCCGTGTGGCTGAGGTACTGGTTCCAGGCGGTCGCGGTGAAGACCAGCCTCACGCGACGTCCCGGGAGGTGGCCGGGTCGACCAGGTCCCGCTCGACCGCGTCGCCCTGCTCATGCTCCGCGATCGAGCGGCGCAGGGCTGCGGCGTTGGCCGGGTTGCGAAGGAGGTATTCGGACTCCTTCATCGCCTCGTACTCGGCGAGCGGAACGATCACCACCGGCTCGTGGCCCGACCGGGTCACCACCACTTCCTCCGCGTCGTTGATGACGCTGTCGAGTTCGGCCGCCAGGTTCTGCCGTAGCTGGGTGAAGCTCACGGTCCGCATGGCCACCTCCGGTGGTAGGTACAGAAATTTGTACCTCGGGTGGGGCCTGGGTCTCGTCCCTACTGCTGACCTGCGGAGGAGTGGGCCGCCAGGGACTCGAACCCTGAACCTATGGATTGCCGGCGAGCCGGTTGGGTCGGGTGTCGTTCGAGGTCGTCCGGCCTGCTGGCGTGCGTCTCGGTCCGGTTCGGCCGGCACGGTTGCTGTACTTCGCTGCTGTACTGCTGGCGTCACACGAGGCGCTGGATGCGGACCTTGGGCTGCTCGTTCCTGAGGTGGCCCTGCTTGTGTTGGCGGACCTGCTCGTCCCAGACGTCCTGGTCGTAGTCGGGATCGGGCGGGATCCACTTGTGGGAGCCGTCGCTGTAGTGGAATTTCTCGTCGCCGGGTCGCAGGATGCTCATCGGGTCCAGCCGAGGAATCGGTGATGTAGGTGGCCGGCGGGGACGTGGGCCAGGTCCGGGGCGGCGTCGACGAGCTGCGCGGCCAGGTAGAGGGCTAACGAGACCGGGGCGCGGTCGTACTCCGCTCGCAGCTCGCGCCGCCGGGTCTGACAGGGCCAGTCGGCACCGCAGCCGCCGCAGATCCAGGCCGGTGTGACCGGAAGGTGTTTCGTCATCGCGGCGCGTCCTGGCTCGGCCAGTGGCCGCGGTTGATCGGGATGGGATGACGGCTTCGGCAGGGCAGGTCGTTGCCGCAGCGGCAGATGTGCCGCCACTGCCGCCAGGACCAGACGGGCCGGTGCCGGCGGGCGAGGGCCAGCGCCGCCGCCAAGACGTACTCGCCGTAGGACACGCGCCGCTGGCTGTTGTCCCGCCTCTGATGGTAGCCGGTACCCCGCACGTCACCTTCGGTCGAACCAGTTGCATCGTTCGGTCTGGTCATCACGCCTCCGGCCGACGCTGGGGTCCCGTGGGCACCCGGTCAGCCGTGTCCGGAGACAGGGCACCCACGGCAGGACGACCCGGCCGCCAAGCTGGGTAGCCCCACGAGCAACTTAGGACGCAATGTGCGCAGGGTCAACAGCTACAACACATAGCGTTGTAAGTCGAGCCCGCGATGTGGTCTGCTTGCACCAGCCGCCAAGCTGGGAGCACCACCTATGTCTGAAGCTGCCTACCTACAGGTCGCCCGAGATATCCGCGAGCAGGTCAGCTCCGGCCAGTTGAAGCCGGGTGACAAGCTGCCCTCGTTCGCCGCCCTCTGCGAGCACTACAAGGTCAGCAACACAGTGATTCGCGCCGCCATGCTCGTGCTCAAGGCCGAGGGCCTGATCGACGGCCGGCAGGGCAAGGGCGTCTACGTCGCCAACCCGCTTCCCCGGTAAGCCAGGGCTACCCCCGGAGGCGCGACGCCTCGCTTACAAGTTCTGGGCGCTCCGTCCGGCGGGGTCCGTAAGCGTCTCTGGCCTCGGGCCACCGTCCTGCACGGCCTGGGAGGCTCGCTCCGTCCGCGCTGGTTGCTGTCACCATTGCTGTCGACAGCGGCGGCGCACTGGCGCGTTAGTCAGGTGGTTGTGTCGACACTGCTGCCATCGTCGAACCATGACAGAGCGGTGTAGATATCGGCGACTTCGGCTGCCGGCACCTTGGCCACCACGACGCCGACGCGTCGTGGGTTGTTGTTCGGTATCCGCCAGTCGATCACCATCTGATCCTGTTCGGCAGCAGTTGCATCGACCAGCACGTTGAACAGGAGCTGGCCGTCCGCTTCGCTGTACGCGTCAGCCGCCACCTCCATTACCGCGCCAGACCGCAGGGTCACGATCCACCGGCTGGGGATACCGGCTGCGAACTCCACGGCAACAGACCCTAGCTGTGACCGGCGCACAGGTCGACTCGTCCGTCGCCCACCAGGCCAGCTGCTGCCACAAAGCGGCTGGCCTGGTGCTGCCAGTTGTCGTTGGTCATCTCTGGTTAGCGTTTGACGGCCCGTTGACGGCCCAGCTCGGCGTGTGGGCTACCTGTAGACGCGTTGACCGCGCCAGGTCGTTGTTGACCTGTTCTAGAGTCCAGCCATGGATCGCCGACGGCCGCGCCGAAACCTCCTGCGCTTGTTCTCGGCGTTCGGTTTGGTCTTTGCGATCGTGCTTGCGGCGCTAGCCTCGTGGTCGATCGCAGACGAGCGTGGGGGATCAGAGGCAGTCGCTGAGGTGCTGGACGTCGAGCATCGCGGAGCCCGGACCTTCCTGGCAGTTCAGTTCAATACGAATCATGGCGAGGTGTGCGAATCCCTTCTGCGCGTTTCGATTGACGCGAACCGGGCTGTGACTACCGGTGACCGCATCCGCGTTCGCCACGCAAAGAGCGACCCTTGCCTCAGAGTGCGTGAGGCTGACGATCGATCTGGATGGTTGGTCTTGCTCGTCGCGGTGGCGCTTCTGGTCATGTTCACCATCCTGGCCTGCCTTGCGTGGCGTCGGCCCCGACCTCCGCTCCCACTCCGATACGCGGGCATGCCCTGACGAGATGTACGAGGTCAGCTTGAGTCGGCCCACCCCAGACGTTGAAGCGGAACTTAGATGGGGCCTTCCGTGACCTGCATCGGCCTGGTCGACACGCTGGTCACGCCCCGTCCTGGGCTCACGTCATTGGTGGCTGGTTGCCGACGTTTCACATTGTCTTGTGCCCCATCTGTGCCCCAGCCGTTCCTACACTCGGCTCGTGCCGGAACCGAGCTTCGAGATGGTGATCTCCCAGGTTTTCAACGTCACGGGCCGCCCAGTGATCGTGTCCGGGTCTTGTAGTCCGACCGGGCTGCGCCAAGGCGACATGGTGGAGGTGCTGTGTGACGGCAACGTCGTGGCCACAACCCGCGCCTTCGTTGAGCTGCACTCGCGTCCCGGCAGCACGTCCCTCGTACTGCCTGACGTGGCAGGGTCTGACGTAGAGCCAGGTCATGTCCTCCGAGCGGCGGGGGAGCACTGACGTTGGCAGCGACAGCCACGCCAAACCTCTTCGGTGTGAACGCGGCTAGAGAGCACCGACGGCTGTCGACTGCTGCCAGGAAACCCCAGTTCATGCATGTTGTTCGGGCTCCAGCCGCGTCCGGTGGTATCGGTTGCCGTCTCGTTCGCTGCCTCTCTGCTGCCCCCTGCGCTTCTCATTACCCGCACGCGCGTACGGCTGCCAGGTCGCTACGCTATCCCGGTGACGGATGGTGCCGGTGTCGCATTGGGTATCGACGCCGCTCGGCGGTTAGCACAACTAGACCTGGTGGACATCCAGCCAGGGCTCACCGACGCCGAGTTCGTCAGCATCGAGCGACGGTTCGGCTTCGAGTTCGCCGACGACCACCGCGCCTTCCTCACGGCCGGGCTGCCAGTCTGGACACCTGGCCCCGATGACCATCCCGACAAGGCAAGTTGGGGCTGGCCGAACTGGCGCCAACTTGACTCCGCCACCCTGCAAGAGCAGGTTGATTGGCCGCTCACAACCGCGCTCGACGACATCGAGCAGGGCGAGTGGCCACCCGGGTGGGGCAATCGCCCTCACGACCTCGTCCGGCGCATTGCCAAGGCAAAGCGCCTTCTCGCCGACGTTCCCCAGATGGTTCCCGTGTACGCCCACCGCTACCTGCCGGCCGGCCGCGGCTCCTTCGGGCATCCCGTGCTGTCCATCCACCGGCTGACCGACACCATCGTGTATGGCCACGACCTCGCCCACTACATCGATCAGGAGTTCCGAGAGCCCACGGTGACTGTGACCCTCTGGCGTGACTACGTGTGAGAGGTGAAGGCCGGCGCCCGACTGCTTGACCCCCAGGCAACCAACACAGGGCGCTGACCTGCCGTTCCATGGGCATTGGCCTGCTAGAACGGTCCATCACTGTCCATGCTCGTCCGCTGGTGTCCGTCCCGGTCGTCACCCAGTTAGTCACCCGGCCTACGGCACACATCGGGCCCCCGTGCGTTTCACGCTGTCCTGTGCCCCTGCGTGCCCCACACCGGAACGCGGCTGGCGAGGGCGGCTCCGAGTAGTGCACCACCGATGAGCATCAGGGCATAGCCGAACGCACCGTTTTGAACCGTCCCGTGGTCGATATATGGGCCGCCGCTGGGACGAGCCGTGAAAAACGAGAGCGAGATAAGTACCGCCCCGAGCATGCCACTAAGCACAACAATCGCCCGGCTCGTGGCGAAACGCTTAGCAGCGATCGCTGAGGCGGCTCCAATCACTACCCACAAAAATGGAAGAAGTGGAAGCCAGCCGCCGAGCCACTTCAGCTCACCAGTCCTGAACACGTCGCTGGGAATTCCGATTGGCGGCGCTTGAACGGCGGGGCCGAGTTTGGGAACCGGGAGCCAGGTAGCAACCACGAACAACACCCACACCGCGACGATGGTGACCGCCAGGCCGGTGGCCAAAGCCCGGCCATCCCGCGTATGCAAGGCCCCAGCAGCCAGGCCACCCAACACGAGCCCGACGGCCAGGGCGATAGTCACTGAAGTCTCCGGCCCACCAATCGCCAGGCTGACGTCACGGGCCTCTGCGGCCCTCCCGCGAAGGAACGGAACAGAGGTCAGGCCTGCCGCAGCAACCAACGCAATGACGCCAAGTCGCCTCATCACGCCGGAGAGCATGCTGGACGCCACCAGCCCGCCGAGTGCTGACGTCAGGGCAGCTAGGCCAGTGACGGTGGCCAACAGGTTCAGCCATTCCCCGTCCCCCCCCCCGGCACTGAAGCTCTGGTTAAACGGCAGAAGGCCGCCCCACACCACAGCCATCAACTGCGCCAACAGGGCCACCGCTACCACTAGCGGACCCCAGACCCATACCAGCCGACGCACCTTCGCGATTCGTGACATGCGACGGATGCTAGGGGCTCCGCAAAGGACCTTCCGTCCACAGCAGGAATCGCGGCCGAACAGAGATCAACCGACTACCTCCATCCCGTCTGCCATCGACCCGCCCTCCTGGGGAGCGGGCCACCGCCCGGCCCGCCACGTCAAGCGGACCTTGACACCCGTACGGACGCTGGCGGGTCGGGCGGTGGTCTGCTCGGCTTGCCCGGGTCGATGGCGGGCGGGATGGCTCCCACCGCGACCACCCACGGACCGTGACTCGCCGACGAAGCCCTGGCCATCCTGGAGCCGGAGCGCCCCCGCCGGAGGCGCAGTAGCCGCAACCTCGCGACCGCCGCCAGTTCGCCGACGCGGCCGGCGTGCGCTCCCCTACGCCGCGCGGCTCGTGGCCGCGCGGCCCGGCCGGCTGCCGGCCCACCCTCACCCGATCAACGCTGCTGTCGTCATGCGGCGGCCCCTCCGGGCTTTCCGCTCTCCGCGCCAGCCGCCGGGCGTGTTGCGTGCCCGGAGTCGGAGCGCCAGCGTAGCGACGGGACGCGCGCCCAGGCGGCGGCGCGTGCGGCCCGTTCAGGGCCGCCTTGATAGACGTACAGAAAGTCCTCACACAGGCCGGCAGCCGCCTGTCGGGCTCCACTTGATGCGTGACGCAGCGGCTCCACTTGACGGGTGACACCGTGAGGCAGCAACGGCTCAGCCTGGGGCACACTCGCCGCATGGATGAGATTGTGTTGTCGGTGCCCGGCTACGACAGCGCGCATGGCGTCGTGGCGCCCGTGGAGGGTGGCACAGTGTCCGTCGAGATCGTTGACGGCTCAGTTGAGATCTTCGGCGATTGCGCCGGCCTGCGGGATCTCGCACGGTGGTGCCTCGCCCTCTCGGATGGAAGGGCACCGTCTGGGGTCCACATCCACCTCGACCCAGGGACCTTCCCGCTGAGCCTCGAATCGGCTCCTCTGATGCTGGCCCGCGACCCGCGCGAGGAATAGGTCGAGGTCGAGTCACCCATCATGTGAAGCCAACCTGTAACGCATCTACTGAAGTACGACAAGGCCGGCAGCCGCCCGTCCCGCGTCGCCTATCGCCTGCGCTACCAGCGCTTGGAATGGCCCGCCGCTACTCGGCCTCGGGCAGGTAGCCAACATCTGGTGATCCAGCCGCCGACCGGACGTGGTAGCCCCAGCGCCGCAACGCCTGCATGATCTTCGCAAGGCCGGCAGGATTCGCCGAGTGGACGTACACCACGCCGATATCGAACGGGCGCTCCTCGAAGGCGGCCCGCTCCAGCACCTCGACAACCGGCCAGATCGTGTCGTCCCCGCCAAGGTCGTGATCCAGCCACAGCTCGTCCAAGCGCTGTTCGCGGTGTCGCTCTAGTGCCTCGATACCTGCGGCGCTAGTGCGAGCCACCTGCGTCACCCGGCCGTCAAGAAACGAGCGCAGGTCGTCAACCAGCACGATTCGAGGCAGCTTCTCGGTAACCACGGCACCATCCTTCGCCCAGCACGTCAGCGCCGCCACCGCTATTGCGGCCCGCATCCGGCATCGAATTACGGCGGGTTGACGTGTCGGTGCCCGGTGCTACTCTGGCGCTCGTCGAACACGCCAGCGCGGCCTTCACGCCGGATCGCTGGACTCGACTTCGGAGATGCTGAGCGGCCATCCTGTCGCTGATGCGGGCCACGTCCCGCCGACTCTCGATCGCATCGGCCGCCGTGCCGGTCCCCAGAATCCGCTGAGCGGCCCAGCACGGCCTTCCTGCCGTCCACGATGGCCCGGATCCGCTTATCTCCACGGGTGGGGGCAGCCTGCGGCAGCTCGCCAGATGCCGACATCCCAGGCACCCCACCCGTGCTGGCCCCACTCATCAGGTCCAAGAGCGCGAAAGGACACGACCCATCGGCGGAACGTGGCACCACCACGAATCCGCCCTCCGGCGTCAGCCGCCCTTCCGGCGGTGCCAGGAGACCCGACGATCACCACCAGCGGACAGACGTCCACGGCTGGTGGTGCTTCGTCTTTCGTCCCTGCCACCCCGTGAGGAGAGAGTCGTGTCCACACCCCTCGACCTGTACCGTCCCGGCCTCGCCCTTGGCCGTGACGCCCAAGCCCTGCACCGCGCGGCGATGCCGCAGTTCTCCGGCTGGCTGGAGCACACCCGCACCGCCGGCGGCTGCGCCCGCCCCGTCCGCCTTACCGGCACGATCGCCGCTGTCGAGCGGCAGACCGGCCGGGTCCTGGGCGAGCAGCACACCGACGAGATGCCCGACGGGGTGCTCTACAAGGCTTGCGGCAACCGCCGCGTATCGCACTGCCCCGACTGCGCCTGGGTCTACCAGGGCGACGCCTACCAGGTCGTGCGCTGCGGCCTGACTGGCGGCAAGGGCGTCCCCGCCTCGGTCGGCCGGCATCCGGTCGTCTTCGCCACCTTCACCGCGCCGTCCTTCGGTGCGGTCCACCATCGGTACATCCCGCGTCACACCTGCGCCACCCGGCAGCGCTGCGACTGCCGTCCGGCTCCGTGCCGTGCCCGGAGCAGCACCAGCACCTGCCGGCACGGGCAGCCGGCGGCATGCTTCGCCCGTCACGACGCCGACGATCCGCGGCTCGGGCAGCCGTTGTGCCTGGACTGCTACGACCACGGCCACCAGGTCGTCTGGAACTACTTCGCCGGGGAGTTGTGGCGGCGTACCAAGCAGGCCATCGAACGGCACCTCGCCGGCCTCTGCCGCAGACGCGGCATCCCCTTCGTCCAGGTCGTCACCGACTCCGGCAGGGTGCGCTGGGTGCCGCCCGTGCGGGTGTCGCACGGAAAGGTCGCCGAGATGCAGCGGCGGGCAGCCGTGCACTTCCACGTCCTGCTGCGCCTCGACGGCGTCGACCCCGACGACCTAGACGCGCTCGTGTCGCCGCCGGTGGGGATCACCGTCGACGACCTGGAGGCAGCCATCCATGCCGCCGTACGCCAGATCACCGTCACCACGCCCTCGCACCCCGACCAGCCACAGGGCTGGACGGTCGCCTGGGGCGAGCAGGTCGACGTCCGGCGTATCAACAGTGCCGGCGGCGAGCTGACCGACGGCAAGGTGGCCGCCTACCTCGCCAAATACGCCACCAAGGCGACCGAAGTCACCGGCCACCAATCGACCCGGCTCACCCCTGCCACGATCGACGACTACGCCGATCCGGAAGGTGACCACCTCGCCCGTCTCATCGACGCCTGCTGGCACCTCGGACGGCCCACCGGCACCGACACCGCCAGCGGCGCCGCAACGGCCGACGACCGTCAAGGCAGCCTTGACACCAAACCGAACGCCTACGCCGGGCTGCGCCGCTGGGCGCACATGCTCGGCTTCGGCGGTCACTTCCTCACCAAGGCCCGCCGCTACTCCGTCACCTTCGGCCTACTCCGGGACACCCGCGCGACCTACCGTCGCGCCGAGGACGACGGCTCCACCGACACCGTGACAGTTGGCGTTCTCACCTACGCCGGCTCCGGATGGCTCACCGAAGGCGATGCACTCCTGGCCAACACCGCCGCCGCCCAGCGCCGGCAGGCCAGACGCATCGGCCGGGAAGAACTGGCCCACGAAGCCTGGCTCGTCGGGGCCGCCGCATGAGCAGAGACCTCACCCCGCGCTGGTACTCGCCCGCCGAGGTCGCCGTGCTGCTCGGCTTCGGCATCTCCAAGGTCAAGATGAAGATCGCCACCGGCGAGCTGCGCTCCATCAAGGATGGCAAGTATCGCCGGATCCTCCCCGAGTGGGTCGACGAGTACATCCGTGACCAGGTCGAGCGGCAGGAGGCGGCCTGATGCCCGGACGTAGTCGGGCCAACGGCGAGGGCTCGATCTTCCCGTACCGCAACGGCTTCGCCGCGTACGTCTGGGTCGAGAAGCCCGACGGCAAGCGGGGCCGGAAGTGGGTCTACGGCAAGACCCGCGAGGAGGTCCACGACAAGTGGATCAAGCTGCACGGGCAGGCCAAGGCCGGCCCGGTGGCGACGCGCTCCCCGACCGTCGGGGAGTACGCCGGCTACTGGCTGCGCGAGATCGTCAAGCCGAACCTCGCCCCCGGCAGCTACGTCACCTACGAGGTGGTGGTCCGGCTCTACCTCGTGCCAGGGCTGGGCCGGAAGCGCCTCGACAAGCTTCGGGTCAGCGACGTCCAGACGTGGATCAACGAGGTCGGGCGGACCTGCCAGTGCTGCGCCCAGGGCAAGGACGAGCGGCGCAAGCCCGCCCAGCGTCGCTGTTGTGCCCTCGGCCGCTGCTGCCGGGATCTGCCCTCGGCAACGAGCGTCACCCACCTCCGGACCGTGCTCCGGACGCTGCTGTCCCACGCGATCACCGAAGGGCTGATCACTCGTAACGTCGCGTCCCTGGTGAAGCTGCCACCGGTACGCAAGCGCAAGCGGAAGGCGTGGACGAGCGACGAGGCCCGCCGCTTCCTGGAGTCGGCCCGCGCCGACGACGATCCGCTCTACGCCGCGTACGTCCTGGTCCTGGTGCTCGGTCTGCGCAAGGGCGAGATGTTGGGGCTCACCTGGGCTGACGTCGACCTCGACGCGGGGGAGCTGACCATCGACCGGCAGCTCCAGCGGGTCGGTGCCGAACTGCTGCACCGGGAGACGAAGACGGCCGCCTCGGACGCCACCCTGCCGCTGCCGGACATCTGCACCGTGGCGCTCGACCGTCGCCGCGCCGCCCAGACCACCGCCCGGGACGCCGCCGGTCCGGCCTGGCAGCCCTCCGAACTGATCTTCACCACCCGCTACGGCCGGCCGGTCGAGCCACGGAACTTCAACCGGTTCTGGGACCGGCGCTGCGATGCTGCCGGGGTCCGGCGAATCACCGTCAGGGACGCCCGGCGGACCTGCGCCTCGCTCCTGGCTGACCTGGACGTCCACCCCCGGGTGGCGATGCAGATCCTTCGGCACGCCCAGTTCGCCATCACGATGGAGGTCTACACGGTGGTGTCGTCGGCGGCCACCCGCGACGCGCTCAGGCGGCTCGGCAGCGCGCTCGACCGGTGACGGCCTACTGCTGTACTTCGCTGCTGTACCGGCCCTGATCACGGCGTTCGAAAGCCCGATCAGGGCCGGTGACCTGCGGAAGAGTGGGCCGCCAGGGACTCGAACCCTGAACCTATGGATTAAAAGTCCACAGCTCTGCCATTGAGCTAGCGGCCCGCGCGCTCAGGTTACCGGACTGCGGCCGACGGCGACTTGCGGCTTCAACGCCTCCATCGATCCCAGCAGCTCAGCGAGGTGCCGGGTGCGGCCGTCGGAAGCGCCCGCCCGTTCGGAGGTCGGGCGCTTCCGGGCGTACGCGGAGGCGGTCAGGCCCGGCTGGCGGCGCGGTCGACGAACGCGCGCCAAGCAGCAGGGGAGAAGGTCAGGGCCGGGCCGGCCGGGTCCTTGGAGTCGCGGACGGCGACCACGCCGGGCAGGTTGTCGGCGACCTCGATGCAGTTTCCGCCGCTCGAACCACTACGGCTGGACTTCCGCCACCGAGCGCTACTGAGGTCCATGATGACTCTCCATTTCCTTCATCAGGTCGATGGACTGCCGACGCGGGAGCGCCTCGTTCCGCACGCCTTCCCACTTCGCCAGAAGACTCGCCACATCATCCTTGCTGTCGACCACCACCCCGCCAAGCTGGTTCTCGAGGTGCCCGACCCATCCGCCGTCGGCCGATCGGGCCAGCGCGAAGGGCCCGGACAAGCCGATGTGCAGGCCGGTCGTCGCCGGGATCACGTGCACGTGGACGTGGGGCAGCTCCGCCATCGTGACGAGGTGCGCTACCTGTTCCGCCATGATGCCGCCGAATCCGTCGCCGGTTCGGCGCAGCGCGGATTCGTCCAGGACGGCGACCATCTGGGGCGGGTTCTCGCCGGTCAGCACCCTCTGGCGTTCCATGCGAGCGCTCACCTGCTGGTCGACTTCCGCCGCCGACATGAGGTCGTTGAGGCGCATGACGACGCGGGCGTAGTTCTCGGTCTGCAACAGGCCGGGGATCAGTAGCGGCTCGAACAGCCGGAGTTGCCGCGCGGAGCGTTCGGCGTCGAGCCAGGGGAGGAACCAGGACGGTGCGCCGACGCTGGCGACGAGGCGCTCGAACAGCCCGCCGGTCCTGAGCGCCCGGTCCGCGCCCTTGATGAAGTCCATCGTCAGGGCGCGGGTGCCGCCCTCGACCGCGCTGACGTGCGACGCGCTGAACCCGGCTCCCCGGCCGAAGGCTTCCTGGGTCATGCCGGCGGCGCCCCGGGCGCGGCGGATCTCGCCCACGACGAAGGCGGCGAGCGGACTCGGCACGTCGGCCATTCAGGGTCTCCCAGTTTGAAGATCGACTACCCACTGCGCCACCCGCCGGGGGCGGGCCCGGCCAACTCCACCCGGACGCCCGCAGAGCCTTCCGAGCGTAGTCGTCTCTACAGCAGAGTGTCACCAGGCAGGGCCGCTCGGCGCGCGAGCGGGTCGACGGACGGGCGACGCGTCGAGAGACGGGAGGCAGACATGACGGGCTGCGGGCCGCGCCGGGAGGGCGCGATCGTGGCGGGCGAGGTCATCCGCGTTCCGGAGGACTCCTACCGGTTCGGCAACGGGGTCCTCACCATGTTGGTCACCGAGGTCGTCAGCCGGGGCCCGTTCCAGGGCGCGGAGTGGGTCGAGGTGCGCGGTCGCGAGCTGACGCCGGGCGGCACGCTCCGGCCGCGCGAGCGGTACGCCTTCGTCCGGGTGGACCGGGCGACCGTCGTCCGGGCGGCGGCACGGTGACGCGACGCCGGGAGCACCTGCCGTCCCGCCCCACCTGGCGCTGCACGGCCTGCGGGATCGCCTGGCCCTGCTCGGCGGCGAAGCTGCGGCTGCTCGGCGCGTATCGCACCGACCGGACCGCCCTGCTGGTCTATCTCGGCACCCTCCAGGTCGAGGCCGCCGGGCAGCTCGCGGGGCCGGACGGCGACCGGCCGCGCACCGACCTGGCCGAGCGTTTCACCGGCTGGGCCCGCCCGCGTGGGCAGCCCTCTGACGCGGACGCCGGCACCCCCGGCGCCCGCCCCTGACCCGACGCGGACGCCGCCGCCTCCGGCGCCCGCCCCTGAACCGGAGGCCGCCCGGACGCGCCCGGGCCGGCGGCCTCAGATCCCGCCCGGGCCGGTCTTTCCCGTGGGCCGGCCCGGGCGGTCCCCTTTCGTGGACGCTCGCGTATGGGGCCGAGCCTCGCGGCCATGGGCGGGAGGATCACCGGCCGGTTGACTGGAGGGGACGAACCTCGGAAGGGGGGCCCTCGATGCCCGAGCCGATCCGCACCGCCGCCCTGGCCGGCGCGACCCTCACCACCGGCCTGGTGGCGGGGCTCTTCTTCGCGTACACCTGCTCGGTCATGCCCGGTCTGGGCGCGACCGACGACCGGACGCTGCTCGGCGCGATGCAGTCGATCAACCGGAAGATCCTGAACGGCTGGTTCCTGACCGCCTTCCTGGGCGCGGCGCTGCTGCTCGCCGTGGCCGCCGCCGCGCACCTGTCCCGGGGCGGCCTGGTCCTGTTCTGGATCCTCGCCGCGCTGGTCTGCCACCTGGTCACCGTCGGGGTCACGACGGGCCTCAACGTGCCGCTCAACGACCGGCTGGAGGCCGCCGGCCCGGTGGACCGCGTCGGCGACCTGGCCGAGGTGCGGGCCTGCTTCGAGGCGGCCTGGGTGCGCGGCAACCTGGTCCGCACGGTCTCCTCGGTGGCCGCCTTCGCCTGCCTGATCGCCGCCCTGCTGACCCGCCGCTGAGCCCCGCCGACGCTCGCCCGGCGCCGGAGCGGTCACGCCAGCCCGTCGGGCGGCGCGCGGGCAGGCATGGGCGGGGCCGCGCGGGGGAACCGTGCCCGCATGAGGATGAGCAGCACCCCGGCCGTGGCGGCGTCCGGCGAGGAGACCGGCCCCGACGGCGTACGCGAGCCGGCCGGCGAGGTGCACGCCTGGCTGCCGGGGCAGAACCAGACCGTCTGCGGGCTCCCGCTCAGCCGGACCCGGCTGCGCCGCTTCCCGCACGTGCGGTTCGAGTATCGCTCGACGGACGTGCTCACCGGGGCGGACCCGGTGGGCCGGATCTGCCCGCGCTGCCTGGCCGCCTCCGAGGGGCGGCGCCGGGACGAGAAGAAGAGCTGGGTACGCCACTCGCCCCGCCCCTGACCCGCTGTGCCGCCCCTGACGCCCCGCCCGCTGTGAGGCCCCGCTCCTGAGGCGCCACCCCGCCCCTTACGCCCCACCCTGCCCCTGACCCGCCCGCCGTGCTGTGCCGCCGCCGACGGCCGTCGCAGGCACGGCGATTGGGGCGCGGCTGACCGGGTACGGGTCGGGCATGCGGATCGTGGTGGTGGGGGCGACCGGCAACGCCGGTACCGCTCTGTTGCGCCGGCTGCGCCGGGAGCGGAACGTGGATCTCGCCGGGGTGGTGCGCCGGCTGCCGGGGCCGGACGCCGGTGAGCCGTACGACCAGGTGGAGTGGCACTCCTGCGACGTCGGGCTGCCGGGCGCGGCCGACCAGCTCGCCGAGGTCTTCGCCGGGGCCGACGCGGTGGTGCACCTGGCCTGGCAGATCCAGCCCAGCCACGACCAGCGGGTGCTGCGCCGGACCAACGTCGGCGGGAGCACGGCGGTCATCGACGCCGTGGTCCGCGCGAACGTGCCGGCCCTGGTGGTCGCCTCGTCGGTCGGCGTGTACGCGCCCGGCCCGAAGGACCACCCGGTCTCCGAGCGGTGGCCGGCGACCGGGGTGCCCGGCTCGTCGTACAGCCGGGACAAGGCCGACGTGGAGGCGCTGCTCGACCGGGCCGAGCGGGAGCACCCCGGGCTGCGCGTGGTGCGGCTGCGCCCCGGCCTCAACTTCCAGCGGGCGGCGGCCACCGAGATCACCCGCTACTTCCTCGGCCCGTTCGCGCCGGTGCGGCTGCTGCGCTACGGCCGGATCCCGCTGGTGCCGACGCACCGGCGGCTGCGGATGCAGGCGGTGCACACCGACGACGTCGCCGACGCGTACGCCCGGGCGGCCCTGGGTGACGCGCGCGGCGCGTTCAACGTCGCGGCGGACCCGGTGCTGACCCCGGAGCTGGTGGCCCGGCACTTCCACGGCTGGACGGTGCCGGTGGCCGCCCCGGTGCTGCGCGCCGCCGCCGCGCTGACCTGGCGGGCGCGGCTGCAACCGATCGACGCCGGCTGGGTGGAGCTGGCGCTGAACGTGCCGCTGATGTCGAGCGAGCGCGCCGAGGCGGAACTGGGCTGGCAGCCGCGGCACGACGCGGTCGACGCGCTGAAGGAACTCTTCGCCGGGATGGCCGACGGCGCGCACACCGCCGGCCCGCCGATGTCGGCCGCGGGTGACCGCCCCGGACGCCCGGCCGGCCTGCTGCGGGGGCGCCTCGCCGGCCACGGCAACCCCTACTGACCCACCCGTCCGCGCCCCTCAGCGACCGTCGCGTCAGAAGTCGGCGAAGAGGTACGGCAGGTTGCGCGGGAAGAGGTTGCGCAGCTCCGCCGCCGCGTCCGCCGGCACGTCGCCCAGCCCTCGCAGGCCCACCTCCACCGGGTCGAGCACCCCGTACGCCAGGGCGGAGATCCCGGCGGCCGTCAGCGTCGCGGTCGGCGGCTGCCCGGCGGTGGCGGCGGCGCCGGCGACCAGTTCCAGCGCGCCGGTCGTGCCGTCCAGCAGGTACGTCCCGGCCAACCAGCGGTCGTCGGTCAGCTCGACGCGCACCCGGCCCGGCCCGGCGGGCAGCCCGGTCAGCGCGTCCACCGACAGCAGCCGGGCCATCGGCGCGGACGCGCCCGGCCGGGCCACCCGCGCCTCGACGTGCACGGCCAGGTCGGTGAGCCACAGCTCCGGCACCTCGTCGACGGGGAGCTGGACGCTCACCCGCTCCACCTGGTCGACGTGCTGGGCGAAGAACTGCAACAGCAGCGCCCGGGCGACCGGGTCGGTGGTGAGCAGGTCGTCGGCGACCAGGGTGCCGCCGTGGTCGTCGATCCGGTAGGTCACCGCGCCCGTGACCGTCCCGCCGACCCGGGCGGTGAGCAGCCACCGCTCGTCGCGGTCGCGCAGCCCGACGTCCCGGTAGTCGGGGAAGATCGCGAAGCCGTGCCGCTCGCGCAGGCACCGCTCGGTGAACTCGCGCCAGGTCCGGTAGCCGGTGCCGATCCGCTCCCAACCCACCTCGCCGGGCAGGTCGGCGCGGAGCAGCTCGCCGAGGTCGGCCGGCGAGAAGGTGGCCGTACGCGCCTTCGGCAGCCCCACGTAGCCGAACCGGGCGTAGAACGACGGCCGGAACGGCCAGAGCGCGGTCAGCCGGTGCCCCTCGTCGCGCATCTCGTCGAGGAGCTGGTGCAGCAGGGCCCGGACGTGCCCCTGCCGGCGCGCCAGCGGATGGGTCGTCACCCCGGCGACGCCGGCCATCGGCAGCACCGTGCCGCGCAGGTTCTGTCGCATGGGCACGGCCGAGGCGGCGGCCACCGTCGCGCCGTCCGCCTCCACGACCAGCGTCCGGTTGCCCTCGTTGTAGGGCAGGTAGTCGCGGAACTCCTCCGTTCGGGCCGCGGTCGACGGCGACGTCTCGAAGGCGTACGCCTGGAGCGGGAAGCTGGTGGTCAGGCGTTTCTCGGCGCGCACCCGGCGGATGGTCATGTGCCAATCCCAACCCGGCTGCCCCGTCCGCGCAACCGCAATCGCCGGGCGCGCGTCAGACGGCGGTGACGTCGGAGACGACGACGGTGACGTTGTCCGGCGCGCCGGCCTGGTGGGCGAGCTTCACGAGCTGCTCGCCGCACTGCTGGCGGTCGGCGTACGTGGCCAGCGCCCCGGCGATCGCGGCGTCCTCGACGTAGTCGGACAGGCCGTCGCTGCACAGCAGCAGCCGGTCGCCGGCGAGCACGGTGAGCACCCCGATCGCGGGCGGCGTGTCCGCGCCCTGCACCGCCCGGGTCACCAGCGACCGCTGCGGGTGGTGCCGCGCCTGCTCGGGCGAGAGCGCCCCCTGGTCGACCAGCGCCTGCACGAAGGTGTCGTCGCGGGTGAGCTGGGTGAGCTGCCCGTCGCGCAGCAGGTAGCAGCGGGAGTCGCCGACCTGGGCCAGCACCAGCGCGTCCCCGGCGAGCAGGGCGGCGGTGAGCGTCGTACCCATGCCGTCGCGGGCCGGGTCGACGGTGATGGCCGCGTGGATGCGCCGGTTGGCGGTGCTCACCACTGCCCGCAACGCGTCGGCGGCCTCGTCGGGGGTGGTCGGCGGGCTCAGCTCGTCGAGGATGCGGATGACGATCTCACTCGCCACCTCGCCCGCGGGCAGGCCGCCCATGCCGTCCGCGACCGCGACGAGGCGGTCACCGGCGAGGGCCGAGTCCTCGTTGTTGGTGCGGACCAGGCCGATGTCGTTGAGGATGGCCGAGCGGAGGATCAGCGTCATGGGACAAGCTTGCCAAGAACACCCTGCCGCCGTCTCTACGCACTACTGCGTAGGGTGTGGGAATGATGCCGGTGTCCATGGTCGGGCGCGCCGGCGAGCTGGCCGAGCTCGACCGGGCGTGGTCCACCGTGGCCTGTTCCCGGCGCTCGGCGCCGGCCGTCGCGGTGATCACCGGCGAGGCCGGGGTCGGCAAGTCCCTGCTGGTCGCGGCCGCCCTGGACGCCTTCGCCCCGCGGCCGGCGGTGGTGCTCTCCGGCGCCGCCCGGGTGCACAGCCCCGCCCCGTACGACTGGCTGGCCGCCGTCCTGACCGGGCGTGACACCAGCGCGCTGGACCTGCCGCCGGACGCGCTGGCGTGGCTCGCCCAGCAGCCCACCGCGCCGCGCGAGCGCTACGCGCCCGGCACCCTGCTCCGGCTTGCGGTGCGGGTCGTCCGGCTGCTGGTCGGCGCGGGGCCGGCGGTGCTGGTGGTGGAGGACCTGCACGCCCTCGACCCGGCCAGCCTCAACCTGGTCGGCGAGCTGGCCGCCGCCGCCGACCTGCCGGCGCTGCTGGTGGTGGCCACCCGGCCCGCCGCCGACGCGGTCGCGCCGGACCTCGCGGTCCGCGCGCTGGCCCGGCTCTGCGGCGTGCGCGGCGCCGTCCGTCAACACCTCGGACCGCTGCTCCCGGCCGAGGTCGGCGAGGTGCTGACCCAGGTGTACGCGGACCCGCGTCCCTCCGGCCGGCTGGTGCGCGCGGTCTGGCGGCGCACCGGTGGCAACCCGTACGCGCTTACCGAACTGCTCGCCGCGCACGCCGGCCAGGGGCCCGAGGCGTTGCTCCGCCCGCCCTCGCCCCGGCTTCCGTCCCCGCCGTCGCGGCCCGCCCGGGTGGGGCCGGTGCGGTCGGCGACGGTGGCGCCCCGGCCCGCCGACCCGGTCGACGCCGAGCTGACCGGGCGGGAGATCGAGGTGCTGGGCTGCCTGGTCGCCGGGATGTCCAACAAGCAGGCGGCGCGGGCGCTCGGCATCTCCGTGCGTACGGTCACCGTGCACGTGTCCAACCTGCTGCGCAAGACCGGGTCGGCGTCGCGTACGGAGGCGGCCATCTGGGCGGTGCAGCGGCGGCTGCCGGTGTCGACGCCCGTCGACGGCTGACCTGCTGCCGGCGCCGACGGACGGCCGGCCTGCTGTCGACGCCGGCGGCCGGTCGGGGCCTGCTGCCGGCGCCGACGGCCGGCCGGCCTGCTGCCGACGTCGGCGGACGGTCGGTGGGTGTGCCGTCGCCCGTCGCCGCTCGGTGGTCGGTGGTGGGGCCTTCAGTGGCGGGGGTAGCGGAGCAGGAGGCTGGCCGCGACCTCCTCGTCGCCGACGGCGGCGTACACGTGCGGCACGTCGGACGTCCAGCGCAGGTGCCCGCCGGCGGCGGCGATGAGCGGCGCGTCGACCGGGCCGGCGCGCAGCACGCCCGCGAAGACGGTGACGTGCTCGGTGACGCCCCGCTGGTGCGCGGGGGAGAGCTGTTCCCGGCCGGGGGAGACCAGCATCCGGTACAGCTCGTAGGTGGCGTCGGCGTCCTCGAAGACCTCCAGCAGGATGCCGCTGACCGCCGCGCCGCGGATGGTGGGGCCGGTGCCCGGGCCGGAGAGCACGGCCGTCAGTGGCACGCCGAGCTGCGCGGTGATCGCGTAGAGCGTCTCCAGGGTCGGGTTGCGGGTGCCGTGCTCCAGCCCGGAGAGGGTCGCCTTCCCCACCCCGGCCAGCCGGGCCAGGGTGGACAGCGAGATGCCCCGCTCCTCGCGCAGTACGCGTAGCCGCCGGCCGACGGCCACGAGTTCCGGGTCGGTGTGCGGTGGCTGGGCTGGTGACGTCGGTGGCATCCCGCTATGGTGCTACACGGTGCTGTTCCGTAAACGGAACGATCGGGGGCGGGGATGGCGGGACGGTCGCAGCCGTTGCTGGCGGGGGTGGTGACCGCGCTGGTGGGCTTCGCCAGTTCGTTCACCGTGGTGCTGGCCGGCCTGCGGGCCGTCGGCGCCACCGACGCGCAGGCCGCCTCCGGGCTGCTGGCGGTCTGCGTCGCGTCCGGGGTGTCCGCCGTATGGCTCGGCCTGCGGCACCGGATCCCGATGAGCGTCGCCTGGTCCACCCCGGGCGCGGCGCTGCTGGTCGCCACCGGCCCGGTGCCCGGCGGCTGGCCCGTCGCCGTGGGGGCGTTCCTCGTCTCGGGCGTCCTGATCGTGGCGGCCGGGCTGTTCCCGGCGCTCGGTCGGGCCGTCGCGGCGATCCCCCGGCCGGTCGCGGGCGCCATGCTGGCCGGCGTCCTGCTGCCGCTGTGCACCGCGCCGGTCCGCGCGCTGGTCGAGGTGCCCCGGCTGGCCGCTCCCGTGGTGCTCGGCTGGCTGATTCTGCACCGGTTCGCGCGGCGCTGGGCGGTGCCGGGCGCGCTGGCGGTGGCGGTGGCGGCGATCGCGCTGACCGCCCCCGTCGCCGACCTCGGCGGTGCCCGGCTGCTGCCGGCCGTGGAGCTGACCACACCGGCCTGGAACGTCTCGGCCCTGGTCGGCCTGGCGCTGCCGCTCTTCCTGGTCACCATGGCCGCGCAGAATGTGCCGGGGATGGCGGTGCTGGTCGGCTACGGCTACCGCCCGCCGTTCGGGGCCGCGCTACGGGCGACGGGGCTGACCAGCCTGGCCGCCGCGCCCGCCGGCGGGCACGCCGTCAACCTCGCGGCCATCACCGCCGCGTTGGCCGCCGGCCCGGACGCCCACCCCGACCCGGACCGGCGCTGGATCGCCTCGGTCACCGCCGGCGCGGGGCTGGCCCTGCTCGGGCTGGGCGCCGGGGCGGCCACCGCGCTGATTGCGCTCGCCCCGCCCGTGCTGATCGAGGCGGTCGCCGGGCTCGCGCTGCTCGGCGCGCTGGCCACCGCGCTCACCTCCGCGCTGGCCGAGCCGGCCGCCCGGGAGGCCGCGGTGGTCACGTTCGTGGTCACCGCCTCCGGGGTGACCCTGCTCGGCGTCGGCGGCGCGTTCTGGGGGCTGGTCGCCGGCGGGCTGATGCTCCTGCTCTTCCGCTGGCGACCCGCCGACCCGGCCGCGGGCGTGCCGGGCGTGCCCGGGCCAGGCGAGGCCGGATCGGACTCCGCCGGACTGGACTCGGCCGGACCGGCCTCGGCCCGATCGGACTCGGCCGGACTGGACTCGGCCGGATCGGACTCGGCCGGACTGGACTCGGCCGGACCGGACTCCGTCGCGGTCACCTCGTCGGCGAGCGGCCGGACCGGCGGCTGACCTACCACGCGCTGTGGAGCTGAGTCGTTTACGACATCACCGCATAGCGGCGCCAGCGAGGGGTGCCATGGAAGGCCGGTGGCACGGACCGGCGCGCCGCCGACCCGGGCCGGTGGCGTTGATCGGCGTGGCCTCGGCGCAGGCCGGTGGCCCGGGCCGGCGCGCCGCCGGCCCGGGCCGGTGGCGTTGATCGGCGTGGTGTCGGCGCAGGCTGGTGGCCCGGGCCGGCGTGCTGCCGGCCCAGGCCCATGGCACCGGCGCGCGACCCTCAGCGGTGGCAGCGCCAGACCAGCGGCCGGTGCACCTGGTTCTCGTAGACGGCGCCGACCACGGTCAGACCGTCGTCGCTGATTCCGTTGGCCGTGTACGTGCCCGCCTCGGTCGCCTGGACGTCGGGCCGGCCCGGCAGCTGGCGGGACGTGCCGTCCGGGGCGACGACCAGCGGCTCCTTGCTGTTGACCAGCAGGTCGCCGTTGCCGGCGATCGCGGTCGCTCCCGGGAACGGCAGGAGGCTCACCGCACCCGTCTTGAGGTTCCAACGCACCGGCAGCATCTGCACGGTGCCGCCCTGCTCGGCGCCGGGAACCATGCCGACAGCCCATTCGCCGTGTGCCGATTCGACCGAGGCGCGCGGGTAGCCGTCGGGCACCGCCAGCGCCGCCCCGGCGCCCTGCGGCGTCCACCGGTAGGGCAGGCGGCCCATCACGCCGACGATCGTGCCGTCCTCGGTGATCCCGGTCGCGGCGGATCCCGGCTGGCCGACCAGCCGGTGCTCCTGCGGGCGGTCCGCCGACCACAGCACGGCGTGGTGCGCGTCGCCGGCTCCCGTGGCGGTGCCGGCGATGTCGCCCCGGCCGTTGACGGCGTGCACGAGGACCGTCTGGTAACCGGGCGGGGTGGCCAGGAAGCGCAGCCTCCCGTTCCGGTAGACCCATCCGGTGCCGTCGCCGTCGGTGCCGACCACGACGCCGCCGGCGTTGACGGCGGCAGCGTGCCGCGCCCCGGCCGGCAGTACGCGTGCCTTGCCGTCGGTCCACAGCACGACCCGCCCGTCCTCCTGCCCGGTGCCGATCTCGCCGACGACGTACCGCCCGGTGGGGTCGACGCCGTTCGCCACCGCGACCGGACCGTCGATCGGCTGCGGCAGCCACGACGCCTCGCAGGTGACCGGCGAGACCGGGGCGGCCGACGCGGTCCCGGCCGCTGACGCCGCGAGGGCCGGCGCGGCCGGAGCCGGCCGGTCGGCGGGCCCGCCGAGTTGGACGGCGCCCACGACACCGAGCCCGGCCAGCATCGTCACCGCGGTGATCCCGCCGACGCGGCGGCGCTGACGGGTACGCCGGCCGTCCCGGACCGCGCGGCCCACGTCGACCCGCGGCTCGGGAACCGGCGCGGCGTGCAACAGTGCGGTGATCCGCTGATCGTCCAACGTGGTCATCTCGAATTCCTCCCAGCCAGCTCGGTGACGTCGAGCGCCTGGCGGACCGCCGCCAGTGCCCGCGCCGTCTGCGACTTCACGTTGCCTTCGGAACAACCCATCGCGGCGGCCGTGTCGGTCAGCGACAGGTCGCACAGGAACCGCAGGACCAGTACGGTGCGCTGGCCGCGGGGAAGGCGGGCGAGCGCGGCGAGCAGGCTGTCCCGCTCGGCCAGGTCGTCGTGCGGCGTGGCCGGCGGGCGCTCCGGCTCCGGCATCCATCCCAGCAGCCGGACCTTCGCCCAGCCCAACCGCTTCTCGTCGATGAGCTTGTGGACCAGCATCCGGTGCACGTACGCGTCGACGTTGTCGGCCCGGCTGACCCGGCGCCAGTTCACGTACAGCGCCGTGATCGTCTGCTGCACCACGTCGTCGGCCAGGTGGGCGTCGCCGCACATCAGGTACGCGGTCCGGTGCAGTCTCGGCAGTCGCGCGGAGACGTACTCCACGAACTCGCGATCGGCATCCGCCATCGGGGCTCCCTCCTCCGCAAGCTCGACGGGCCCGGACGCTCTTCGGGTTGCGTCGACGCCGGAGTTCGGCGGGATGGCAGCTCAGCGCCGGGTGACCGAAGCGCCAGACGAGCGGTTCGCGGGCAGGCGGTAGCGCGTGGCGGAGCTGTGGTGGCTGGTGTGGGAGTGCCGTGCGGAGCTGTGGTGGCCGGTGTGGGAGTGGCGGTGGCCGAGCCGGTGGCAGGGATGCGGCGCGGGGGAGGGTGAATCGTCTACGACATCAGCCCGACAGCGTGCGGCGGGTATGCCCTCACCCCTGGCGGTCGAGCCCCTGCCACCGGTTCTGCGCCACGTCGCTCACTCCTCGGGTGGCAGTTCGCGGGCCGGGACGGCGAGGCGTACCTGGTCGTCGGCGACGGTGGTGATCTGCTCGGCGAGCACGTAGACCGCGCCGGTGCGCGCCAGGTCGGTGGAGACCTTCAGGTAGCCGCTGTGCAGCAGCCGGGCCGCCAGGTCGGCCGGCACGTCCGGCTCCTCGACCGCCGTCGACTCGATCAGCTCGTCCAGGCTGCTGCCGGGGTCGGCGGTCGGCGCCTGCACGGTCACCGCGTTGGGGTCACCCCGCTGCACGAGGTCGACAGTGCCGACCTCGGTGCCCTCGACGTCGATCACCCGCATGCCCGTGGTGACCCGGGAAACCATCGCCTGTCGCTCGGTGCCCTGTTGGTTCATTCCCGCGCGGTTCCCGGCCCCCGCTCCGGCTAAACCGCCCGCGCCGGCTCCGCCTCAGGACTCCGCCGGCTCCGCCTCAGGACTCCGGCGACCACGCGCTCGGCGGGCGGGGGGAGAGCTCCCGCCAGCCGTCGGCGCCCTGGAGCAGCGCCCGGACCGTCTCCTCGGCCTCCTCGGCGCTGTCGTACTCGTAGAACTGGGACACGCCCTCGGCGCCGCCGGCCCGCTGCTCGACGTGCCACCGGTCGGCGTCCACGCGGAGGAAGACGTCCCGCCGCGCCAGCCGGCCCCATTTCCCGTTCCACCAGTGCTTCCGCTGCTCCATGGCGGGGACTCTATCGAACAGGCGTACGAAAATGTGCGGCCCCCGCGGGATTCCCGCAGGGGCCGGTGTGCGTGTGCCGGGTTCAGCGCACGGTGGGCGGTTCCTCCCGGCGGCCCAGCACGTCGTCGAGCGCGCCGCGCTGCTGGCCGGGGGTGGTGTGCCCGGCGGCGACCAGGGCGTCCCGGATCTCGGTGAGCAGCCTGACCTCCTCGCTGGGCGCCTTCGGCGGCGGCTCCTCGCCCCGCTTGCGCCGCTCGGCCAGCTTGTTCATCGGGAACACCACGAGGAAGTAGAGCGCCGCCGCGGTGAGCAGGAAGGTGATCAGCGCGTTGACGAACGCGATCCAGTCGAAGGCGACGCCGCGGAACGACGGGGCCGTGCCGGCGAGGCCCTTGTCGCTGCCGGTGACGAGCAGCACGAAGACCCGGATCAGCGGTTCCAGGAACGACTTGGTGAGCTGGGTCACCACGCCCGTGAACGCCGCACCGATGACCACGCCGACCGCGAGGTCGACGACGTTTCCGCGCATGATGAAGTCTTTGAAGCCCTTGAGCATCCGTACTCCCGAGGTGTCCGGTCTTCCGTCCGGCACAACCTATGCCCCGGGTGGGGGCTCCAGAAAAGCGCCGGCTTCGATCGCCGCCCGGTGCGGGTCGCCGTCCCGGATCGCCTCGACCAGCCGCGAGTGGTCGACGTAGCGCTCGGGCTCCAGCGCGTCACCCATCGACTGGGCGACGGTGCTGCGCAGCGCGGCGCCGACCGAGGCGTACAGCTCGGCGAGCATGCCGTTGTGCGCGGCCGCGACGACGGCCACGTGGAGTGCGGCGTCGGCCTCCACGAACTCGTCGACCCGGCCGCCGCGCCAGGCCGCCTCGCGGGCCGCGAGCGCGCCGTCGAGCGCGGCCAGGTCATCCGGCGTACGCCGCAGCGCGGCGAGCCGGGCCGCCTCCACCTCGAAGGCGCGCCGCACCTCGACGACCTCGGCCATCCGGTCGTCGGTGAGCCGACGGGCCACCACCGGGGCCAGCTCGTCGGTCGACACCACGTACGTCCCGGAGCCCTGCCGGCACTCCAGCACCCCGGCGTGCACCAGCGCCCGCACCGCCTCGCGGACGGTGTTGCGCCCCACGCCGAGCGCCGCGACGAGCTGCGGCTCGGTGGGGATCCGCCCGCCCACCGGCCACTCGCCGCCGAGGATCCGCTCCCTGAGCTGCGCGATGGTCTGCCGCACCCGGTGCCCGCGGGGTGGCGCGGTGGGGGAATCAACCGGCGGTGGCACTGGTTACATCACCCGCCTGGAATTCATCCCATGATTGTAGGTTCAGACGCATGACCCCGCCAACCACCACCGCCGCCGTCGACGCCGGAGCCTCGCCGCGTTCGGCGCGGGAGACGATCGCCGGGCCGGACGGCGTGCCCGCCCCGGCGGACGCGCCGGCTCCCGCCGCCGGGCCGACCGGCGCCACCCCCGCTCCGGTGGGCCCGGTCGCCGGTGGCCTGCTCGTGCTCGTCGGCATGCTGCTGGTCGCGCTCAACCTGCGGGCCGCCATCACCAGCCTCGGCGCCCTGCTCGACGAGGTGCGCGACGGCCTGGCCCTCTCCGGTGCGCTGGCCGGGCTCGTGACCACCCTGCCCGCCGTGGCCTTCGCCGTCTTCGGGGCGCTCACCCCCCGGCTGGTCCGCCGGCACTCCCCGGCCCGGGTGCTGGTGGTGGCGATGGCCATCCTCGCCGCCGGCCAGCTCGTCCGCATCGGCACGGACTCCGCGCTGGTCTTCATCGCCGGCAGCGCCCTCGCGCTGGCCGGGATCGCGGTGGCGAACGTACTGCTCCCGCTCCTGGTCAAGCAGTACTTCCCGCACCGCATCGGGCTGGTCACCGGGGCGTACTCGATGACGTTGACGGTGGGGGCGGCGGTGGCCGCCGCGGCGGCGGTGCCGGTGGCGCACGCGTTCGGCACCTGGCGCGCCGGGCTCGCCGTCTGGGCCGGGCTGGCCCTGGCGGCGCTGCTCCCGTGGGTGCCGCTGGCGCTGCGGGCGCGGGCGGCCCGGCGGGGGGCGCCCCCGGCGGCGGTGGCGCCCCGCTCCGGCCGGATCCGGCCGGGGCGGACCCGGCTCGGCTGGGCGATGGCTGTCTACTTCGGGACGCAGTCGCTGGGCGCGTACGCGATCATGGGCTGGCTGGCCCAGCTCTTCCGCGACGCCGGCTACCGCCCGCAGGACGCCGGCCTGCTGCTCGCCGGGGTGACGGCGCTGGGCGTGCCGATCGCGTTGCTCATGCCGACCCTGGCCGGCCGGCTGCGCGCGCTGCATCCGCTGGTGCTGACGCTCTCCGCAGCGATGGCCCTCGCCTACGTCGGGATGGCCGTCGCGCCGCACGACGGGGCGCTGCTCTGGGTGGTGCTGCTCGCGATCGGGCAGAGCGCCTTCCCGATGATCCTGGCGACCATCGGGCTGCGCGCCCGGACCACCGAGGGGACGGTGGCGCTCTCCGCGTTCAGCCAGAGCGTCGGCTATCTCATCGCCGCCCTGGGGCCGCTGCTGGTGGGCATCCTCTACGAGGCGACCGGCGGGTGGACCGCCCCCATCGGGTTCCTGCTGGCGGCGCTCGCCGTGCAGACCGGGGCGGGCATGGTGATCGCCCGTCCCCGCTACGTCGAGGACGAGGCGTGAGCAGGAACGGTCAGGAGGAGGCCGGCGTGGTCTCGCCGGCCACGGCCTGGTCGACCGTCGGGTAGGTGTGCAGCACCTCGACGAGGCCGCTGACCTCCAGGATGCGGAGCACCCCGCGCTGCGGGGCGGCCAACCGCACCACGCCGCCGGCCTCGTCGCAGCTGTTCTTGGCGCGGACGAACACCGACAACCCGGTCGAGTCGCAGAACGAGACGTTCGCCAGGTCGAAGACGAGCCGGCTGCGGCCCTTGTCGAGCAGGTCGGTGATCTGGTCCTGCAGCTGCGGTGCGGTCGCCATGTCCAGCTCGCCCGCGACCGACACGACGACCACGTCGCCGCGCTGTTCCGTGTGCACCGTCAAGGACATTCGCCAGACCTCCTGTTATCGGGGAAACGGTATCCCACGATCGGGGTGGCACGCAGAACGGGAGCCGGTATCCGGTGGGCATCGTCATTCGTTTGCTCTGCGGCAACTAACCGTGAGGCCTCCGGTGATAGAGTCCGCCGGTCCAGGTCGAAGGGGGTTTGCCATGGCGCTGAGCGCCGAGGAGAGCGGCCGACTTGCGGGTCTGCTGACGGATCAGGCCGAGCGCGTCACGCAGCGGTGGGCCGAGATCGTCGCGGCGTCCCTGCGCGGGCGACTCACTCAGGGAGAGCTGCGCCACCAGGTGCAGGAGCTGCACGGCAGCATGATCACCAGCGCCCGGCAGGGGGCCCTCGACTTCGACTCCGAGCAGGCCACCGAGCTGCGCGCCGTGCTGGCGGAGCTGTCGCGGGGCCGGGCCCGGCAGGGCTTCTCCGCCTCCGAGACGGCGATCAGCGTGTTCGCGCTCAAGGAGGTGCTGCTGGAGCTGCTGGAGGCCGAGGGCGGCTCCGACACGCTCCGCGACTACGTCGCCTTCTCCGCGCTGATCGACCAGATGGGGCTGTTCACCTTCGAGAGCTTCGTCCGCACCCGGGAGAGCCTCATCGCCGACCAGGCGGAGCAGCTGCTGGAGCTGTCCACCCCGGTGGTGAAGCTCTGGGAGGGCGTGGTCGCCGTCCCGCTGGTCGGCACCCTCGACTCGGCCCGCGCCCAGGTGGTGATGGAGCGGCTGCTCCAGACCCTCGTCGACACCGGCTCGCCCTACGCGATCATCGACATCACCGGTGTGCCGGCGGTCGACACCCAGGTCGCCCAGCACATCCTGAAGACCGTGGTGGCCGCCCGGCTGATGGGCGCCGACTGCATCATCTCCGGCATCCGGCCGCAGATCGCGCAGACCATCGTCGCCCTGGGCATCGAGTTCGGCGACATCGCCACCAAGGCCAGCCTCGCCGACGCGCTGCGCCACGTGCTCCGCCTCACCGGGGTCGAGACCGGCCGCCGCCAGCGCCGGGAGGCCTGATGGAACGGGTGCCGATCCTCAAGATCGGCGACATCCTGCTGGTCTCCATCCAGGTCGACATGTCCGACCAGACTGCGGTCCAGCTCCAGGAGGACCTCGCGGAGCGGATCGTCGCGACCGGCTGCCACGGCGTGATCATCGACATCACCGCCCTGGACATCGTCGACTCCTTCGTCGGGCGGATGCTGTCGACGATCGCCTCGATCTCCAAGGTGCTCGACGCGGAGACGGTGGTCGTCGGGATGCGTCCCGCCGTCGCCATCACCCTGGTCGAGCTGGGCCTGTCGCTCAACGGCATCCGTACGGCCCTCAACGTCGAACGGGGCATGGAGCTGATCGCGGCCGCCCGCGCCGACGAGCAGGAGCTCGCGTTCGAGGACGAACCGGACGCCGAGACGACGGCCACGCCATGACCGCCGGCGTCGACCTGGGCCAGCCGCAGGCGCAGGCGATCCGCAGCGACGAGGACGTGGTGCGCGTCCGGCAGCTGGTGCGTACGGTGGCGGTGGCGGTCAAGCTCTCGCTTGTCGACCAGACCAAGGTGGTCACCGCGGCGAGCGAGCTGGCCCGCAACACCCTGGTGTACGGCGGCGGCGGGACGGTCGAGGTGAGCACGGTCGACAACGGCGTGCGGCGCGGTGTGCGGATCGTCTTCGCCGACTCCGGCCCGGGCATCGCCGACCTCGACCTGGCGTTGACCGACGGCTACACCACCGGCGGCGGGCTGGGCCTCGGGCTCAGCGGCGCGCGCCGGCTGGTCGACGAGTTCGACATCCAGACCGCGGTGGGTGAGGGAACCCGCATCACGGTCACCAAGTGGTCGAGATGAGCGGGGACGCGGTCCCCGACCGCGGCATCTGGTTCCGGGTCGAGACCGGCAGCGCGGCCAGCGCCGTGCGCCGGGCCGCCGAGCGGCTCGGCGCCCAGCTCGACCTGGGCGAGTCGCGCACCGGGGACCTGGCCATCGTCGCCGCCGAGCTGACCAGCAACCTGGTCAAGCACGCCGAGGACGGGGTGCTGCTGCTGCGGCCCGTCCGGCACGAGCGGGAGGTCGGCGTCGAGCTGGTCGCGATCGACGCCGGGCCGGGGATGGTCGACCTGACGGTGTCCTCGCGGGACGGGCACTCCACCACCGGCACGCTCGGCATCGGCCTCGGCGCGATCGTCCGGCAGGCGAGCTGGTTCGACGGCTACTCCCTGCCGGGTCGGGGCACGGCCCTGGCCGTCCAGGTCTGGCCGGACCGCCAGGCGGAGCGGGAGCGGCCGTGGGTGGGCGCGCTCACCCGACCGCTGAGCGGAGAGCCGGTCAGCGGCGACGGGTACGCGTGGCGGATCGTCGAGGGCCGTCGGCAGGTGCTGGCCTGTGACGGGCTGGGGCACGGGCCGCTCGCCTCCGCCGCCACCGACGCCGCGCTCGACGCGTTCCGGAAGGCGCCCGCGGGGCCGCCGGCGGTGGTGGTCCAGCACCTGCACCGGGCGATGTCGCACACCCGGGGCGCGGCGCTGGCCGTCGCCGAGCTGGACCCGGCCGCCGGGATGCTGCGCTACTCGGGGCTGGGCAACATCTCGGCCGCCGTGGTCGGCCGGGGCGGCCAGCGCCGGGGCCTGGTCTCGCTGCCCGGCATCGCCGGGCACCAGCGTCCCCAGGTCAGGGAGTACGACTACCCCTTCGGTGCCGGCGACCTGCTGGTGATGCACAGTGACGGGGTGGTCGACCGCTGGCAGCTCGCGGACTATCCCGGTCTCACCGACCGGTCGCCCATCGTGGTGGCCGCGACGCTGCTGCGGGACGCCGGCACCCGCCGTGACGACGCGTGCGTCCTGGTCGCCCGGGCGTGGTTGTGAGCGGCCCCACCGGGGCGGCGCCGCTGCTCCAGATGACGCTGCGGGTCGAGCACGACATCTTCGTGGTCCGGCAGCGGGGCCGTGAGGTGGCCGCCGCGGCCGGGCTGGAGCACCAGGACCAGGTGCGCGTGGCCACGGCGCTCAGCGAGGTCGCCCGGGACCTGTTGCGTACGGTCGGCGGGGCCGACGTGACATTTATCATCGTGCATGACCCCGCTGGGGGTGGGCGGCACCTGCGGGTGGACCTGGCGCCGGTGCGCCCGCTGCCCGACGGGCACTACGAGCCGCAGTCGGGCGCGGTGGCGCGGTTGGTCGACATGTTGGGCGTGGTGACCGAGGAGGGGGATACGGTCGTGAGGATGTCCCGACGTGTCCCCGCCACCGCAGCGGCGCTGACCCCGGAGCGTCTCGCCGAGCTGCACACCGAGCTCGGCCGGAACGCCCCCGGCAGCGCCATCGACGAGCTGGCCGCCCAGAACGCGCAGCTGATCGCCGCCCTCGACGAGGTACGCAGCCAGCGCGACGAGCTGGCCGTGCTCAACGAGGAACTGGCCGAGACCAACCGCGGGGTGATGGCGCTCTACAACCAGCTCACCGAGGAGCTGGAGGAGACCAACCGGGGCGTGGTGGCGCTCTACGCCGAGCTGGACGAGAAGTCCGCCCAGCTGCGCGCGGCGAGCGAGTCGAAGAGCCGGTTCCTGGCGAACGTCAGCCACGAGCTGCGCGCGCCGGTCACCGCGATCATGGGGCTCGGCCGGCTGCTGGGCGACTCCGCCTCCGACCCGCTCACCGCCGAGCAGGCCCGGCAGGTCGGGCTGATCCGCTCCTCGGCGAGCGACCTGCTCACGCTGGTCAACGAGCTGCTCGACCTGGCCAAGGCCGAGTCCGGCCGGCTCGAGCCCACCTGGGCGGAGGTCGACCTGCGGCCCCTCTTCGGCCAGTTGCGCGGCACGCTGCGGGCCCTGCCCACCCGGCCCGACGTGGAGCTGGTGGTGGAGGAGCCGCCGGCGCCGGCGACGCTGCGCAGCGACGAGGTGCTGCTCGCCCAGGTGCTGCGCAACCTGCTGCACAACGGGCTCAAGTTCACCGAGCGCGGGGAGGTCCGGCTGCGGGCGGAGCGGCGGGGCGACCGCTGGCTGCTGGCGGTCTCCGACACCGGGCCGGGCATCCCGCCGGAGCAGCACGACCGGATCTTCGAGGAGTTCTACCAGGTGCCGGGCGCGACCCGGGTCGGCGGCACCGGCCTCGGCCTGCCGTACGCGCGGCGGCTGGCGACCCTGCTCGGCGGCACCCTGGAGCTGTCCAGCGAGCCGGGCCGGGGCAGCACGTTCACCGTCAGCCTGCCCACGGGCGGAGCGTGACGGTGGAGGGCGGGGCGGCGACCGTCCTGGTGGTCGACGACAGTCGCACCAAGCGGTACCTGCTGGTCAGCTGGCTGTCCCGGGCCGGCTTCACCGTGCTGGAGGCGGAGACCGGCGGCGAGGCCCTGGCCCGCGTCGGGGTGGATCCGATCGACCTCGTGGTGCTCGACGTGCGGCTGCCCGACCTGAGCGGGTTCGAGGTGTGCGAGCGCATCAAGGCAGCGCACCCGGCGATGCCGGTGATCCACGTGTCCGCGCACGCGGTGGACGTGGTGGACCGGGCGCAGGGGCTGACCCGGGGCGCGGACGCCTACCTGGCGGAGCCGATCGAGCCGGAGGAACTGGTCGCCACCACGCACGCGGTGCTGCGCTACTACCGGGCGCGGCAGCGGGCGGAACTGCTCGCCGAGCGACTGCTGGGGCTGGCCGACACCACCGTGGCGGTGCACTCCGCGCCGAACTTCGCGCGGCTGCTGGAGGAGGCGGCCGCCGGCGCCGCGCGCATCTTCAAGAGCCCGGCCGCCGTGATCGCCGAGACGTTCGACGGCGACTGCCTCGCGGGGGTGGCGACCGGTCCCGACGCCGGGGCCGCGATCGTCCCGTGGATCGTGGACGACACCGGCGTGCCGACCGGGGCGACGGTCCGGGTGGACGAGCCGGCCGCCTGGGGTCTGGTGGAGTGGCCGGCGGACGACACGGTGACGGTGGCCGCCGCCCGGCTGCGCGAGGACCGGGCGCCGCTCTACGTCGTCGTGCCCACCGCCACGCAGACCGCCCGCACCCCCGTGCTGCGGCAGCTCGCCCAGGCGGTGGCGGCGGCCGTGGAGGCGCAGCGCTCCTTCGACGAGGAGCACCGCATCGCGGTCACCCTCCAGCGCAGCCTGCTGCCACGCCGGATTCCCGAGATCAGCGGGCTCGACCTGGCCGTGCGCTACGAGCCGGCGAGCGCGCAGACCGAGGTGGGCGGCGACTTCTACGAGCTGGTGATGCTCGACGGCCACCTGCTGCTGGCGATCGGCGACGTGGCCGGCCACTCGCTGCACGCCGCGACCGTGATGGCCGAGCTGCGGCACGCGGTGCGGGCGTACGCGGTGGAGGGGCACCAGCCGGGCGAGATCCTGGAGCGGGTCAACGAGCTGATGCGCACCCTGCTCCCCACCGAGCTGGCCACGATCTGCGTGCTGCTGCTGCACCCGCCCACCGGGCGGATCCGGCTGGCCAGCGCCGGCCACCTGCCGCCGGTGCTCAGCCTCGACGGCAAGGTGGAGTTCGTGCAGCACTCGGCGCCGCTGCTCGGGGTCCGCGCGCCGCGACCGCCCGACCTCGAGTTCGTGCTGCCGGCCGGGGCGACGCTGGTCTTCTACACCGACGGCCTGATCGAGCGGCGGGACACCACGATCGACGACGGGCTGGCCGCGCTGGCCGGGGTCGCCGCGCGGGTCGACGACGACCTGGACCGGTTCTGCGAGCGGCTCCTGGTCGAGCTGGCCCCGTCGGAGATCCACGACGACGTCGCCGTGGTCGCCCTCCGCCGCCACTGAGGCGCACGGAAGCACCTTCCTGCCGCCCCTCGCGCCCCGGCCGGGGTCAGCGGACCGAGCGCGCGTACGCGGCCGGGGAGACGCCGACGGCGGCGGTGAACTCGCGCACCAGGTGGGCCTGGTCGCTGTAGCCGAGGTCCGCCGCGAGCGCCGCCCAGTCGAGCGGGCCGCCGGCCGCCTGCTCGACCGCCTCGTGGAGCCGGTACTGGCGGATCACCCACTTCGGGCCGACGCCGACGTGCGCGAGGAACAGGCGTTGCAGCCGCCGGACGGAGAGGCCCCGCCGCCGGGCGAACTCGTCCACCCGCAACACGGTCCGGTCGGCGCGGATCGCCTCCACCAGCGCGATCACCTCGTCGGTGCCGGGGTCCGCCTCCGGCGCCCAGCCGAGGAGCAGGTCGTCCAGCGCGCGGCGGCGCTCGTCGTCCGTACCGTCGCAGTGGCTCGCGGGCGGCGGCCCGGCGCCGCCGGACGTCGCGGCGACCAGGGCGGCGGCCGGCGGCCAGCGGTCGGCGAGCGACGGGAACGGCCACCGCCGCCCGGTCAGCTCGGCGACCGACCGGCCCCGCCAGAACGGGCGGAAGCCGCCCGGACGGAACTGGACGCCGCTGACCCGGCCGACCCCGGTCAGGGTGATCGAGAAGAGTTCCCGCCCGACCCCGGCCACCTCGGCGGTCTCCGGGCCCTCACCGTTGCGCTGGAACACCACGTTTACCGCCGGGTGCGGGACGACCTGCTGCGTGAGCGGCTCGGTCAGGTCCCAGTCGACCAGCCAGTAGTGCTCGACGTACGGGCGCAGCGCGGCGGCGGGCAGGTGCCGGCGGAAGCGGACCCGCCGCAGCAGCCGGGTCGGGTCCACGATGCCCCGGCTGTCCCCGCGCGGCTGGTGTCGCATTTCTTCAAGACCGCCCTCATACGCTCGCCGTATGGCAACCCAGACTAGTGACCTGCTGACGGTCGCCGCGCCGCCGACCGTGGCGGTGGTGCGCGGCATCGCCGACGACCAGCTCGACCTGCCGACGCCCTGCCGCGAGTACGCGGTGCGGGACCTGCTGAACCACCTGTTCGAGGTGGTGGTGAACTTCCAGGCGCTGGCGGCGAAGCGGCCCGTCGAGTGGGCGGACAAGCCCGACCTCCTCACCGACGGCTGGCGCGACCGGTTCGAGGCCGAGACGCGGCGGCTGGTCGACGCCTGGTCCGACCCGTCCACGCTGGAGGGGGTCTCGCCGGGGATGGGCATGCCGCAGCGGATGGTCGGCGGCATGGTGCTGCTGGACCTGACGGTGCACGGGTGGGACCTGGCCGTCGCCACGGGCCAGCCGTACCACCCCGCCCCCGAGGCGACGACGGCGCTGCACGAGCTGGTCGCGCAGCTCGGGCCGAACGCCCGGAAGATGGGCGTCTTCGCCGAGCCGGTGGCGGCCGACGCCGGGCTGTCCGGGCTCGACCGGCTGCTCTGCGGCACCGGCCGCGACCCCGCCTGGGCGCCGACCGCCTGACGCGGCGGGCCGCCCGCCTCCCGCGACGGCACCGGGGGCTCCGCGCCGGGGAACTGCCCGGGTCGCCGGTCCAGCAGGGTGTCCCAGCCGACCGCTCGACGGGCGGCTCGGCGCGGGTCGCACGGCGGGCCGGCCGGGCCCCGGCGCCAGCTACCCGAGGCCCGCGCGGCAGTCCGCCGCGCGGGCCTCGTTGACACCTGCTATTCGCTCAGCGAATAGTGGCGGGGTGTCCATCCCGCATGTGCTGCTCGGGTTGCTCGCCACCGGCAGGAAGCACGGCTACGAGCTCAAGCGCGCACACGACGAGCGGCTGCCCCGCGCCCGGCCGCTGGCCTTCGGGCAGGTCTACGCCACCCTCGGCCGGCTGCACCGCGACGGCCTGGTGGCGGTCACCGGGCAGGAGCGCGAGGGCGGCCCGGACCGCACGGCCTACGCGCTCACCAGCGACGGGCGTGCCGCGCTGGACCGTTGGCTCGGCACGGTCGAGCCGCCGATGCCGCACGTCACCAGCACGCTCTTCGCCAAGGTCGTGGTGGCGCTGCTGGTCGCCGACGTCGACCGCGCCCGGGCCTACCTGGCCGCCCAGCGCCGGGCGCACACCGAGCGGCTGCGGGAGCTGACCGCCGTCAAGACGTCCCCCTCGGCCACCCTCGACGACGTCGTCGCGGCCGACTACGCCATCGCCCACCTCGACGCCGACCTGCGGTGGTTGCACACCACCCTGGACCGGGTCGCCGACTGGCACCGGGAGGTGCACTCGTGACGGAACTCCAGGCACGCGCAGTGGCCAAGGCCTACGGGCACACACCCGCCCTGCGCGGCGTCACCCTCGACGTCGCCGAGGGCGAAATCGTCGCCGTGACCGGGCCCAGCGGCTGCGGCAAGTCCACCCTGCTGCACTGCCTCGCCGGCATCCTGCGTCCCGACGCCGGCGAGGTGAGCTGGAACGGGCAGCGGATCGACACCTGGTCCGAGGCGGCGCGCTCGAAGCTGCGGCGTACCGAGTTCGGCGTGCTGTTCCAGTTCGGCCAGCTCGTCGCCGAGCTGACCGCCGCGGAGAACGTCGCCCTTCCGCTGCTTCTCGCCGGCACGGGGCGGCGAGAGGCGCGGACGGCGGCGGTGTCCTGGCTGGACCGGCTCGGCGTGGCCGACCTGGCCGACACCCGGCCGGGCGAGATGTCCGGCGGGCAGCAGCAGCGCTGCGCCATGGCGAGGGCCCTCGTCACCGAGCCCCGGGTGCTCTTCGCCGACGAGCCCACCGGAGCGCTGGACACGCTCGCCGGCGAGCAGGTGCTCACCCGACTGGTCCGGCTGGCCCGCGAGCAGGGCACGGCGGTCGTGCTGGTCACCCACGAGCCGCGAATCGCCGCGTACGCCGACCGCGAGGTCGTCCTCCGCGACGGCGTGGTGGACGACACCGGCCTGGGGCTCGACGCGCCGCTGACCGGCGGGCAGCGGTGAGGCCCGCCACGCTGGTCCGGCTCGCCCTGGCCGGCACCCGCACCGACACCGCGCGGGTGGTCCTGACCGCGCTCAGCGCCACGCTGGCCACCCTCGCGGGCCTGGCCGCGCTGACCGTGCTGGCGATTCCCACCCCGCCGGCCACCCCCGGGAACGACAACCGCTGGTCGCAGCAGTACGCGAACCAACTGCTCGTCGAGCCGGGGCTGCGGGGCGGCACCGCCTTCGCCCTGCTGCTGCTCACCATTCCGGTACTGGCGCTGGCCGGGCAGTGCGCCCGGCTCGGTGCCCCGGCCCGGGACCGCCGGCTCGCCGCGCTCCGGCTGGCCGGGGCCACCCCAGGGCAGGTGACCCGGATCGCCGTGCTGGAGACCGGCCTGGCGAGCCTGCTCGGCACGCTGACCGGCGCCGCGCTCCACTTCGCCGGCCGGGAGGTGTGGGGCCGGCCCGACGCCCGGGGGCGGCTCGCCCTCCCCACCGACGTGCTGCCCCCGCCGGGCGTGCTGGCGGCCGTACTGCTCGGGTTGCCGGCCGTCGCGGCCCTGGTCACCGCGCTGATGCTGCGCAGGGTGAGCACCACCCCGTTCGGCGTGGTGCGCCGGGCCCGCCGGGAGCGCGGGCCCCGGCCCTGGGCCGGTGTGCTGATCGGCGTCGGGCTCACCGCCTTCGTCGCCGTGCAGCCGGTCCTGCGCTGGTACGACCGGCGCGACGTCGAACCGCCGTCGTGGCTGGTGCCGGCGCTGCTGGTCTGCGGCGGCCTGGCCGCGATGCTCGGCGTGGTCGTCGGCACCGGCTGGATCTCCTGGACCACCGGGCGGATGCTGCACCGCTACGCCCGGGGGCCGGCCGCGCTGCTCGCCGCCCGCCGGCTCATGGCCGACCCGTGGGCGGGCAGCCGCACCTTCGCCACCCTGCTGGCGGCGGTGCTCCTCGGCGCCGGCGCGGCCGGGCTCCGGTCGTACTTCGTCGCCCGGGACGAGGCCGACCGGCTGTCCGGCGCCAGCTCGGCCGGCACCGACAACTTCTATCTCGGGACGATGGACCTGGTGGACCTCGCGGTGGCGGTGGCGATGCTGGTCGCCGCCGGCGGGCTGGTCGTCGCCCTCGTGGAGGGGATCGTCGCCCGGCGCCGGGCGTACGCGGCCCTGGTCGCGACCGGCGTGCCCCGGGGTGTCCTCGGCCGCTCGATCGCCTGGCAGTCGCTGGCCCCGGCCGTGCCGGCGGTGGCCGTCGCCCTGGCCGTGGGCCTGCTGCTCGCCCGAGGGCTCTTCCGCGCGCCGACCGAAACCCACTACGCCGAGGTCTGTGAGGCCGCCGAGCACATCTGCGCCGATCCCGTCGCCCGCGCCCGGTACACCCGCATCGTGTCGGAGCCGCAGGTGATCGTGACTCCCGACGTACCCCTGGAGCAGCTGGCGGCGCTCGGCGGCGGCGCGCTGGCCGCGGTGCTGGTGACGGTCGGCGTCGGCCTGCTCTTCCTGCGCACCGGCACCGCCGTCGAGGAACTGCGGGCGGCCTGAGTGGTGTAACGCCGGCGGCGATGGTGACGCTGTTGGCTCCGGAGGCCCGGCCGACGGGCCGGCCCGGGGGCGCCGGCTCCCGGGCACGCGTGGCAGCGGGAGTTCAGCGATGCACAACCAGCCGGGCGGCGCGCCGCCGGTGTTCGTCGACCGGACCGGGCGGCGGCGCCGGCTCACGGTGATCGCCGGCACCGCGATGGGCCTGGGGCTGCTCACGAGCCTCGGCCTGATCGCCGCCGGCCTCTTCATGGATTCGTCGGTGCCGCTGCCCGGTTGGTCGGACAGCCGCCCACCCGCACCGGTGGAGGCCGAGGTGGACGGGCGCGCCGGGCTGGGCGGCCCGGCGCCGACCAGCGCCCGGCCGTCGCCGGCGACCAGCACCTCGGTGCCGGTGCCGACGCCCACCCGCACCGCCCCGGCCGTCGGCGCCTCCACCGCCCGGCCGACCCCGTCGGAACAGCCCGGCCAGGGCGACGAGCGGCGCACCGCGAAGCCCAGCCGGTCACCGGGCAGGCCGAGGTAGCGGTGGCACGGCACATCGCCCGCCGGGATCCGCGGGCGCACTGGGTCCTGCTCCTGCTCGGGCTGGTGCTGCTCCTCGCGGCGCTCACCGTTGACGGCCTGGTGACCGGACTCGCCGGCGGTTCCGGTTCCGCGCGGGCCGACGCCTCCGCCGGGCCGGCGGTGCCGAAGGAGGTCGCGACCGGCGGGCCGGTGCTGCGGCTCGACCGGGACCGGCCGGCCAGCCGGACGATGCCCGACCGGACCGTCGCGCTGACCTTCGACGACGGGCCGGACCCGCGCTGGACGCCGCAGGTGCTCGACGTGCTGCGCCGGCACGACGCGCGCGCCACCTTCTTCGTGGTCGGCGCCCGGGTCAACGAGCACCCCGAGCTGGTCCGCCGGATCCTCGCCGAGGGGCACGAGATCGGCTCGCACAGCTTCACCCACGCCGACCTCGGCGCGGCCCCCGACTGGCGGCGCGACCTGGAGCTGTCGCTGACCCGCAAGGCGGTCGCCGCGGCGACCGGCCGCGAGGTCACCCTGCTGCGGCCGCCGTTCTCGTCGCAGCCGTCGGCGCTGACCGGTCCCGAGTACGCCGCGCTGCGCGCCGCCGCCGGCACCGGGCACGTCACCGTGCTCGCCGACCGGGACACCAAGGACTGGTGGCGGCCCGGCGTGCCGGCCATCGTCGAGGCCGCCACCCCGGAGCGGGGGCGCGGGGCGGTGGTGCTGATGCACGACGGCGGCGGCGACCGCGCCCAGACGGTGGCCGCCCTCGACCGGCTGCTGCCCGGGCTGACCCGACAGGGCTACCGGTTCACCACCGTCTCGGAGGGCATCGACGCGCCCGCGTCCATGGTGCCGGCGGGCGGGGGTAGCCGGCTGAGCGGCCACGCCCTCCGGTGGACCCAGGTCGGCGCGGGCTGGATCGCCGGCGCGATGGACCTGCTGCTCGGAATCGCGCTGGTGCTGGGCGTGGCCCGGCTGGCCGTGCAGGTGTGCTGCGCGCAGGTCCACGTGCGGCGGGTCCGCCGGCCGAGGCGCGTCCCGCCGACGGTCACCGCCCCGGTGTCGGTGATCGTGCCCGCGTACAACGAGGCCGCGAACATCGCCGCGACCGTCCGGTCGCTGGTGGCCAGTGACTACCCGGCGCTGGAGGTGATCGTGGTGGACGACGGCTCCAGCGACGACACCGCCGGGATCGTCGAGCGGCTCGGCCTGCGCGGGGTGCGGGTCATCCGGCAGGCGAACGCCGGCAAGCCGGCCGCGCTGAACACCGGCATCCGGGCCGCCCGCGCCGACCTGCTGGTCCTGGTCGACGGCGACACCGTCTTCCAGCCGGACACGGTGCACCGGCTGGTGCAGGGGTTCGCCGACCCGACGGTGGGCGCCGTCTCCGGCAACACCAAGGTCGCCAACCGGCGGCGGCTGCTCGGCCGCTGGCAGCACCTGGAGTACGTGATCGGCTTCAACCTCGACCGCCGGATGTACGACGTGCTGGAGTGCATGCCGACCATCCCCGGCGCGATCGGCGCGTTCCGCCGCGAGGTGCTGTTCGCCGTCGGCGGCGTGCCCTCGGACACCCTGGCGGAGGACACCGACCTCACCATGAAGGTGCTGCGGGCGGGCTGGCGGGTGGTCTACGAGGAGGCGGCGATCGCCTGGACCGAGGCACCCTCCTCGCTGCGGCAGCTCTGGCGGCAGCGCTACCGCTGGTGCTACGGCACGATGCAGGCGATGTGGAAGCACCGGCACGCGCTGCGGGAGCGGGGTGCCGGCGGCAAGCTGGGCCGGCGCGGTCTGCCGTACCTGACCGTGTTCCAGGTCGTGCTGCCGCTGACCGCCCCGGCGGTGGATGTCTACGCCGTCTACGGCCTGCTCTTCCTGCCCTGGTCGACGCTGGTGCTGGCCTGGGCGGGGCTGCTGCTGCTCCAGACGGTCACCGCCGCGTACGCGCTGCGGCTGGACCGGGAACGTCCCGGCCCGCTGTGGAGCCTGCCGTTCCAACAGTTGATCTACCGGCAGTTGATGTACCTGGTGGTGGTGCAGTCGGTCGTCACCGCGCTGATCGGCAACCGGCTGCGCTGGCAGCGGATGGTGCGCACCGGCGAGGCGGCGGCCCTGGTCGGGGCGCAGGGCCGGCCGCCCCGGTGACGCCCGGCGGGGTCAGCCGGCGGTGAACAGGCCGGCGGCGATCGCGAGCAGCGTCCCGGCGGCGGTGGAACAGCAGCACACCAGCAGGAACGCGACCACCGCGAGGATCGCCCAGACGCGCCGGTCGCGCGCCGCCGCCCGTAGGCCCGACCGGGGTACGTCCTCGGCCGGCTCGTCGTCCGCCCCGTCGCCCCCGGTCACCCCGGCAGTCTAGGCGCCGGCGGGCGGGCCGCCGGGTGCTGGCGCCCGGACGGGTGAAGACGGTCTGCTCGGCCCGTGCGCCCCCAGGCGACCAGGCGATCCTGGCGTCACCGGGACGTGTCCTCGCCAGCCCGGGCCCGACACGACGGAGCAGGCCCATGCACTTCACCAGCCAGGACCTCGTGGTCGACCACAGGTCGAACCTCGACGCGAACAACGGCGCGACGATCGAGCTGTTCGTCCGCTGGTTCAAACCGGACCTTCCGCCGGGCCGGCCCCGCCAGCCGGTGCTCATGGTGCATGGCCGCAGCAGCCCGGGCCTCGTCTCGTTCGACCTGCGGAGCGACGCGGGAGAGGGCAGGTACAGCTGGGCGAGGGAGTTGGCGGAGGAGGGGTGTGACGTCTTCGTCATGGACCTGCAGGGGATGGGCAGATCGACCCGTCCGGTGCAGATGAACGATCCGTGCAACATCAATCCGCTCCAGCAGCACCTCCTGCTGCCCCGGGAACCGTGCGCGGCCAGGTACGCGAAGCAGCTCACGAACTCGGCGAGCGACTGGGCGGAACTCGGCACCGTCGTGAACTGGATCCTGGGCCAGTCGGGCATGCCATCCAAGATCGATCTGATCGGCTACTCGGCGGGCGCCTACGCCGTGGGTCCGTACGCCATGACGATCGACCCCGCCAAGGTGGCCAGCCTCCTGCTGCTCGCACCGATCTTCGCGGTGAAGGGCCCGTCGACGCCGCCCCCGACGCTTCCGGTCAGCACCCCCTGCGCGGTGTACGGGTTCCCGATGCACATCCTGCACAGGACCGGTTTCAAGAAGTCGTGGGACAGCGAGGTCGACGTGGAACCCCGCTACCCGGGCCAGCGCGACGACGTGCACGACATCGTCGACGTGGTGTGGGACGCCTTCCTGGACAACGACCAACTGGGGCGTACCTGGGGGCCCGGTGTCTCGCGGTTCCGCAACGGTTACTGGTGGGGCTGGAACCCGGAGCGGGTGACCGCCGACCGCACCAACCTCGGTGAGGAGGTGCCGGTGCTCATCGTCTACGGGGAGAAGGACACGTCGGCCAACAACACGCCACTCAACTTCTCGGTCCCGGAGCTCTACAGGTCCGTCCAGGGCCGGCGCAAGCTGATGTACCGGCTGGACGGCGCCGGGCACCTCGTCGTCTGGGAGCGTCAGCGCAAGCGGTTGCACACGCTGTCCCGGAAGTGGCTGCGCAGTGCGCGGCACCCGACGCGCCCCTACAACGTCGACGGCAACACCAGCGGGACGTTCGTCGTCCCGTGGGAGGGCGACCCGGTCGAGATGGACTACACGTCGGGACGGACGGAGCAGCCGGTGGCCGTTCCGCTCGAACCGATGTAGGACCGGTGGTGTCCCCGCGCGCCGGGCAGGACCCCTCCTGACCGGGGCCCTGCCCGACGCCGCTCAGGCGCGGCCGAGGCGGTCGAGGATCCAGGCGTTGACGAACGCCTCCTCCCGCCAGGCGTCGTAGCGACCGCTCGGGCCGCCGTGGCCGGCGCCCATCTCGGTCTTGAGCAGGTAGTCGCCCCGCGGGGCGACCGCCCGCAGCCGGGCGATCCACTTCGCCGGCTCGTGGTAGAGCACGCGGGTGTCGTTGAGGCTGGTCACCGCCAGGATCGCCGGGTAGTCGACGGCCCGCACGTTCTCGTAGGGGGTGTAGGACTTCATGTACGCGTACACCTCCGGGTCGTCGAGCGGGTTGCCCCACTCCTCCCACTCGGTGACGGTCAGCGGCAGCGACGGGTCGAGGATCGTGGTCAGCGCGTCCACGAAGGGCACCTGCGCGACGATCCCGGCGAACGCGTCGGGGGCGAGGTTGGCCACCGCGCCCATCAGCAGCCCGCCGGCCGAGCCGCCCCGGGCGACGAGCCGGTCGCTCGCCGTCCAGCCGGCCTTGACCAGGTGCCGGGCACAGGCGACGAAGTCGGTGAAGGTGTTCTTCTTGGCCAGCAGCTTGCCCTGCTCGTACCAGCGACGGCCCAGCTCGCCGCCGCCCCGGATGTGCGCCACGGCGAAGATGACGCCCCGGTCGAGCAGCGAGAGCCGGGCGATGGAGAACCACGGGTCCATGCTCGACTCGTAGGAGCCGTAGCCGTAGACGACGCAGGGGGCGGAGCCGTCCCTCGGCGTGCCCGCCCGGCAGACCAGCGAGATCGGCACCCGCGTACCGTCGTCGGCCAGCGCCCAGTCGCGGTGCTGCTCGTAGTCGGCCGGGTCGTAGGCCCGCCCGTCCGGCCCGGGCTTCACCGGCTTCTGCCGGCGCAGCACCATCTGCCGGGTGACCAGGTCGTAGTCGTAGACCGAGTCGGGGGTGACCAGCGAGGTGTAGCGCAGCCGGATCTGCCTGGTCTGGTATTCCGGGTTGCTGTCCAGCCCGACGCTGTAGAGCGGCTCGGGGAAGTCGATGTCGAACGGGTCGCCGCCGCCGATCGGCAGCACCCGCAGCCCGGTCAGCCCGTTGTTGCGCAGCGAGACGACGAGGTGGTCGGCGAAGGCGTCCACCGCCTCCAGCCGGGTGCCGGGGGAGTGCTCGATCAGCGGCACCCAGTCGCCGGGCGCGTCCGCCGAGGTGTACGACAGCGCGAAGTCCTCGGCGCCGTCGTTGTGCAGGATCAGGAAGCGGTGGCCGTGGTGCTCGACCGTGTATTCCACGCCCTGTCGGCGGGGCGCGACGGACGCGGGTGCGCCGGTCGGGTTGCCGGCCGGGATCACCAGCACCTCGCTGGTGATCTTGCTGTGGATGTCGATGAGGACGAACTTCTCGGAGCGGGTCAGCTCGACGCCGACCCAGAACCGCTCGTCGTCCTCCTGGTGCACCACCACGTCCTCGCTCGACGGGGTGCCCAGGGTGTGCCGCCAGACGCGGTTGGGCCGCCACGCCTCGTCCACCGTCACGTAGAACAGCACCGAGGCGTCGGCCGACCAGGCGGTGCCGTAGAAGGTGCCGGGCACCTCGTCGGGGAGGACCTCACCGGTGGTGAGGTCCTTGACCCGTAGCGTGAACCGCTCGTCGCCGGAGAAGTCCGTCGAGTAGGCCAGCCACCGCCCGTCGGGGCTGACGTCGAACGCCCCGAGCGCGAAGAAGTCGTGCCCCTCGGCGAGCACGTTGCCGTCGAGCAGCACCTCCTCGCCGTCCAGCGGCGCGCCGTCCGCGCTGACCGGCGGGTCGGTCTCGCCGTCCCGGACCGCCCGGCGGCACTGCACGCCGTACTGCTGCCCCTCGACGGTGCGGGTGTAGTACCAGTAGCCGCCCTTGCGGCTGGGCACCGACAGGTCGGTCTCCTGGGTGCGCCGGCGGGTCTCCTCGAACAGGTCGGCGCGCAGCCCTTCCAGGTGCGCCGTCCGGGCCTCGGTGTAGGCGTTCTCGGCGGTCAGGTAGGCGATGGTCTCCGGGTCGTCCTTGGTGGCCAGCCACGCGTACTCGTCGGTGACGGTGTCGCCGTGGTGGGTGCGCTCGCTGGGCACCCGCTTCGCCGTGGGCACGGGGGTCTCGGTGGTCACGGCGCCACGTTACCGGCTGTCCGCTCACGGACACGGCCGCTGCTCAGGTCAACTCGAAACCGTCGGCGACCCTGAGCCCCGTGAATCCGTCGCGGTTCATTCGAACATGTGTACGATGACCGGCATGGCGGCAGCAGCGAGTTCCACCGACCGGCCCGGAGCCCTCGACATCACCCGGCGCTTGACCGAGATCTGCGGCCCGCCCTTCGCCCGCCTCGCCGGCCCGGCCGACGAGGTGGCCGGCCGTCCGGCCCGCTGGGTGGCCGTCCCGGGTGGCCCGCGCGCCGCCGCCGACGTGCTGCGGCTCGCCGCCCGGCACGACCTGAGCGTGGTGCCGCGCGGCGCCGGCACCAAGATCGACTGGGGTGCCGCCCCCGACCGGGTCGACCTCATGCTCGACACCGGCCGGCTCGCCGGCATCGGGCACGAGCCGCCCGGAGCGCCGGCCGCCGAGGTCGGCGCGGGCACCCCGCTGCGCGCGGTGCAGGCCACGCTCGAACGCACCGGGCAACGGCTGGCGGTCGACGCCCCCTCGCCCGGCGCCACCCTCGGCGGGGTGCTCGCCGCAGGCGAGGCGGGCCCGCTGCGGCACCGCCACGGCAGCCCGTGCGACCAGCTCCTCGGCGTGCGCTACCTCGACGCCGACGGCGAACTGGTCGACGCGGGCGGCGGCAGTGCGGGGCTGGAGCTGGCCCGGCTGCTCTGCGGCTCGCAGGGGGCGCTCGGCGTGCTCGTCTCCGCCACGCTGCGCGTGCAGACCGTCCCGGCCGGCCGGATCTGGGTCACCCGCCCGGTCTGGACCCCGCTGGAGGTGCACGACCTCGTGCGTACGGTGCTCGCCGCCCGCCTCGATCCGGCGGCGGTCGAGCTGGACCTGCCGGCCGGCGCGGGACCCCGGCCGCGCCAGGACGGCCGGGCCGAGTCGATGGCGCGCCACCCGTCCATGACCGGGCGCGCCGCGACCGGCCCGGCCGGCGCCGGGCGGCTGGCGGTGCTGCTGGAGGGCGGTCCGGCCGACGTCGCCGAGCGCGCCGACCGACTGGTCACGCTCCTCGGCGGCCGGTCCGGGGTCAGCCACTCGGCGCCGCAGTGGTGGCGGCGCTATCCGTTCGGCCCGGGCGACACCGCGCTGCGGATCGAGGTGCCGATCGCCGACCTGCACGCCGCCGTCTACGCGCTGCGCGACGCCGCCGGCGCCCCCGTCCCGGTGCGCGGCTCGGCCGGCCTGGGCGTCGTGCACGCGGCCCTGCCCGGCGCCATGCCCCCCGACCGGGTCGCCTCGATCCTGGCCGCCGTCCGTGGAGTGCTCCTCGCCCGGCAGGGCCGGTGCGTGGTGGTGTCCGCGTCGCCGGCCGTCCGACGGGCCGTCGACCTCTGGGGCGAGCTGGCCGGCCTGCCCCGGTTGCGCGCCGCCAAGGAGCACCTCGACCCGCACCGCCGCCTCGCCCCCGGCCGCCTGCCGGGCGGCCTCTAGGGCCGGGTCACCACCTGGAGGCTCTCGGCGCCCCTTTCCGCGAACCTGCCGAACACCAGTCCGCCCTCCACAGCGGACTCAGGCGGCGTCGTTGCGGAGCACCAGGATGGCGATGTCGTCGCGGGGCGCCTCCGCCGAGAAGCCGAGCGCGGTCGAGCGCAGGCGGGCGGCCACCACGTCGGCCGAGTAGCCGGCCAGCGGTGCGGCGGCGTCGCGGAGCCGGTCGGTGCCGAACAGTTCCCGGCCGCGCCGCCGCTCGGTCACCCCGTCGGTGTAGAAGACCAACGAGTCGCCCGGGTCGAGCGGGACCTGCGCCGTCGGCGAGGCGATCGAGTCGAGCAGCCCGAGGGCGGTGCCCCCGGTGCCGACGAAGGTGGCCCCGCCGGCGGAACGCAGCAGCACCGGACGGTCGTGGCCGGCGAGGTGCAGCGACACGTCGAGCTGTGCGCCGTCGCCCGGGCCCACCGCCGCGAGGGCCAGCGTGCAGTATCGCCCGCCGCCCCGCTCGACCAGCGTCTCGTTGACCCGGGCCAGCGCCTCCGGCAGCGGCTTGCCGTCGCCGACCAGCACCCGGATGACGTCGCGGACGAGGCCGGTGACCGTCGCCGCCTGCACGCCCTTGCCCGAGACGTCGCCGACGACCACCAGCCAACGCCCGTCCGGCAGCGGCACCACGTCGTAGAAGTCGCCGCCGACGTCGGCGTCGCCGCCGGTCGGGACGTACTCGGCGGCGAAGCCGATGCCCTCGACCACGGGCAGCACCGGCGGCAGCAGCGACTGCTGGAGGGTCTGCGCGACCCGGCGGCGCTCGGCGTGGATCCGGGCGTTCTCGATCGCCAGCGCCGCCCGGCGGGCCACGTCCTCCAGCACGGCGACCTCGTCCGGGTCGTGCCGGTGCCGCTGGTGCCGGCCCACGGCCAGGGTGCCGAGCCGCTGGCCCCGGGCGATCAGCGGCAGGGCGAATCCCTCCATCGGCGCGCCGAGCGGCATCTGGGTGCCGTTGCGCGACGCCTCCCGCAGCCGCGCCTGGACCGACTCCGGGCCGGTCTCCTGGAGCACCTTGTGCAGTTGGGGCAGCATCGACTCGTCGGCGTGGCTCGCCGCCGCGAGGCGCAACCGACCCCACTCGTCGGTGGTGTGCACCGCGCACCACTGGCCGAGCCGGGGCACCACGAGCTGCGGGACGAGCGCCATCGTCAGCTCGACGTCCAGGGACTGCGCGAGCAGCTCGCTGGCCTCGGCGAGGAAGGTCAGCCAGGCCTGCCGACGCACGTCCGCCCGGCGCAGCCGGTCGTTCTCCAGGTGCAGCGAGAGCCGCTCGGCCATCAGCACCGCCAGCGGCCGGGCGTACGCCGACGGCGCCGCGTCCAGCTCCAGCTCGCCGCCGTACGGCCGGTGCACCGACAGCGGCACCCGGATCAGCTCGTTGCCGGGCCGGGGCTGGCGGCCGTACCGGGCCAGCACCTGGGCGCCCTGCCCGTCCCCCCGGTCCAGCCGGACCGTCCCGCCGGCGGCGCCGACCATCTCGGCCACCCGGGTGAGCAGGCTGGTCGCGAAGTCGGGCAGCGGATCCTCGGCGTACGGGTCGGGGGTGGTCTGCATCAGCTCGCTCATCGCCCCCGCGCTCGGTGCGGGGTGCCCCGACGTCGCGGCGGCCCCACCCCCGGCGGTCGCGGCGCCCGGCGCCGTACGCCCGACGGCCTGCGGCTCCCCGTCGCCGGACGGGCCGGGCCGGTCCAGCCGGAACCAGACGCCCTTGCCCGTCGGCAGGTAGGTGGTGCCCCAGCGGCTGGCGAAGTGGTCGACCAGCAGCAGCCCTCGGCCGCGCTCGGAGACCTCGTCGATGTTCGTGGTGTCGTTGCGGACCCCGACGGTCAGCTCGTCGACGGGGCCGGCCGCGAAGTCGGAGACGGTGACGGTGAGCCCGACCGGGTCGGCGACGACCTCGACGTCCAGTTCGGTGCGGGCGTGCTCCACTGCGTTGGTGGAGAGTTCGGTGGTCAGCAGCAGCGCCTCGTTGACCAGCTCGTCCAGGTGCGCCTCGGTGAGCACCGAGCGCACCAGGGCCCGGGCGGCGGCGGGCGTACGCCGGTCGGCGGGAAGCCGGACGCGCCGGACGTGCTCGTCTCGGCCCCCGGTCGCCGCGGGCCCCGTCTCCGCTGACACCCCCGTATCCTCCACCTCTGCCCGCTCGGGTGCCAAGCCGATGCCGGACGAGTGGCGCGATCGGCAGTCGCCCGGTCACGGCGGGCGACGCAGGACCGGGCGAACAGTGCGGGCGGGGCGATTTCGGGCGTGGCGGCCGGCCGCACACACGTGGCGGAGACGAGGCCACGGGCACAATGATGGGATGGCCTGCGTCGCAGGCGTCGGTGGCCCCGAGCTGAGCGAGGACTGATGACCACGGCGAAACAGTCGGCGACCGCGGATTCGTCCGCGCCCGACCACGAGGCGCTCCTCCTCGAGTTGACCGAGGCGCTGCGGCGGGTGGGTCGCGGCGACCTGAAGACCCGGTTGCCCCGGCGGGCGGGCCGCGCCGGCGAGGTCGCCGACGCCTTCAACGAGGTCGTCTCGCTCCAGGAGCGGCAGTACCTCGACCTGCGTCGGATCAGCCGGATCGTCGGCCGGGACGGGCGGCTCACCGAGCGCCTGGACGACGAGGGGCTGGACGGCTCCTGGGCGGAGGGCCAGCGGGCGATCAACTCGCTCATCGACGACCTCGGCCGGCCCACCACCGAGATCGCCCGGGTCATCGTGGCGGTCGCCGAGGGCGACCTGTCCCAGCACATGGCGCTGGAGATCGACGGCCGGCCGCTGCGCGGCGAGTACCTGCGCATCGGGCGCACCGTGAACACGATGGTGGACCAGCTCTCGTCGTTCGCCGACGAGGTCACCCGCGTCGCGCGCGAGGTGGGCACCGAGGGCAAGCTGGGCGGCCAGGCCGACGTGCGCGGCGTTGCCGGCACCTGGAAGGACCTCACCGACTCGGTCAACACCATGGCGTCGAACCTGACCGGCCAGGTGCGGTCGATCTCCCAGGTGGCGACGGCGGTGGCCAAGGGCGACCTGTCGCAGAAGATCACGGTCGGCGCGCGCGGCGAGGTCGCCGAGCTGGCCGACACGATGAACTACCTGACCGACACCCTGCGGCTCTTCGCCGAGCAGGTGACCCGGGTGGCGCGCGAGGTGGGCACCGAGGGCAAGCTGGGCGGCCAGGCCGACGTGCCGAACGTGGCGGGCACCTGGAAGGACCTGACCGACAGCGTCAACTCGATGGCGTCGAACCTGACGTCGCAGGTGCGCAACATCGCGCAGGTCTCCACGGCGGTGGCGCGGGGCGACCTGTCCCAGAAGATCACCGTGGCGGCGCAGGGCGAGATCCTGGAGCTCAAGGACACCGTCAACACGATGGTGGACCAGCTCTCGTCGTTCGCCGACGAGGTCACCCGCGTCGCGCGCGAGGTGGGCATCGAGGGCAAGCTGGGCGGCCAGGCCCAGGTGCGCGGCGTCTCCGGCACCTGGCGGGACCTGACGGAGAACGTCAACCAGCTCGCCGGCAACCTGACCAGCCAGGTCCGCAACATCTCGCAGGTCTCCACCGCCGTCGCCAGGGGCGACCTGAGCCAGAAGATCACCGTCGACGCGCAGGGCGAGATCCTGGAGCTGAAGAACACCGTCAACACGATGGTGGACCAGCTCTCGTCGTTCGCCGACGAGGTGACGCGGGTGGCGCGCGAGGTGGGCACGGAGGGCAAGCTGGGCGGTCAGGCCCAGGTCAAGGGCGTCTCCGGTACGTGGCGCGATCTGACGGACAACGTGAACTCGATGGCGTCGAACCTGACGTCGCAGGTGCGCAACATCGCCTCGGTGACCACGGCCGTGGCGAAGGGCGACCTGTCGCAGAAGATCACCGTGGACGCCCGGGGCGAGATCCTGGCGCTGAAGTCGACCGTGAACACGATGGTGGACCAGCTCTCGTCGTTCGCCGACGAGGTGACGCGGGTGGCGCGCGAGGTGGGCACGGAGGGCAAGCTGGGCGGTCAGGCCCAGGTGCGCGGCGTCGCCGGCACCTGGCGGGACCTGACCGACAACGTCAACTCGATGGCGTCCAACCTCACGGCCCAGGTCCGCAACATCGCCCAGGTCTCGACCGCCGTGGCGAAGGGCGACCTGTCGCAGAAGATCACGGTCGACGCGCAGGGCGAGATCCTGGAGCTCAAGTCGACGGTCAACACGATGGTGGACCAGCTCTCGTCGTTCGCCGACGAGGTGACGCGGGTGGCGCGCGAGGTGGGCACGGAGGGCAAGCTGGGCGGTCAGGCCCAGGTCAAGGGCGTCTCCGGTACGTGGCGCGACCTGACGGACAACGTGAACTCGATGGCGTCGAACCTGACGTCGCAGGTCCGCAACATCGCCTCGGTGACCACCGCCGTCGCCAACGGCGACCTGTCGCAGAAGATCACGGTCGACGCGCAGGGCGAGATCCTGGAGCTGAAGTCGACGGTCAACACGATGGTGGACCAGCTCTCGTCGTTCGCCGACGAGGTCACCCGCGTCGCGCGCGAGGTGGGCATCGAGGGCAAGCTGGGCGGTCAGGCCCAGGTCAAGGGCGTCAGCGGTACGTGGCGGGACCTCACCGAGAACGTCAACCAGCTCGCCTCGACCCTCACCACCCAGCTGCGCGCCATCGCGCAGGTCTCCACCTCGGTGACCCGGGGCGACCTCACCCAGCGGATCGCCGTCGAGGCGCAGGGCGAGGTCGCCGAGCTGAAGGACAACATCAACCAGATGATCGTCACCCTCCGGGAGACGACCAAGAAGAACGCCGAGCAGGGCTGGCTCGACTCCAACCTGGCCCGGATCGGCGGCCTGCTCCAGGGGCAGCGCGACCTCGGCGAGGTCTGCCGCATGATCATGATGGAGGTGACCCCGCTGGTCGACGCGCAGCTCGGCGCGTTCTTCCTGGCGGACAACTCCGAGGGCGTGATGCGGCTGCGGCTGACCGCCTCGTACGGCTACGTCGCCCGGGGACACGACGTCACCTTCGGGCCCGGCGAGGGGCTGGTCGGCCAGGCCGCCCTGTCCCGCCGGACCATCCGGATGGGCGGCCTGCCGGACGGCAAGCTGATGCTCCGCTCCGGCCTCGCCGACACCCCGCCGGCCGACCTGGTCGTGCTGCCCGTGCTCTTCGAGGGCGAGCTGCTCGGGGTGATCGAGTTCGCCAGCGTCACGACCTTCTCCGAGCTGCACCTGTCGTTCCTGGAGCGGCTGGTCCTCACCATCGGCATCGCGGTCAACACCATCCAGGCCAACCGGCGTACGGAGGAGCTGCTGGCGCAGTCGCAGCGACTCGCGCACGAGTTGCAGGAGCAGTCGGCCGAGCTCCAGCGCACCAACGCCGAGCTGGAGGACAAGGCGCAGCTGCTCTCCGAGCAGAAGGGCAACATCGAGACCAAGAACCGGGAGATCGAGCTGGCCCGGCTCGGCCTGGAGGAGAAGGCCCAGCAGCTCACCCGGGCTTCGGCGTACAAGTCGGAGTTCCTGGCCAACATGAGCCACGAGCTGCGTACGCCGTTGAACTCGCTGCTGCTGCTGGCCCGCCTGCTGGCCGAGAACTCGGAGCAGAACCTCACGCCGAAGCAGATCGAGTTCGCCCGGACGATCCACGGCGCCGGCTCCGACCTGTTGTCGCTGATCGACGACATCCTCGACCTGTCCAAGATCGAGGCGGGGCGGATGGACGTCGAGCCGACCGAGGTCCGGTTCGACGAGATCCGCGGCTACGTCGAGCAGGCGTTCGCGCCGCAGGCCGAGGAGAAGGGCCTGGACTTCCAGGTGCGGATCAGCAGGGACCTGCCGCCGGCCCTGGTCACCGACGCCCAGCGCCTGCAGCAGATCCTGCGCAACCTGCTCTCCAACGCGGTCAAGTTCACCGACAACGGCGCGGTGACGCTGCGGATCGCGCCGGCGCCCGAGAACGCGGTCTTCGACGTGCCGGCGCTGATCAACGCGCGGCAGGTGATCGCGTTCACGGTGGTCGACACCGGCATCGGCATCTCCGACGACAAGCTGTCGCTGATCTTCGAGGCGTTCCAGCAGGCGGACGGCACCACCAGCCGCCGTTACGGAGGCACGGGGCTGGGGCTGTCGATCAGCCGGGACCTGGCCCGGCTGCTGGGCGGCAGCATCGCCGTGTCGTCGGCACCCGGCCAGGGCTCGACGTTCACCCTCTTCGTGCCGGACGTGCTCGCGCCGGACGCGGTGGTGGCGCCGCTGCCGCCGTCGCCGGCCCGGGCGGGGCTGCCGTCGTCGCTGCTGATGCCGCCGCCGGAGCTGCCCGAGCCGGCCTCGACGCCGGCCACCCGGCAGTTGGAGGGGGCGACCGTGCTGATCATCGATGACGACGTGCGGAACGTCTTCGCGCTGACCAGCGCGTTGGAACTGCACGGCCTGACCGTGTTGTACTCGGACAACGGGGCGGACGGCGTCCGCCTGCTGGCCGAGCATCCGGAGGTGGACATCGTCCTGATGGATGCGATGATGCCCGACCAGGACGGTTATGAGACGACCCGACAGATCCGGCGCAACCACCGGTTCGCCGATCTGCCGATCGTCTTCCTGACCGCCAAGGCCATGCCCGGCGACCGCGAGTCGGCGCTGGCGGCCGGGGGAAGTGACTACATCACCAAGCCCGTCGACCTGGACGAGTTGATCGAGCTCATGTCGTCCTGGATCAGCGGCAGCCGGAGCGAGGAGAGTTCGTGACCCAGATGGCTAAGGCGCTGCTGGTGGACGACCGCCGGGAGAACCTGATGGCGCTGGAGGCGATCCTCCAGGGGCTGCCGGTCCAGTCCGTCGCCGTGGAGAGCGGCGAGGCGGCGCTGAAGCAGCTGCTGGTCGACGACTTCGCGGTGATCCTGCTGGACGCCCAGATGCCGGACATGGACGGCTTCGAGACGGCCAGCCACATCAAGCGGCGCGAGCGTACGCGGCACGTGCCGATCATCTTCCTCACCGCCGCCGACCGCGACGCGCAGCTCGCGTTGCGCGGCTACGCGGTCGGCGCCGTCGACTACCTCACCAAGCCGTTCGACCCGTGGGTGCTGCGGGCCAAGGTGTCGGTCTTCGTCGAGCTGTGGGTGAAGACCCGGCAGCTCGCGGCCCAGTCCGACCTGGTGCGGGAGCGCGACGCGCAGTGGCGGATGCTGACCGACGCCGTCGACGAGGCCACGGCGATGCTGCGTACGGACGATCCGGACGCCCGTGACCGCGCCGTCGAACTCCTCGAACAGGCCCGCTGGGGCAACACCGCCTGACCCTGGGCGGACGCGAGTTCGCCGTCCAGCCCCGCGCCCACGGCCGCGATCCTTCCGCCGCCCGCCAGGGCGGGGTGCAGCCGGAGGCCGCGCGCACGTCGGAGCGGCTCCCGGACGGTCAGCGCAGCGCATCCAGGCGCCGGTGGTACTCCTCGGTGTCCAGTTCGCCGCGCGCGTAGCGTTCGCCCAGGATCCGGCGTGCGGACTCGTGCCGGTCGGCCATCGGGCGCTGGCGGATGCCGGTCGTCACATACCACACCGCCCAGATCACCAGCAGAACCAGAACGAGCCAGCCGAGCATCATGACGCCCATCGGCCAGGCCCAACCGTAGCCGTGCATGGCATGTCCCTTCTCGACGCGTGACATCGGGTCCGTTCCGACGGTGTCCGGGAGCCGTCTCGACCGGCAGGGCTGCGTACCCCGCCGCCGGTGGACCTCACCTCATGCCGGAGGCCGGGCCCGGAGGGCGCGGGCCGCGTCCGACGTCTCGTGATTCATGTGGTCGGCGTGGCCACCGTGCACGAAGTTGGCCTTGCGGAAAGACCCCGGACCGTCCCGGGCAACCTCATGCTCGACGCCACGGGGCGAGCCGCGCGAGGGCTGGGGAGGGGACGGGTCAGCCGGTGGTCTGGTCGTTGCGGATCATCAGGGCGCTGCGGAGGCCGGTGATGTCCAGGACGCGGAGCAGGAAGTCGCCGACGTTCGTCAGGACCAGGAGGCTCTGCGCGTGGCTGGCCTTGCGGCTGAGCACGACGAGGGTGCCCAGCCCCTGGGAGTCGCAGAAGGTGACGCCGCCGAGGTCGAGGACGATCCGCGGCGGCGGGTCGGCGAGCACCTCGTTGACGACGGTCGACAGCTGGGCGGCCGTGAGCATGTCGATCTCACCGGACAGGCGCAGCACAGCTTCGTCGCCCGTCCGGTGTAGCGTGATGGACAGTTCGGCACGATCCACCCGGTCAGCCTAGCGCGATCCGGACGACCCGGCCTGTCGAGCGACGGCGACCGAATCCGCGGGGCGGGACGACCCCGCCGACGGAGCCGGGAACGGTCGGCCCGGGGGAGCCGGGAACGGTCGGCCTGGGGGAGCCGCGAACGGTCGGCCTGGGGGAGCCGCGAACGGTCGGCCCGGGTGAGACTGGTAACCCCGGTGCGGGGTGCCTGCCGATTCGCCGTCCGGCGCTGACACAATGGCGGCATCGTGACCGATATGTTTCCCGCCGGATCTGGCCGCTACCCGGCCGAAGCGCCGGCCTCCGAGGCCCTGTTCGACCGCGCCAAGGCCATCGTGCCCGGCGGGGTGAACTCCCCCGTGCGCGCGTTCCGTGCCGTCGGCGGCACCCCGCGCTTCATGGTCCGGGGGGAGGGGCCCTGGCTCTACGACGCCGACGACCGGCGCTACGTCGACCTGGTCTCCTCCTGGGGGCCGCTGATCCTCGGCCACGCCCACCCGGAGGTGGTGGAGGCGATCCGGTCCGCCGCGACCCGGGGCACCAGCTTCGGCACCCCGACGCCGGGCGAGGTCGAGCTGGCCGCCGAGATCGTCGACCGCACCCCGGTCGAGCAGGTCCGGCTGGTCAACTCCGGCACCGAGGCCACCATGTCGGCGATCCGGCTGGCGCGCGGCTTCACCGGCCGCCCCCGGATCGTCAAGTTCTCCGGCTGCTACCACGGGCACTCCGACGCGCTGCTGGCCGCCGCCGGCTCCGGCGTGGCCACCCTCGGCCTGCCCGACTCGCCCGGTGTGACCGGCGCGGCGGCGGGCGACACGATCGTGCTGCCGTACAACGACGTCGCCGCCGTGGAGCAGGCGTTCGCCGCCGAGGGCCAGCACATCGCCGCGATCATCACCGAGGCCGCCGCCGGCAACATGGGCGTGGTCGCCCCGCGCGACGGCTTCAACTCCCAGCTCGCCCGGATCGCGCACGCGCACGGCGCCCTGCTGATCGTCGACGAGGTGATGACCGGGTTCCGCGTCTCCCGCGCCGGCTGGCACGGCCTCGACCCCTCCGACGCCGACCTGTGGACGTACGGCAAGGTCATGGGTGGTGGGTTGCCGGCCGCGGCGTTCGGCGGGCGCGCGGAGATCATGGAACGCCTGGCCCCCGCCGGCCCGGTCTACCAGGCCGGCACCCTCTCCGGTAACCCGCTGGCCTGCGCCGCCGGTCTGGCGACCCTGCGGCTGGCCGACGACGCGCTCTACCGCAGGCTCGACGACACGGCCGCCGTCGTGAGCAAGCTGGCCTCCGACGCGCTCGCCGCCGCCGGGGTCCCGCACCGGCTGTCGTACGCGGGCAACATGTTCTCGATCTTCTTCACCGACGCCGACGTGGTCGACTACGACAGCGCCCGTACCCAGCAGGTGCCGGCGTTCAAGGCGTTCTTCCACGCGATGCTCGCCGGCGGCGTCTACCTGCCGCCGAGCGCCTTCGAGGCGTGGTTCGTGTCGGCGGCGCTGGACGACGCCGCTCTGGAGCGGATCGCCGCCGCCCTGCCGGCGGCGGCGGGCGCGGCGGCAGCGGCCGGTCACGGGGGGTAGCGGTGAGCAAGACGGTGGTCCACGTGCTGCGGCACGGCGAGGTGCACAACCCGGAGGGCATCCTCTACGGCCGGCTGCCCGGCTTCCGGCTCTCCGAGCTCGGGGTGCAGATGGCCAAGGCCGCCGCGCAGGGGCTCGCCGAGCGCGAGGTCGTGCACGTGGTGGCGAGCCCCCTGGAGCGCGCCCAGCAGACGGCCGAGCCGATCGCCGCGCAGTTCGGGCTGCCGGTCGGCGTGGACGAGCGGCTCATCGAGAGCGCGAACTGGTTCGAGGGCAAGAAGGTCTCGCCGGGCGACGGCTCGTTCCGCGACCCGCGCAACTGGTGGGTGCTGCGGGACCCGGTCACCCCGTCCTGGGGTGAGGCCTACCGGGCGATCGCGGAGCGGATGTTCGCCGCCCTGCACGCCGCCCGGGTGGCCGCCGAGGGGCGCGAGGCCGTGCTGGTCTCGCACCAGCTTCCCATCTGGACGCTGCGCCGCCACGTCGAGCGCAAGCGGCTCTGGCACGACCCGCGCCGGCGCCAGTGCGGGCTGGCCAGCCTCACCTCCTTCCACTTCGACGGCGCCAAGGTCGTCGGCATCGGCTACTCCGAGCCGGCCGCGCACCTGATCGCGATGTCGGCGACAGCCCGGACGGCCAAGGGGGCCTGATGAACGCCCGGAGGTGGACCGCGGGTCTGCTCGCCGCCGTCGCGACGGCGGCGCTGGCCGGCTGCTCCTCGCAGAGCCGGGAGGAGGCCTGCGGCACCAGCCCCGAGGGCGTCATCGAGTGCGCCCCGGACGAGCGCTCCCCGGCCCCGAAGATCTCCGGTGAGCTGCTCACCGGCGGCAGCCACGACGTGGCGAAGGACCGCGGCCAGGTCGTCGTGGTCAACTTCTGGGGCTCGTGGTGCAACCCGTGCCGGGCCGAGGCGGACGACCTGGAGAACACCTACCAGGCCACCAAGGCCTCCGGGGTGACCTTCCTGGGCGTCAACATCCAGGACAGCCGGGACAAGGCGATCGCCTTCGAGGAGCGGTTCGGGGTCAGCTACCCGAGCCTGTTCGACCCGCCCAGCCGGGTGGCGCTCGCCCTGGACATCCCGCCGAACACCATCCCGGCCACCATCGTGCTCGACCGGGACGGCCGGATCGCCGCCGTGATCCGGGCGGCGGTGAGGCAGGAGGGCCTCCAGCCCATCGTCGAGCGGATCGCGGCCGAGCAGCCGGCGCCCAACGGTTCCCGCTGATGGGCGAGACGTTCCGGGAGCTCGCCCAGTCCGGTCCGCTGCTGCTCGCCATCGGCGCGGCCGCGCTCGCCGGTCTGGTCAGCTTCCTCTCCCCGTGCGTGCTCCCGCTGGTGCCGGGCTACCTGTCGTACGTCACCGGTCTCGCCGGGGCCGATCTCGAAACCCGTCGCCCGCAGGCCGGGAAGGGCTTCCCGTCGACGGCTCCGGTGGCGGAGGGAACCCCTCCCGACACCAACGGCGGTGGGGTGGCGGTGCGGGAGCGGGCCGTGGCGGCGACCGCCGCGGTGAAGGGCCGGGTGCTGGCCGGCACGCTGCTGTTCATCGCCGGCTTCACCGTCGTCTTCACCGCCACCGCGATCCTCTTCGCCGGCGTCGGCCGGGTCTTCTTCGAGTACGAGCGCACGCTGGAGATCGTCATCGGCGCGCTCATCGTCGTGCTCGGCCTGGGCTACGTCGGGGTCGTCCCCGGGCTGCAGCGGGAGTTCCGGATCAACCGGCTGCCCGCCGCCGGGCTTCTCGGCGCCCCGGTGTTCGGCGCGGTCTTCGCGCTGAGCTGGGTGCCGTGCGTCGGCCCGACCCTGGGCGCCGTTATCGGCATGGCGGCCGTCGGCGGCCAGACGGACCGGGCGGTGGTGCTCGCCGTGGCGTACTGCCTGGGGCTGGGGATACCGTTCGTCGTCTTCGGGCTGGGCTTCCAGCGCCTGCTCGGGGTCTTCCGCGCCGTCCGGCGCCACAGCCGCTGGGTCACCCGGGTCGGCGGCGCGCTGCTGATCCTGATCGGCCTCGCGCTGGTCACCGGCGGGTGGACGAACTTCGTGATCTGGTTGCAGACCACCGTCGGGGTCGGCGAGGTGAGTATCTGATGACGGTCGTGGACGAGCGTCCGGCGACGCCGGCCGAGGCGCCCCGGCGCCGGCCCAACCGGCTGCTGGCGCTGCTGCGCAACTCGTGGCGGCAGCTCACCAGCATGCGTACGGCGCTGGTGCTGCTGTTCCTGCTCGCGATCGCCGCGATCCCCGGTTCGGTGCTGCCGCAGCGGGGGGTCAACCCGGAGGACGTCCGGGACTACTTCACCGAGCACCCCGACCTGGCGCCGGTGCTGGACCGGATCGGCGCCTTCGAGGCGTTCGGCTCGGTCTGGTTCTCCGCGATCTACCTGCTGCTGTTCACCTCGTTGATCGGCTGCATCACGCCCCGGCTGCGCGACCACGTCCGGGCGCTGCGGTCGACGCCGCCGGCCGCCCCGAAGCGGCTGGACCGGCTGCCGCAGCACGCGCTGCTGCCCGCCCCCGAGGGCGGCGTGGCGGCGGTCGCCGAGGCGCTGCGCCGGCGCCGCTGGCGGGTGGCGGTCCGCGGCGACGAGGTCTCCGCCGAGAAGGGCTACCTGAAGGAGACCGGCAACCTGCTCTTCCACACCTCGATGGTGGTCGTGCTGGTCGGCGTCGCGCTCGGCTCGTGGTACGGCTGGAGCGGCAACCGGCTGCTCGTCGCCGGCGAGGAGAACGCGTTCTGCAACACCCGCCAGCAGTACGCCGAGGCCAAGCTCGGCCCGCGGGTCGGCAGCGAGGACCTGCCCGGATTCTGCGTCCGGCTCGACGACTTCCACGCCCGGTTCCTGGAGACCGGCCAGCCGGAGTTCTTCAACGCCGAGGTGACCGTCGACGAGGCGGGCGGCGAGTCGCGGCGGGCCGAGTTCTCGGTCAACGCGCCGCTGCGCCTCGACGGCGCGAACGTCCACCTGCTCGGCCACGGCTACGCCCCGGTGATCCGCTACACCGACCGGTTCGGCCGCAGCCAGACCAGCACCGTGCCGTTCCTGACCACCGGCGACGTCGGGCTGACCAGCGAGGGCCTGGCCGCCTTCCCGGACGCCAACGTCGATCCGGCCACCGGCGACCGGGACCCGAACCTCCAGATGGCCTTCTCGGGTCTCTACCTGCCGACCGCGCCCGCGTCGCCGCCGTACGCGCGCTCCGAGTACCCCACCGAGCGCAACCCGGCGCTGAACCTCGTCGCCTACCGGGGCAACCTGGGGCTGGACGCCGGCATCCCCGGCTCGATCTACGAACTGGACCAGCGGCAGGTGCGCGCCGGGAAGGTGAAGGAGGTCGGCACGAAGCTGCTCCGCCGGGGCGAGACCTGGACGCTGGACGACGGCACCAAGGTCGAGTTCCTGGACACCAGGCCGTACGTCACGCTGTCGGTCCGCCACGACCCGGGCTCGACGCTGCTGCTGGTCAGCTCCGCGGTGCTGCTGGTCGGCCTGATGGGTTCGCTGTTCGGCCGGCGTCGGCGGGTCTTCTTCCGGATGGTTCCGGCCGACCCCGCGGGTGGATCTCCGACGGGCGGTAGTAGTTTGGTCGAGGCCGGTGGTCTGCCGCGCACCGACCATCCCGGGTTCGCCGACGAGTTCGCGCAGCTCGTGGCGGCGGTCGGCGGCGGCGACAAGGCCGACCGTGACGGCGTCGACCGTGACGGCGACGACCGGGCCGGAGCGCGAGAAGGAGCCGAGTGATGTCCGCACTCTCCGATCAGCTGGTGTCGTTCGCGATCCTGGCGTACCTGGTCGCGATGATCAGCCACGCCGTCGAGTACGCGCTCGGCAACGCCCGGACGCAGGTCGCCGCGCCCGCCCGCGAGCTGGTCGGGGCCGGCGTCGGCGCGGCCGGGGGTGGGCTGCCGGAGGCGCCCGCCAAGGCCCCCGACGGGGCGGCCGAGCGCACCGCCCGCCGCGCCCGGCTGGCGGGCGTGGGCGCCGTGGCCGCCACCGCGCTGGCGGCGCTGCTGCACCTCGGGGCGCTGGTCACCCGCGGCATCGCCGCCGACCGGATGCCCTGGGGCAACATGTACGAGTTCGTGCTCACGGTCTCGTGGATCGGCTCCGCCGCCTGGCTGGTGGTGCTCTGGAAGCGGCCGATGCTGCGCCGCCTGGGGCTGTTCCTGTCGTTGGTGATGGTGCTGCTGCTGGCGACCGCCGAGCTGGTGCTCTACGTGCCGATCGTGCCGCTGGTGCCCGCGCTCAACTCGTACTGGTTCGTCATCCACGTCTCGACCATCGTCTTCGCCTCCGGCATCTTCCTGCTCGGCGCGGTGCCGGCGGTGGCGTTCCTGATGCGCTCCGGCTACGAGCAGGGCCGGCGGAGCTTCCCGTACACCCTGGCGAAGCGGATGCCGTCGGCGGCGGGCCTGGAGCGGCTGACCTTCGTCCTGCACGCGTTCGCGTTCCCGATCTTCACCTTCGCGGTGATCGCCGGGGCGATCTGGGCCGAGGCGGCCTGGGGCCGGCCGTGGGGCTGGGACCCGAAGGAGACCTGGTCGTTCATCTCCTGGGTGATCTACGCCGGCTACCTGCACGCCCGCGCCACCCCGAGCGTGAAGCGGAACGTGGCCGCGTGGCTCGCCGTGGCCGGCTTCCTCACCATGCTGATGAACCTGTTCGGGGTGAACATCTTCTTCGAGGGCCTGCACTCGTACGGCGGCCTCGACTGATCATCGGCGGACGACCGGGCCGCCCGGGGAGCAGCCCGCTCCGCCGCTCTCCCGGCGACGCGGGTTCGCGGCCCGGGCGGGTCAGCCGCCCAACCAGCCAGGCACGTCGAGGCGGAACGGGTTGGCCGGGGTGACCGCCCGCAGGTCGTCCTCCAGCGCGGCCACCCGGTCCGCGCCGAGGGTCTCGACCCAGCGTTGCCGGAGGCGGTCGAAGACCTCCGCCGACCGGCGCAGGCCGTCCAGGCCGTGCGGGGTCACCCGGACCAGCTTGCGGCGGGCGTCGCGGGTGTCGTCGGCGCGTTCCAGGTAGCCGAGCGCGACCAGCCGGTCGACCGTCTTGCCGGCCGCCTGCTTGGAGACGCCGAGCCGCTGGCCGAGCTCTGTGGCGGTGGTGCCGCCGCCGACGGCCTGGAGCACGAAGCCGTGCAGCGGGCGCAGCTCCGGGTGGCCCTGCCGGGCCAGCTCCGCGTGCAGGTCGTCGACGAGCGTACGGAAGCCGGCCAGCAGCAGCAGGGGCAGCAGGAAGCCGGGTCGGTCGGGGTCAGCCGTTGCCATGTTCGACAACCTGGTTTACGGTTTCGACAACCACGTTGACGATCCTACGTCACGTGCGGCGCGTCGCCGATCGGGCCGCGCCGGCCACCCCGACCCGGAGAGCAGGTACCCGTGCCACCGTTCACCACCCACACCGCAGACACCGCCCCCGCCGACGCGCGACAGACGGTCGAGGCGGTGCACCGCAGGCTCGGTCATCTGCCCGCCGCGGTCGGCCTGATGGCCGAGTCCCCGGAGCTGCTCAGGGGCTTCCTCACCGTCAACGGCATCTTCGAGAGCTGCGCCCTCGACCCCGTCGAGCGGGAGGTCGTCGTCATGACCGTCGCCACCCGCAACGAGTGTCACCTCTGCGTCGCCATGCACACCGCCACGCTGACCCGGCACGGCGCCGCGCCCGAGCTGATCGAGGCGCTGCGCGCCGGCGCGCCGCTGCCCGACGACCGGCTGGAGGCGCTGCGCCGCTTCACGCTCGCCGTGCTCGACCACGCGGGCGCGGTCCCCGAGGGCGGGATCGCCGCCCTCCTGGCCGCCGGCTACCAGCGGCGGCACGCCCTGGACGTGGTGCTCGGCGTCGGCACGTACACCATCTCCACCTTCGCCAACCGGCTCACCCGCGCCCCGCTCGACCCGCCCGTGGCCGCGTACGCCTGGGAGCCGGCCGGCTGACGGCGGTCAGCCTTCCGCGGCGACCCGGTCGAGCCACTCGCCCACGAGGGCGTCGAAGAGGGCGGGCTGCTCGATCTGGAGGTTGTGGCCGGCGACGTCGAGCACCGCGAACGTCGCCCGGGGGTAGTGCGGCAGCAGCGCGAACTGGTCGAGGTAGCCGGTGGAGTGGTCCTGCCGCCCGGTGAGGATCAGGGTCGGCCGGGTGAAGGGCGCGCCGCCCTCGGGATCCTCGGCGAGCCTCCACCGCCGGGCGATGCGCTCCAGCGCCGCGCCGTCGGCGGCGTCGAGGCCGGGCAGGATGTCCTCCCGGAACCGGCGCAGCGTCTCCGGGGACTGCACGACGGCGACGTCCGCGAACCTGGCGGCGGTGTCGTCGTCGGTGGCGGCGAGCAGGTCGGGGTCGGGGCGCAGCACCTGCCGCCGCGGCACCCGGCGGTCCGCCCTGTCCACGGCGGTGCCGATGGGGCAGACCAGCGCCAGTCCGAGCACCTGCTCGGGACGGGACCGGGCCAGGGCGCGGGCGAGGTAGCCGCCGTAGGACTCGCCGACGAGCAGGAACGGGGTGTCGGCGAGCAGGTCGTCGACGACGTCCTGGACGGTGTCGAGCACGTCGTCGGAGCTGGCGATCTCCGCCGGAGCCGGCGACACGCCCATGCCGGGCAGGTCCGGGTAGAGCCGGCGGTAGCCGGGGCGCCCGGCGAAGACCGGCTCCAGGCAGCCGAGCATCAGCCGGTGGTCGGGGCTCCAGCCGTGCAGCGCCAGCACGGGGGTGCCCGCACCCCGCTCGACGACCTCCAGCGACACGGACGTACGGCGCGGCATCCCGGCTCCTCCATGGTTCTGCGACGGCCCGGGGATGCTGCCATCCGGCACCGACATCCGGGCCCGTTCGCGGGACCGGTGTGGCGCGACGCACAGCGGGCCGCCGACATCACCCCACCCGGCCGGGCCGGTCGGCGGCACGGTGGGGGAGACTGGCAGGTATGGCGGCTCGTGGCTTCCCGTACACCGATCTGAAGGACTTCCTCGCGGCGCTGGAGCGCGCGGGCGAGTTGCGGCGGGTGAGCGTCCCCGTCGATCCGACCCTGGAGATCAGCGAGATCGTCACCCGGACGGTCCGCGCGGGCGGCCCGGCGCTGCTCTTCGAGCGGCCGACGCGCGGCGAGATGCCGGTGGCGATCAACCTCTTCGCCACCGAGAAGCGGATGGCGATGGCGCTCGGCGTCGAGTCGCTGGACGAGGTCGGCGAGCGGATCGGCAACATGCTCAAGCCGGAGCTGCCGATGGGCCTCTCCGGGATGATGGACGGCCTCGGCAAGGTCATGCAGCTCAAGTCGATGCCGCCGAAGAAGGTCAGGACGGCTCCCTGCCAGCAGGTGGTCTACCGCGGCGACGACGTCGACCTGAACCGGCTGCCAGGCCTGCAGGTCTGGCCGGGCGACGGCGGGATCTTCCACAACTTCGGGCTGACGCACACCAAGCACCCCGAGACCGGCAAGCGCAACCTCGGGCTCTACCGGTTGCAGCAGCACTCCCGGAACACCCTCGGCATGCACTGGCAGATCCACAAGAACTCCACCGCGCACCACGCCGTCGCCGAGCGGCTGGGGCAGCGCCTGCCGGTGGCGATCGCCATCGGCACCGACCCCGCGGTCGCCTACGCGTCCAGCGCCCCGCTCCCCGCCGACATCGACGAATACCTGTTCGCCGGGTACCTGCGCGGCGAGCGGGTGGAGATGGTGGACTGCCTGACGGTCCCGCTCCAGGTGCCGGCGCACGCGCAGATCGTCCTGGAGGGCTACATCGAGCCGGGCGAGCGGCTGCCGGAGGGCCCGTTCGGCGACCACACCGGCTTCTACACGCCGGTCGAGCCGTTCCCGGTGGCGCACATCGAGTGCATGACCATGCAGCGCAGCCCGGTCTACCACTCGATCGTCACGTCGCAGCCGCCGCAGGAGGACCACGGCCTCGGCAAGGCCACCGAGCGGATCTTCGCGCCGCTGCTGCGCTTCCTGATCCCGGACATCGTCGACTACGACCTGCCCGCCGCCGGCGTCTTCCACAACTGCGCGATCGTGTCCATCCGCAAGCGCTACCCGAAGCACGCCCAGAAGGTGATGAACGCGATCTGGGGCGCGCACATGATGTCGCTGACCAAGCTGATCGTGATCGTCGACGAGGACTGCGACGTGCACGACTACAACGAGGTCGCCTTCCGCGCCTTCGGCAACGTCGACTACGCCCGCGACCTGCTGCTCACCGAGGGCCCGGTGGACCACCTCGACCACTCCTCCTACCAGCAGTTCTGGGGCGGCAAGGCGGGCGTCGACGCCACCCGGAAGCTGCCCGAGGAGGGCTACACCCGGGGCTGGCCGGAGGAGATGCGGATGGCCCCCGAGGTCGTCTCCCTGGTCGACAAGCGCTGGAAGGAGTACGGCATCTGATGCCGACGAACTCCGATCCGCGCGATCTTGCAGTTTCGGCCCCCGGTTCGCCCGGTTCATCCGCCTCTGTCGGGGCGGAAAGTGCAAGATCGCGGGGGAAGGTGCGGGCGTTCCTCGATCTTGTGGCGATCGAGCACTCCGTTTTCGCGCTGCCGTTCGCGTACCTGTCGGCGCTGACCGCGATGGAGGTTTCCGGGGGGCGGGTGCGCTGGCTCGACCTGCTGCTGATCACCGTGGCGATGGTCGGCGCGCGGACGTTCGCGATGGCCGCGAACCGGATCCTGGACCGCCGGATCGACGCGCGGAACCCGCGTACCGCCTCCCGGGAGCTGGTCACCGGGGCGGTCAGCGTGCGGACGGCCTGGACCGGCGCGGCGGTCGCGCTCGTGGTCTTCCTGGCCGCCGCCGCCCTGCTCAACCCGCTCTGTCTGGTGCTCGCGCCGCTCGCCGTGGTGCCGCTGGTCGTCTACCCGTACGGCAAGCGGTTCACCAACTGGCCGCACGCCATCCTTGCCGTCGCCCAGGCCGTCGGGCCGGTCGGCGCCTGGCTGGGCGTCACCGGCACCCTCGACGGCTCCTGGCCCGCCTGGCTGCTCGGCGTGGCCGTCGGGCTCTGGATCGGCGGGTTCGACCTGATCTACGCCTGCCAGGACGCCGAGGTCGACCGGCAGATCGGCGTGCACAGCGTGCCCGCCCGTTACGGGCTGCGGTTCGCGCTGCACGCCTCGACCGTCGCGCACGTGGTGACGTTCGTGCTGTTCCTCTGGTTCGGCGCGCTTGTCGGCTTCGGCTGGCCCTGGTGGATCGGGCTGGCGCTGACCGCGCTCGCCTTCGGCTACCAGCACGTGGTGGTCAGCCCGACCGACCTGAGCAAGGTCAACCGGGCCTTCTTCACGGCCAACGGCTTCGTCGGCATCGCGCTGTTCGTCTTCGCCCTGCTCGACCTGGTGGTCCGCCTCGGCCTGCGCCCCTGAGGGTGCGCCCGGTCCACTGCTCGGCGGGAGGTCGACCGCGGCGGCCGGTCCACCGGCCCCGCGCCGGGCCGGTCGGCCCACACCGCGGCGGGCGGGCGCAGGACGGCGGGCCGAGCTGACGGCGGCGGGTTGAGCTGACGGCGGTGGGGCTCAGCCGAGGGCGGCGGGTTGAGCTGACGGCGGCGGGGCTCAGCCGAGGGCGGCGGGCTCGGCGCGGGCGTCGGGGTAGCGGGCGCTCTCCAGCGTCCACTCGACGGTGCCCCGGACGGCGTTCGCCACCCCGTCGAGATGGTCGGTGACCGCCTCGTCCAGCGCCGGCCCGAACGACGGCAGCGCCGCGCGCAGCTCGACGAAGCGCCGCATCGACGCCCGCCAGCGCTCGGCGGTCAGCGCGATCGCGGCCTCCAGCGGCACCCCGTGCTCGGCGGCCGTCGCCAGCACCAGGTTGTGCCCGCCCGAGGTGGCCCGGTCGCGCTCCAGCGAGGCCAGGTCGTTGTACCAGGACAGCAGGTCGTTGCCCGTGTCGGCGATCCGGCGCAGCAGCGGGTGGTGGTGGACCGCGTCGGGCAGCGGACGACCGGTGACGAACTCCACCAGCGGATACGACACGTACGCGGCGGAGGTGGCGCGCCGCAGTTCGACGTACTCGGCCACGACGGGCCGGCGCCCGGCCGACTTGTTGACCGCCTCCCGCCACGTGCCGTCCAGGTGGTCGGCGACGGCCTCGGCGAATCGCTGCCGCCAGCGGGCCGGCATCCGCCGCCGCGGCTCCCGCCAGGCGCGCACCAGCAGCCGCCGCAGCGGCCCCGTCAGGCCGGCGTGCCGCAGGCGGGGACCGTCGTGCAGCAGGCTCAGCACCCCGGCGCGCAGCGCGCGGATCTGGTCGGGGCCGAGCCGGTTCGGCCCGTCGCAGGCGTCGTCGACGAGGAAAAACCAGGTGAACAGCGCCGTGAGCACGCGCAGGTCGGCCTCGGTGGCGTCCGGGTAGAGGCGGCCGGCGTACCGGGCGACCCCCGCGCCGGCCAGTCGCCGGGGGGTCGGGTCGTCCGCCGGCAGGCCGAGGCCCGGCAGCAGGTCGTCGGTCACCCACTCCTGCACCCGGTCGGCGTGCGGCGAGAGCCGGGGCGGGATGGGGCATTCCGACCGTAACGACCAGAGGATCTCGCCGGTCATCTCCCATTCCTCCCGCGTGCGATCCGCGTCCTCGCGAATCGCCTCCGGCAGCATGTCAGGTCGCCGGGATCCCCGCGATCCCGGCCGACCGCGCGCTCGCCGGAGACATCCGCCCGTACGCGGACCTCGCGGCCGCCTCCGGAAACGCACCGGGGTCGGGGGTGCCCGTCGGGGCGTGGGCGCGACCAGGCAGGCTGGGGGCATGCGGGAACCATGGGTGGTCGGGGTGTCCGGGGCGTCCGGAACGCCGTACGCGGCGGCCGTCGTGCGGGCACTGCTCGACGCCGGGGAACCGGTGGACCTGATCGTCTCCCGGGCCGCCCGGCTGACCGTCCTCGACGAGACGGGCCGCCCGTTCCGGGACGGGCACTGGGCGGAGGACCTCGCCGCCTGGCTGGGCCGGGACCTCGCGGGAGCCGACGTGCGGCACTGGCCCGCCGGCGACCTGGCGGCCGGCCCGAGCAGCGGCTCCTACCGGGTACGCGGGATGGCGGTGGTGCCGGCGAGCACGGCTGCCTGCGCCGGCATCGCGATCGGGCTCTCCAAGGACCTGCTCCAGCGCGCCGCGGAGGTGAACCTCAAGGAGCGCCGGCCGGTGGTGATGGTGCCCCGGGAGACGCCGGTGACCCGCAGCCACCTGGAGCACCTGATCGCCCTGCACGACGCGGGGGCGGTGGTGCTGCCGGCCAGCCCCGGCTTCTACGGCGCGGGGGCGGCGGCCTCCGCCCAGCAGCTCGTCGACTTCGTGGCCGGCAAGGTGCTGGACGCCCTCGGCGTGCCGCACGACCTGTTCCGTCGCTGGTCGGGTGAGCTGGGCGCGGCGCGGGACGGAGCCCGGGCCGCTTCACGGGATCCGCTGGACTGAGCCTGGCCGCTGAACGCGGACGCGGGACGGAGCCCGGCCCGCCTTACGCGGAACCCGCGGGCCGGAGACGGCATCGGGGCTCGGCCTCGTCGAAGGTGGCGCGGGGTCCGCAGGATCCGACGCCCGTCGCCCGGGTGGCCCCGCTTCCACAGGGCCGCGGACCGGAGCTGGCGTCCGGTCCGCGCGATGATCCGCACCGTTCAATACATGCCGGCGTTGGCCGGGCCCGGCCCGGTCGAGGCGGCCGGCCCCGCGTTGCGCGGCTTGCCGACGTCTTCCGCCTCGTCCAACATGCCCTCCCCCTCAAGCAGGGCCCGCACCTCGGATTCCCGAAACCGGCGATGCCCGCCTGGAGTCCGGATGCTGCCTATCCGGCCCGCCGCCGCCCATCGCGTCACAGTCTTCGGGTCGACCCGAAACAACGCGGCAACTTCACCCGGTGTCAGCAGGCGATCTCCAGTGTCCACAGCCCCCTCCTCGCGTCGACGAAGCCCCCGGCTGAACACACTGCCCCCGGCCGGTGCGAGCCCAGAGCCGTCATGAGGGACGTATGGCAATTACAGCACCAGCGACCTGGCCTGTCCGCCAAACGCGAAAAACGCACTGAGTGGGAAGTTAGGAAATATTACCTGCGTAGGGCTCCCTTGACTATGAGTCTGCGAACAACTACCCGCTGTCATGTTCAACGCATCCCGGGTGCCCGGCGTTACGCCCGGGCAGCTAGGGTCTACAGTCCGTGGACGCCATCGACCGGAGCCTCGTCGAACTACTGCGCGGCAACGCCCGCCTGTCCTACGCCGAGCTGGCCCGGCAGGTCGGCCTCTCCGCGCCGGCCGTGCACGAGCGGGTCGGCAAGCTGGAGGCCAGTGGCGTCATCCGGGCATACCGGGCGGAGGTGGAGCCCGAGGCCATCGGCTTCGCCGTCACCGCGCTCATCGGGATCGTCGAGGACTCCGGCGGTGACACCGACGACGTGCTGGAGGCGTTCCGGCAGATGCCCGAGATCGAGTCCTGCTACTTCATGGCCGGCGTCGAGTCGTTCATGCTCAAGGCCAGGGTCGGCACCATCGCCGAACTGGAGCGCCTGATCGTACGGCTGAACCGGACGCCCGGCGTCGCCTCCACCCGGACCGGCATCGCGCTCTCCACGAAGTGGGAGAACCGCCCGCAGCCTCCGGTGCCGCCGGAGGCCTGAGCGGGGCGGCCTCCCGGGCGCGGCACCGGTCCGCCGCCTCGCGTGCCGGAGACGAGCCGCTGCGCGGGGAGTCGGTCCGCCCGGCTCTGGCGCGCGCCGCCCGGGCGGGGATAGCGTGCGCCGATGACGAAGCCCGCTCCCGGGGCGGCAGTGGTCACCGGCGCCGCCGGCGGTCTCGGCCGGGCCATCGCCGCCGCGTTGCACGCCGACGGCTGGCAGGTGCTCCTCACCGACCTCGACGCCGGGGCGGTGGCCGACGCCGCCGCGCCGCTGGGCGGCTGGTCCCGGCCGCTCGACGTCCGCGACGAGGACGCCTGCGCCGCCGTCGCCGCCGAGGCGGCCGGGCGGGGCGGCCTCGGCCTCTGGGTGAACAACGCCGGCATCCTGGTCACCGGCCCCTCCTGGGAGCACGACGCGGCCACCCGCCGCAGGATGGTCGAGGTGAACACCCTCGGCGCGATGAACGGCACCCTCGCCGCGCTGGCCGTCATGCGGGCCCGGGGGCACGGGCACGTGGTCAACGTCGTCTCGCTGGCCGGGCTGGTGGCCGCTCCCGGCGAGACCGTCTACGCGGCCAGCAAGCACGCGCTGATCGCCTTCAGCATCGGCACCCTCGCCGACCTGCGGCTGGCCGGGCACCGGGGCGTACACGTCTCGTGCCTGTGCCCGGACGGGATCTGGACGCCGATGCTGCACGGCCGGCTGGACGACGCGAATGCCGCGGCCTCCTTCACCGGGACGCTGCTGAGCCCCGAGCGGGTGGCCCGCCGGGCCGCGCGGCTGGCTCGCCGGCCCCGCCCCGTGGTCAGCGTCCCGCGCTGGCGCGGCGCGCAGGTACGGCTGCTCGACGCGCTGCCCGGCGCGGCGGTGCGGCTCGCCCCGCTGATCCTCGCCGCCGGGCGGGCGGGCCAGCGCCGCCAGCGCCGCCGGGCCGGAGCCGGGCCGCGCTGACCGGGCTTGCTAGGTTTCGGGCGTGACTCATCTCGACCGGTGCGACGAGGCCAGCCGGCGCTGGGTGACCGAGGCGATCGCCACCGTCGAGGCGGACGCCAACCGGTCCGCCGACACCCACCTGCTGCCGTTCCCGCTACCCCGCGCCTGGGGGATCGACCTCTACCTCAAGGACGAGTCGGTGCACCCCACCGGCTCGCTCAAGCACCGGCTGGCGCGCTCGCTCTTCCTCTACGGGCTGTGCAACGGCTGGATCGGCCCGGAGACCACGATCGTGGAGGCGTCCTCCGGCTCCACGGCGGTCTCGGAGGCCTACTTCGCGCGGATGCTGGGCCTGCCGTTCATCGCGGTGATGCCGGCCTCCACGTCGCCGGAGAAGATCGCCCAGATCGAGTTCCAGGGCGGGCGCTGCCACCTCGTCGACGACCCGGCCAAGGTGGTCGTCGAGGCCCGCTGGCTGGCGGAGGACTCCGGCGGCCACTTCATGGACCAGTTCACCTTCGCCGAGCGGGCCACCGACTGGCGGGGCAACAACAACATCGCCGAGTCGATCTACGCGCAGCTCGCGCTGGAACGGCATCCCGTGCCGACCTGGATCGTGGTCGGCGCCGGCACCGGGGGCACCAGCGCCACCATCGGCCGGTACGCCCGCTACCGGCGGCTGCCCACCAAGCTCTGCGTGGTCGACCCGGAGAACTCCGCGTTCTATCCCGCCTGGCAGGCCGCCGACTGGTCGGTCCGCACCGGGCGCGGCTCCCGGATCGAGGGGATCGGCCGGCCGACCGTGGAGGCGTCGTTCCTGCCCTCGGTGGTGGACCGGATGGTCCAGGTGCCCGACGCCGCCTCACTGGCCGCCATGCGCGCCGGCTCGGCCGTGCTCGGCCGCCGGGTGGGCGGCTCGACCGGCACCAACCTGTGGGGCGCGTTCGGGCTGATCGCGGAGATGCTCGCCGAGGGCCGCACCGGCTCGGTGGTCACCCTGATCTGCGACGCCGGCGACCGCTACGCCGACACCTACTACGCCGACGGCTGGGTGGCCGCCCAGGGGCTCGACCTGGAGCCGCACCTCGCGACGATCGAGCGCTTCCTCGCCGACGGCGCCTGGCCAGCCTGACGCCTCGGCGGGTCAGCGCGGGTCGACGCGCTCGGCCAGCCCCGGGTAGCGCATTACGTAGCCCTCGGCGTCGAGGTCGACGTCGGCGGTGAACGTGTCGCTGGTGAAGCGGACCCGACCAGGACCGAGCGGCGTGTAGACCTGCTCGGCGGGCACCACCATCAGGCTGGGCACCAGCACCCAGGCCACGGCGATCCGGTGCGGCGTGTCGGCCGTCGCCCGGGGCAACCCGAGGCGGCGCACCGGCAGGGCGTTGAACAGCGGCGAACCGCCGAGGTCGACGTCCAGCGCCTCGGTCAGCCGGTCCGGGTCGTCGGTGCCGGCCAACCCGGTGGGCGGGTGGCCGGCGGCCCGCAGCGCCGCGTCCAGGTCACCCTGCTCGCCGGTGGTCACCCGCCACCGGTCGCCGGCCCGTTCCAGGCGTACGCTCCGCAGCCACCCCGAGCCCTCCACCTCGACCTCCACCCGGGTGGTGACCCACTCCGGGTCGGTGGCGAGCTGGTAGCGGCAGGTGTAGGGCACCGGGTCGACGGCGGTGAGCGTGCCCCGGGCCGTCAGCCCTCGGCCGTCGTCGAGCAGCGCGTGCTCGCTGCCGGCGGTGTCCGTCCGGGTCCAGAAGAGCGACTTCGGCATGGTCGGCATGAGCCGGACGTTACGCGACCGGACCGACACCGGCAGGGGATGCGGAAACGCCGCCGTGGAGCACGTGCTCCACGGCGGCGTTCCGGTCGGCCGCTCGTGATCAGTGGGTACGGGCCGGCGGCCGCCCGCCGAAGCCCCGCCGGTCGTCGCGCGGCCGGTCGTCGCGTCCCCGGCCCTCGGGCCGGAAACCGCCCCGGTCGCCGAAGCGCCGCTCGCCGCGCTCGCCGTGGCCGCGTCCCTCGGTGGGTCGGTCGCCGTAGCGGCGCTCGCCCTGGGGTCGGTCGCCGTAGCTCCGGCCGTCGGTGGGTCGGTCGCCGTAGCGGCGCTCGCCCTGCGGGCGGTCGCCGTAGGGCCGGTCGCCGTGGCGGCGCTCGCCCCGGTCGGCGAAGCCGCGCTCGCCGTGGCCGCGTCCCTCGGTGGGCCGGTCGCCGTAGCGGCGCTCGCCGTAGCCCCGGCCGTCGGTGGGCCGGTCGCCGTAGCGGCGCTCGCCGTAGCCCCGGCCGTCGGTGGGCCGGTCGCCGTAGCGGCGCTCGCCGTAGCCGCGTCCCTCGGTGGGTCGGTCGCCGTAGCGGCGCTCGCCGTAGCCGCGTCCCTCGGTGGGTCGGTCGCCGTGGCGGCGCTCGCCCCGGGCGTCGCGGTCGCCGAAGCGGCGCGCGCCGCCCGGCCGGTCGCCGTGCCGGCGCGGCTCCTCGGGCTCGTTGCGGACCGGGACGCCGCTCGGCTCGCGGGCGCCGGTCAGCTCGGCCAACGCCGGGTCGCCGGCCCGCACCCGGGTCTCCGCCGGCGCGACGCCGGCCTTCTCCAGCATGGCGAGGGTCGTGCGGCGCTGCTTCGGCAGCACCAGCGTGGCGACCGCGCCCGACTCACCGGCCCGGGCGGTACGCCCCGCACGGTGCAGGTAGTCCTTCGGGTCCTTCGGCGGGTCGACGTGCAGCACCAGCGAGACGCCGTCGACGTGGATGCCCCGGGCCGCCACGTCTGTGGCGACCAGGACGTTCATCCGGCCCTCGCGGAACTCGGCCAGCGTGCGGGTACGCATCCGCTGGGTCTTGCCGCCGTGCAGCCCACCCGCGCGTACGCCGACCGCGGCGAGCTGCTCGACCAGCCGGTCCACGCCGAGCTGGGTGCGGGCGAAGACCATGGTCCGCCCGTCGCGGGCCGCGATGGACGCCGCCACCGAGAACTTGTCGTGCGGCGGGATCAGCAGCATGTGGTGGTCCATCGTGGACACCGAGGCGGTGGACGGCGCGGTCGAGTGGGTCACCGGGTCGGTCATGAACCGCTTGACCAGCGCGTCGACGTCACCGTCCAGGGTGGCCGAGAAGAGCAGCCGCTGGGTGCCCGCCGTCGTCTTCGCCAGCAACTCGGTGACCTCGGGCAGGAAGCCCATGTCGGCCATCTGGTCGGCCTCGTCGAGCACGGTCACCTCGACGTCGTCCAGGTTGCAGACGCCCCGGGCGATCAGGTCACCCAGCCGGCCGGGAGTGGCCACGACGATCTCCACGCCGCGCCGCAGGGCGTCGATCTGCCGGTCGTACGGCACGCCGCCGACGGCGGTCTTGAGGAAGACTCCGACGGCCTTGCCGAGCGGCAGCAGCGCGTCGTTGACCTGCATGGCGAGTTCGCGGGTCGGCACCAGGACCAGGGCCCGCGGGTGCAGCGGCCGGGCCCGCTCGCCGTCGGCCACCCGGGCCAGCAGCGGCAGGCCGAAGGCCAGGGTCTTGCCGGAACCGGTCTGGCCCCGGCCGAGGACGTCGCGGCCGGCGAGCGCGTCCGGCACGGTGGCGCGCTGGATCTCGAAGGGGGCGGTGATGCCCTGCCGGGCGAGCGCGCGGACCAGCGGCTGGGGCAACCCCAGCGCGGCGAAGTCGGTGGCCTCGGCCGTCACCGGCGCGGCCGGGCCCTGCGGGCTGGTGTCCCGCTCGGCGGCCTGCGCGTCGAGGCTCTGGAGGGCGGGCGGAAACGTGCTGGGTTCAGCAAACGTGGTCAAGAAATGCCTTTCGAGCGGGGCGCATCTTCGCGATGGCCTGCCGCAGCTGAACGCCGCCGAATCGCCCGCAAGATCGCCCATGGGCGCGCACGGCGCGCCGGGTCAGTGATCGTCACCAGTGTACGGCGACGTGGCGAACCCGCCACCGCACCACGGATCGGTAGTGGGCGGGCTCACCATGGCCGTCGCCGGGCGGCTCACCCGGTCAGGGCGCCGCCCACCAGCCCGCCCACGGTGTCGGTGGCGAGCAGGACGATCAGCACGCTGATCGCCACGAGCAGACCCAGCGAGGTGGCCAGGACGATCACCACCTTGGTGGTGCTGGACCGCTCCTCGGTGGGGGTCTCCGTCCAGCCCTGGGCCAGGATGTGCCCGGTCAGCGACCCGGAGTTCTCCAGGGGGTTGTTGGCCGGGAACGCGACCGTGGCGAAGCCCGGGCCGTCCGTGCCGGCGCCGTAGATCGTGCCGAGGTCGGGCCCGCCGTCGTAGCGGCCTGCGGGGGTGCCGTCGGACCGCCCGCCCGAAACCGCGTCGGCCGGCCGCCCGGTCGACCGGCGCGCCTCCCAGGGAGCCGTGGCCGGCTCGGCGCCGCCCGGCCGGCGGTCGCCCGGGCTGGTCGACGGCGGCCACGTCGGCAGGGCGGGGGCGGGCACGGGCGGCGCGGCGGCCGGCGGCGCGGAGAACGGCGAGGCTGCCGGCGGCGCGGAGACCTGCGGCGCGGGGAACGGCGGCGCGGAGGCCGGCGGGGGCCCGGAGACCGGCGGAGCGGGGAACGGCGGCACGGCGCTGGCCGGCGGCGCGGAGACCTGCGGCGAGACGGCCGGCGGCGCGGAGACCTGCGGCGTGGGGAACGGCGGCGCGGGGGCCGGCGGGGGCGCGGAGACCGGCGCGCTCGCGGGCGCCCCCGACGAGGTCGGGGCCGTCGCGGGCGGCGGCGGGAACGGCGGTGCCGGCATCGGACCCGGCGGGGGTGGCGGTGCGGGCACAGGTGGTCCGGGAGGCGGCGCCGGCGGACCCGGCACGGGCGGCACCGGACCCGGGGGCGTCGGGCGGGGCGGCACCGGGCCGGGCGGGTGGGGAACGGGGAGCGGCGGGGTCGGGTTCGGGACCGGCGGGTTCGGCGACGGCGGGGTCGGTCCGGGCACCGGCGGCACGGGGGCCGGCGCCGGCTCGGGCTCCGGGACCGGCGGCTTGGGCGGCTGCGCCGGCTCCGGCGGCTGGGCGGGCTCCGGCGGCTCCGGATTGACCGGCGCAGCCCCGTAGACCCGGGCCTCGCCGGTGCGTGACCGGATGGCCGCCGCCTCGTCGGCGGAGACCCGCCGCATCCCGGGCACGGCGGCGCTGGCCCGGGCCGCGGCGGTGCCGCGCTGCTCGGGGACGCCACCGGCCGGGGCGCTCGCATCCGTGGCACGGTAGGTGGTGCCGGCGGTCGGGCGGGCCGGCGGCGGCGCCTCCCCGTCGCCGGGAGCGGTGGCGGTGGCCACGCTCACCCGACCCCGGGCGGGCTGCCGGCGTACGTCGTCGGCGGGCGGCTCGGTCGACGACCCCGACGGGCCCGCGGAGCCGGCGCCCGACGCGGACCCGTCGTCGGCCGCGGTCGCGACGGACCCGCCGGACGCCGAGGGCTGCGCGGACCCGGCGTGACTCCGGTCGGGGGGCGTGGATCCCTGGTCGACCGGCTCCCCCGGAACCTCATGCTCGGCCATGCTCGCCCTCCGCGCCACGCTCGCGCCCGGGTCCGCGGCGTCGGACCGGACGTGTCTGACTGTCACCGTGCCACATTCCGGCCGTGCGGCACAGCCGGAGTGCGTAGCGGGCCGATGGTCGGCGCGGACCGGCGTCGGCGCGCCGGGCGGGGGCCGACCGCCCCGGTCAGCTACCGGTGCTCGCCGAGGTGCTGCCCGTCGGGTCGGCACTGCCCGCCGCCGTGGTCGGCGCCACAGCGCCCGACGTGGCGCTCGGCACCACAGCGCCCGACGTGGCGCTCGGCGCCGACGAGGCGGAGCGGCTCGCCGACGGCGACCCGGACGACTCGATCGGGGACGGCGACGGTGACGTGCTGGGCGTGGGCGACGTGCTGGGCGACGGCGACCCGCTGGGCGACGCCGAGGGCGAGGTCGACGGCGAGGTCGACGGGCTCGGCGACGGCGACGTGGGCTTCGCGGTCGGCTTGGCGCTGCCCGTCGGCTTCGGCGTGGGCGACGTGCTCTGCGTCGGCGTGGGCGACGGGGTGCTGGTCGGCGCGGGCACCGCCCCGATCACGCGGGTCGCCGCGTAGAGGCGGGACCAGCGCACCGGGGAGATCTTGACGACGTCGCCCGTGGTCGGCGCGTGGATCATCTTTCCGCCGCCGACGTACATGCCCATGTGGTGGATCGTCGTCCAGCTCGTGCCGGACGCGAAGAAGACCAGGTCGCCGGGGAGCAGCGCGGAGCGGGACACGGTGCGGGAGCGGGTGGCGTAGTACTGGTCCCGGGAGACCCGGGGCAGCCCGTAGTAGCCCGCGTGCCGGTACGCGGCGTAGATCAGGCCGGAGCAGTCGAACCGGTCCGGCCCCTCGGCGGCCCACAGGTAGGGGTCGCCGAGCTGCGCCTTGGCGTAGGCCACGGCCTTCAGTGCGGTCGGGTGGGCGGCCAGCCCGTTCGCGGTCTCGTTGCCGAGGTAGTCGGCGCCGAGCTGCTGGTCGAGGGCCTCCTGCTGGCGTTCCAGCTCGACGAGCTGGGCGGCGTTGTCGCGGCGCAGCTTCGCGAGCTTGGCCTCGGCGTCGCGTAGGGACTTCTCGCCGGCCGCGTATTCCGTCTGGGCGCCCTTGAGCCGGGACTCGGCCGACACCATCGCCTGGTTGGCCGCCTGCTCGCCGGTGCGGGCGCGGGACAGCTCGCCCTCGGCGGCGGTGGTGCCGCCCTCGGCCTTCTCGCCCCGGACGATGCGGGCGAGCCGGCTCAGCTCGTGCAGGTCGTTGGCGAACTCGCCGGGGGGGAGGGCGGCGGCGGCCTTGAACGCGCCCGCGGCGGCGACGTCGGCGCCCTCCTGGGCGCGGGCCAGCGCCTCCCTGGCGAGCGCGAGGTCGCGCTCGGCGGTGGCCCGCTGGGTCTCCGCCTCGGTGCGCTTCTGCAGCAGCAGGAGCAGTTGGTCGCGCAGCTGCCCGACCTGGGCCTCGGCGGCGTAGATCTGGGCGCCGAGCGGGCCGTTGACCAGGCTGCCGCCCGGCAGGACGGTGCTGCCGGGCGCGCCCACGAGGCCCGGCACACCGCTGCCCGGCGCTCCGCCGGGCAGCTGGAGCGATCCGGTGACGACCGGGCGGGACCCGCTGTCGGGGACGCTCGAGGGCAGGGCCGGGTCGGCCTGGACCGGGTTGGCGAGGACCGTGGCGGCGACGGCTCCGAGCAGGGCGGACCAGAGCGCCGGGCGCAGCACCGGCGAGATCACCGGGCTCCGTCGTCGCTGCCGTCGCCCGCGCCCGCTGTCGACCATTCCGCTCCCCGTCCGGCGTGGTGTCGCCGCGCCGGATGGGCGCGGCCGTGAGGACGCTACCAGTGTGTGTCGAACGTCCCATCCTGTCTTACCTCACCCAGGCAGCCATGTCGATGGATCGACGGGTTACGGGAGACTGAGAGTTCGGTGAGCGAGGGCACGGGGGTCGACCGTGCTGCGGGGACGTCGGCGGCCCGACGTACGCTCGATTCCTACCGCAGGTGGAAGGGACGTGGCTTTCGATGGACGCCGGACTCAAGCGTGAGCTCGAAGCGAAGGTGTACGCGGGCGAGCGGCTGACCCGCGAGGACGGCATCGCCCTCTACGACAGCGACGACCTGACGTGGCTGGGGCGGCTGGCCCACCACAGGCGTACGGAGCTCAACGGCGACCGGGTGATGTTCAACGTCAACCGGCACCTCAACCTGACCAACGTCTGTTCCGCCTCGTGCGCGTACTGCTCGTTCCAGCGCAAGCCGGGCGAGAAGGACGCCTACACGATGCGCATCGACGAGGCGGTCCGCAAGGCCAAGGAGATGGAGGACGAGCAGCTCACCGAGCTGCACATCGTCAACGGCCTGCACCCCACGCTGCCCTGGCGCTACTACCCGAAGGTGCTCCGCGAGCTGAAGGCGGCGCTGCCGAACGTCAAGCTCAAGGCGTTCACCGCGACCGAGGTGCAGTGGTTCGAGAAGATCAGCGGCCTGACCGCCGACGAGATCCTCGACGAGCTGATGGACGCCGGCCTGGAGTCGCTGACCGGCGGCGGCGCGGAGATCTTCGACTGGGAGGTCCGCCAGCACATCGTCGACCACGCCTGCCACTGGGAGGATTGGTCGCGCATCCACCGGCTGGCGCACAGCAAGGGCATGAAGACGCCGTCGACCATGCTCTACGGCCACATCGAGGAGCCCCGGCACCGGGTCGACCACGTGCTGCGGCTGCGCGAGCTGCAGGACGAGACCGGCGGCTTCGTGGTCTTCATCCCGCTGCGCTACCAGCACGACTTCGTCGACTCGGCCGACGGCAAGATCCGTAACCGGATCCAGGCCCGCACGACGATGGCCTCGCCGGCCGAGTCGCTCAAGACCTTCGCGGTCTCCCGGCTGCTCTTCGACAACGTCCCGCACGTGAAGTGCTTCTGGGTGATGCACGGGCTGTCGGTCGCCCAGCTCTCGCTCAACTTCGGCGTGGACGACCTGGACGGCTCGGTCGTCGAATACAAGATCACCCACGACGCCGACTCGTACGGCACCCCGAACACGATGCACCGTGACGACCTGCTGCACCTGATCTGGGACGCCGGCTTCCGCCCCGTCGAGCGGAACACCCGCTACGAGGTGGTCCGCGAGTACGACGCCGCCCCGTCCCTGGCGGAGCGGCGCGCCGAGCCGCAGCAGGTCTGGGCCTGAGCCGGCACGTACCCTCGTAGGCCATGACCGAGCAGCGGAGCGGGTTCCCCCGGCGCGACGCCGAGGGGCGCATCCTCACCCTGGGCGACCTGCTCGGGGTGAGCCTGGCCGGGCTGGTCGTCGGCCTGCTGGCGGTGCTGCTGTTCGACTGGGCCTTCGCGCTGGTCGGCAGCGGCGACTTCGGGCGGGCCAACGGGTGGCTGGCGGTGATCCTGCCGGCCTGGCTGTTCTGGGACGACTTCCGGGCCTGGGAGTTCGGGGCGGCCCGGGTGGTGGCGGGGCTCGCGGCCGGCGCCGTGGGGCTGGTCGCGGGGCTGGTGGTGGCCGGCCTGGCCGCCGGGCTTCCGCCGCTGGCCTCCGGCGGGCTGGGCGCGGCGGCCCTCACCCTCGCGTACGCGGTGGTCTGGTTCCACGGCGTCCACTGGCTGGCCCGCCGGACGGGCTGAACCCGCACCGGGGCCACCCCGGAGGCGGAGAAACGGAGTGCGGAACGTGAGCGCGGCGGTCAAGTACACGCTGGGCCGGATCGGGCTGTTCGTCGCCGTGCTGGCGGCCCTCTGGCTGGTCGACATGAATCTCTTCGTCAAGCTGATGCTGGCGCTGGCCTTCTCGGCCGCCGCCTCGTTCTTCCTGCTCAAGGGCTGGCGGGACGAGATGGCCGTGGAGATGGCCGAGGCCGCCGAGCGTCGTCGCGCGGAGAAGGAGCGGCTGCGCTCGGCCCTCGCCGGCGACGACCAGGACCCGGACGGCCCCGCCGCCGAGAAGTGACGAGAGGCCCGCGCCCCCGGGGCGGACCCGGGAGGCGCGAGCCCCTCGATCGGTGACGTCGGGCGGTCAGGTCACCAGTTGGTGGAGCCGGGCACGTGCGGCCACGGCATCCGGTCGGGCTTGATCAGGTAGACGACGCCGCCGGAGCCACCGGAGACGCCGCCGTTGGCGTTGATCCGCTTGGTGCGCAGCCAGATCTGCTCGAACTGCTCGCGCGGGTAGACGTTGCGCACCGCGTCGTTGCTCGACGAGGCGGGGTCGTTGACGATCACGTCGCCCTCGGCGGTGAAGCCGACGACCACGAACAGGTGCCCCGAGGTGCCGTAGCCCGCCCCGTCCAGCTCGCTGGCCAGGAAGGACTGGCTGGTCACCACCGGGATGCCGGCGGCGATGAAGCGTTCCACCTCGTCCAGCGAGTGCAGCCGGGTGACCCGCGCCTCCAGCCCGGGGAAGCTGGCCGCGTACGCGGTGTTGAACGGCCAGTTGCCGGCGCCGTCGTACTGGTAGTCGTAGACCATCCGGGCGGCGTGGTTGACCGTCGGGTCCGGGTAGGTCGGGTCGACCCAGGAGGTGTCCTCCTCGGAGGCCTTGCGGCCCCAGTACTCGATGACCATGGTGGTGGAGGTGGGGGAGCACCAGGCCTGGCCGCCGCCGTCGTACTCGGGGTAGTGGCCGGTGTGGATGTTCTGCGAGTAGCGCGGCACGGCGAGTTCCCTGTCCCAGGCGATGCCGCCGGCGCTCGGGGTGACGGTGAACCGGTCCGGCACGTTGGAGCTCATCGCGCCCAGCGTGTGCACGACCGGCGAGGCCTTCTGGCCCGGCGCGCGGTAGAGGGTGAGCCGCAGCTGGTAGGCACGCAGCAGCACCCCGACCGAGGCGTCGTCGATGCTGAACGTGTCGGTCCAGATGGTCGACCAGGGGTCGCCCTGCCGGTTGACGCTGGTCCGCTTGATGTCGGCGTCGCCGGAGGCCCAGCGCCCCATGACGTACCACTTGGTCTGGACGCCGGTGTTGTAGGTGCCCTGCATCTCCACTTGGATCCAGGTGCCGGCCGGGGTGTTCGCGTTCCACGAGGCGATGAGCTCGGTGGCGTCGAACCCGACCTGGGTGACCGGGGAGGTCCAGGTCGCGTACTCCCAGCTCCGGGTCACGCCGGTGTGCGGGTCGGTGTAGTCGGTGGTGCCGAGCGGCGTGGCCAGCGTGACGCCGGGCCGGAGGCCGGGAACGGCCTTCGTGCCGGCGTGGGTGCCGCGACGCCAGTCGGGGTGGCGGGACCAGTCCTGGAAGGTGATCTGCTCGTCGTGGACCACCGGGCGGGTGGTCGACGGGGCCGTGACGGGCGCCGCGACGGCGGGCGTCGCGGTGCCGAGAAGGGTGAGCGCGGTGGCGGCCGCGAGGGCGGCCGTGCGCAGGCGGGTTCGGGCCATGGGTCCTCCGCAGGGACGGACGGATCGTTGCGGGTCAGTGTCCCGCCCGGAAGGAACTTTCGCTATAGGTCCAACTATGGAAAATCCTTGCCGACGTGAGGATCAGGATGGCATGCAACTGGATAGCGATGAATGTTGATATGACCATGTGAGCGTGGTGGAGTGTCCTCCACCGAGCGGGATCTCCTCCCGCCCCCCGAGGAGGTTGTCCATGGCCTTCCGCAACACCACCCTCCGCCGCCGCCTGGCGATCGCCGTAGCAGCCGGATTCGGCCTGCTCACGGTCGCCGCGGCGCCGGCCGCCGCCCGGCCCGCGCCGGAGCACGCGGCCGACTCCGCGGCCACGTCCTACCGGGTGCTCGGCCCGCGTACGGTGGCCGACCGCACCGCCGTCGCCGGCACCGGCGCCGCCATCGACCATGTCGAGCACGGCGTCCTGAACGTCTCGGCCACCCCCGCCGAGGCGGCGGCGATCACCCGGCTCGGCTTCCGGCTGGAGGCGGTCGCCGCCCCGTCCGCCGACGGGCACGACCACGCCGAGGGGGACGTCGGCACCGCCGCCTTCCCGCCGGCCGACTCCAACTACCACGACTACGCCGAGCTGACCGCCGTGGTGAACAAGGTGGTAGCCGACCACCCGTCGATCGCCCGGAAGATCAGCATCGGCTCCTCGTACGAGGGCCGGGACCTGATGGCGGTGAAGATCTCCGACAACGTCGCCACCGACGAGAGCGAGCCGGAGATCCTGTTCAACTCGCAGCAGCACGCCCGCGAGCACCTGACCGTCGAGATGGCGATCTACCTGCTCAACCTCTTCACCGACAGCTACGGCAGCGACTCCCGGGTCACCAACATCGTGAACACCCGGGAGATCTGGATCGTGCCCACGGTCAACCCGGACGGCAGCGAGTACGACATCGCCACCGGCTCCTACCGGTCCTGGCGCAAGAACCGGCAGCCGAACAGCGGCTCGTCGTACGTCGGCACCGACCTGAACCGCAACTGGTCCTA